>JASFPT010000039.1:0-20719 GCA_050115795.1 Desulfobacterales bacterium
GGATCGCTTCTTCTTCTTCTTCTCCGGCCTCGGCCCTGGCCGCCGCTTCTGCTTCGGCAATGGCGGCCTCCTGCTCTGCTGCCTCCACCGAAGCTTCGGCCTCCTGAATCAGGGTAACGGCTTTTTCTTCGTCCATGTCCCGGATCTGCATCAAGTCTTCGACGCTGGCCTTGCTCAACTCCTCGGCGGAGAAAAGCCCGCTTTCGTAGAGCGCGTCGGCCAGTCCGATACTGACCCCCTCCAGGCTCATCAGCGATTCGTAGCCGTCCTTCATGGCCTGGCTGTATCGGCTCTCGCTCTTGACGTCCAAGTGCCAGCCCGTGAGCTTGGAGGCCAGCCGGACATTCTGCCCCCTTTTCCCGATCGCGACGGAAAGAAACTCGTCCGGCACGATGACCTCCATCGACTTGTTGTCCTCATCGATGATCACCCGGGAAATCTCCGCCGGGGCCAGGGCGTTGCAGACAAACTTGGCCGGGTCCACATGCCAGGGGATGATGTCGATTTTCTCCCCCCGCAGCTCCTGCACCACATTCTGCACCCGGCTTCCTTTCATCCCCACGCAGGCGCCGACCGGGTCGATGTCCAGATCATTGGAGGATACGGCGATTTTTGCCCGGCTGCCCGGCTCCCGGGCCGCGGCAACGATATTGACGATCCCCTCGCTGATCTCCGGCACCTCGGTTCGGAACAGATGCATCAGAAAGCTCGGGTGCGTGCGGGAAAGAATGATCTGCGGCCCGCGGGACTCGTGAAGCACGTCCATGATATAGGCGCGGATGCGGTCCCCCCGTCGGTAGGACTCTCGCGGGACCTGCTCCCGGGAGGGCAGCACGCCTTCGGTCTGACCGAGGTTGACGATAATGCTTCCCCGCTCGATTCGTTGGACGATGCCGTTGATGATCTCGCCCTTCCGGTCGATGAAGTTGGTAAAGACCGCATCCCGCTCGGCGTCTTTCATCTTCTGGATGATGACCTGCTTGGCCGACTGGGCGGCGATTCGGCCGAAGGTGGTCGTGTCCATCTTCACCCCGAGGCTGTCTCCGATTTCGCATTCCGGGTCGAGCTGTCGGCCTTCCTCGAGACCGATCTCCAGATCGGGCTCCGTGATCTCTTCGACCACTTCCTTGAACTGGAAAACCTCGATCTCTCCCATCTCTTCGTTGTACTGCACCTCGATGTCGACCTTGCTGCCGAATCGCTTCCGGGCAGCCGAGCGAAGCGCCTCCTCCAAGGCTTTGATGAGGATACCTCGGTCGATGCCCTTGTCCCGGCTGACCTGTTCGACCACTCGTTTGATATCTGCGATAAACATCCCTACTCTCCGTCCGCCAGTCGCGCCTTTCGGATTTCTTCCATGGGTATTTCCACCATTCCATCGACGGTCTGCAAAGAGATCCGCCCGGCCTTGACGCCGAGAAGAAATCCCGTAAAATTTTTCCTTCCCTCCCGCGGGGGCGATATGCTGATCTTCGCCTTTCTCCCCCGGAACCGCTCGAAGTCCGAGGCCCTGCCGATGGGGCGCTCCGGGCCCGGTGAGCTGACCTCCAGACTGTAAGGGCCGATCTCCTCCAGACTGACGTCGAGCCAGTCGCCGACCTGCCGGCTGATCCGGGCGCAATCGTCGACGGTCACCCCCTCGGGGCGGTCGATGTAAATCCGAAGCACCCGCCCCCCCTGTTCCCGAAGGTATTCGACGTGCACCAACTCCATCCCCTCGGATTCACAGAGCGGCTCGGCGAACCGGTTGACCCGATCCAGAACCAGGGCCTCTTTTTCCGGCCCGGTCAGTCGGTCTTTCCGCTTCCGGCGCCGGTCCTCCGGTTTTCCCGGGCTGCGATACGCCTTTTCTCCTGGCGCCGACAAGTTCCTTCTCCTAAAAAAGCAAAAACGGGCTGTCGCCCGTTTCGGTCAATCTAAGATGGTCGGTCTACTTTTTGGATCGGAGAACCTTATCCGTTCATGGTGTCACCATCCGTTCCTCACCTGCCCCGTAAACCCAACCATCTTAGACGAACCATAAAACCGAAAACGGCGGATGTTCCTGTGGAGCGGGCAACGAGATTCGAACTCGCGACACCAAGCTTGGGAAGCTTGTACTCTACCAACTGAGCTATGCCCGCTGACCAGAGCCGATAAATAGGACAAAAAACTAGCGTTGTCAACAGGTTTCTCCTTCAAGACAGGAGGCGCCGGATGGTGATCAGCTCTTTCCGAATTTCCTCAAGATCGGCTTTTTGGAGGTCGGGCCCGGCGCTGCCCCGGCCGCTGCGAAGCCTTCGCCGAGCCCCTTCGATGGTGAATTTTTTCTCGTAGAGGAGGTGCTTGATGGTCAGGATCAGTTCGACGTCCTTTTTCCGGTAAAGGCGCTGTCCAGAGGGGGTCCGTTTCGGCTTGATCCGTCGGAACTCCTTTTCCCAGAATCGAAGAACGTAGGGCGGCACCGAGGCGATCCGACTGACCTCGCCGATGCGAAAATAGAGCCTGTCCGGTATCTGGACCTTTTCCATCGCGCTGCCGAGAATAGGATTGGGGTAAAGGCAAGGAAATATACCACGATTCGATCCATCGACCAATCCACGAATCGATTCCGGGCTATCCGGGGAGGCTGGCGTCAAAAGCGCCCAGCAGCTCTTTTGAGATCCGTTCGTGAAGGGGATTGATCGATTCGTCTTTCAGCGTCTGCTCGTGGGAGCGATAGGTGATTCGAAACGACACGCTCTTTTTCCCCCTGGGAATCGGTTCCCCGTCGAAAACGTCGAACAGCCCCACCTGCTCCACGAGGGGCTCTTTCATGTCCTGCACCCGGGCCAGGATTCGGCTCGCTTCCACGGATCGATCCACGATCAGGGTGATGTCTCGGGAAACGGCGGGGAACCGGGGGATCGGGGCGGCGGATACCGCCGTCGGGAGCAGGCGGTGAAGCGCTTCGACGTCGATTTCGAACAGAAAACACGGCTGGTCGATGTCAAAGTGGTTCAGCACCCGCCGGCGGACCTCGCCGACGAATCCGATCGGCTTTTCGGCAGCCGATATGAGGGCGCTTCGGCCCGGCCGAACGTAATCGCAGCGGCCGTCCTCCAGTTGGCTGTAGCCGACGCCCGTCACCGCCAGCCCCTTCATGAGCCCTTCAACAGCCCCCTTGAGGTCGAAAAAATCGCAGGGGGTTTCCGGTCCATGCCAGGAGACCGGTGTGCGGTTTCCGGTCCAGATGCCGCCGAGCATTTCGATCTCTTCGGGCAGTTCATCGGAGCCGCTGTCGATAAAGACCTTTCCGATTTCAAACAGCTTCAAATCCCGGACCTGGCGGGACAGGTTCCGCTGAACCGCCTCCAGAAGTCCCGCGGCCAGGGTCGTCCGCATTACCGACTGCTCCTCGGTGAGCGGATTGAGAAGCGGGACGGTTTTTCGGCGGGGGTCGTTTTCGGCCAGCAAGAGCTGGTCTGCCGTTCGGCGAGAAGCGAAGCTGTAGTTGATCGCCTCGCTGAAACCGAATCCGGTCATCATGGATCGGATTCGGGTCCTGAAGTCGCGGTGACCGGCCCGAGGCGGCTTGTCGGCCGGGATCAGCGGCGAGGTTTCCGGGATCTGGTCGTATCCCGAAAGCCGGGCCACCTCCTCCATCAGATCCTCGGGGCGGCTGACGTCCACCCGAAAGGAGGGCGGGGTGACCACCAGGGTTCCGTTGTCCCCCGGATCGACGGAAAACTCGATCGATTCGAGCAGTTTGGTGATCTGGTCGGCTTCGAAGTCGGTGCCGAGCAAGCGATTGGTGGCATCCGCCGAAAAAGTGATCACGGGCCGGCGGCTCGGCTTCGGATGCACGTCGATCACCCCGTCGATCAGCCGGCCCTTGCCGAGTTCGGCGACCAGGCCGGCAGCCCGCTGCAGTGCCACGAGGGTTCCCTCCGGGTCCACGCCCCGCTCGAAACGATGGGAGGCGTCGGTGCCGAGCCCCAGCGTTCTGGCCGTTCGGCGGATGCTGGCCGGGTTGAAATAGGCGCTTTCGATAAGCACCGCTGCGGTGTCGCTGTCGATTTCCGAATTTTCACCGCCCATCACTCCGCCGACGGCCACCGGTTTTTCGCCGTCGCAGATCATCAGCATGTCGGCGGTCAGCAAGCGCTGCTTGCCGTCGAGGGTGGTGAACGGCTCTCCGTCCATGGCCCTGCGGACCACGATCCGGTTTTCGGCCAGGCGGTTGAAATCGAAGGCGTGCAAGGGTTGGCCGGTTTCCATCATCACAAAATTGGTGATGTCCACGATGTTGTTGATCGGCCGAAGGCCAACGGACAGCAGCCGCTGTTGGAGCCAATCCGGGGAGGGGGCCACCGAGACGTCCATCACCAAGGCGGCCGCATAGCGCGGGCAGTGGTCCGGGTCTTCGATGGTCACCGACGTATGATCTTCGATCCGGCCGGAGGCTTCCGGCAGCGAGAACTCCGGATAACGGAGCGATGCCTTGCAGATGGCGGCCACCTCACGGGCGATGCCGAGTACGCTCAGGCAGTCGGGGCGGTTGGGGGTCAGCTCGATCTCCATGACCGGATCGGACAACTGCAACGCGTCGATGAGACGATCGCCGACGGAAAGCCCCTCTCTCAGGACCATGATTCCGCTCCGATCTTTTCCGAGCCCCAGCTCGGCTTCGCTGCAGAGCATTCCTTCGGATGCCGCACCGCGGATCGTCGACTTTTCCAAGACGGTTCCATCGGCCAAGCGGGTGCCGGGCAGCGCAAGGGGAGACAGGATGCCTTCTGCTGCATTGGGGGCGCCGCAGACCACGGAGACCTTTCGCCCGGAGAGTGCGACCTCGCAGATGCGCAGTTTGTCGGCATTCGGGTGCGGTCGAACCGCCTCGATTCGGCCCACGTAGACATGATCCAGATCGTCGAAACGATCCCAGACCGCGTCGACCTCCAGTCCGGCCATGGTCAGCGCTTCTGCCAGACGGTGGATCTCCATGTCGACCGTTATGTACTGGCTGAGCCAGGAGAGGCTTACTTTCATGTCAGAACTGTTCCAGGAATCTCATGTCGTTGTCGAAAAACCGGCGGATGTCGTCGATGCCGTATTTGAGCATGGCAATCCGTTCGACCCCCATACCGAAGGCAAATCCGGAGATGCGGGTCGTGTCGTAGCCGACGTTTTCAAAGACGGCCGGATGAACCATGCCGGATCCGAGAACCTCCAGCCACCCGGTCTGGGAGCAGACCCGGCAGCCTTTCCCACGGCAGATGACACACAGAATGTCGACTTCCGCGCTCGGCTCGGTGAAGGGAAAGAAGCTGGGGCGAAACCGCAGGCTTGTCTGTTCGTCGAACATTTCATGGACGAAGGTGGTGAGCACCCCTTTCAGGTCGCCGAAGGTGATGTGCGTGTCGACCAGCAACCCCTCGACTTGGTGGAACATCGGGGTGTGGGTCAGGTCCGAGTCGCACCGGAAGACCTTTCCGGGAGCCACCACCCGAACCGGGGGCGGCTGCTTTTCCATGATTCGAACCTGCAGCGGCGATGTATGGGTCCGCAGCACGGTGTCTTCCGAGACAAAGAAGGTGTCTTGCATGTCCCGGGCCGGATGGTCCTTGGGAAAGTTCAGGGCTTCGAAATTGTACCAGTCTTTTTCGACCTCCGGTCCTTCGGCGATGTCGAAGCCGAGACGCAAAAAGATCTCGCAGATGAGGTCGCTGACCTGGGTGATCGGATGCAGGTGGCCAGGATCCGGACTCCGGCCGGGGAGCGAAACATCGATTCGGTCATCGTCGGCCGGTGTTGCGGCCAGCCGTTCGGCAGCCTCGGAAAAAACTTTCTCGAGCGCCTTTTTAACCTGGTTGGCTTTTTTGCCGGCTTCCGGGCGCTGGTCGGCGGGAAGCTGCGAGATGCCGCGCAGAAAAAGGGTGACCCGGCCCTTTCTGCCCAGGTACCGGGTGGCGAGTTCCTTGACGCCGTCGGCGCTGGTGATCGCGTGGAGCTCTTCCAGCGCCTCGGCATGGATCTGTTCGACGGACGTGTCCACAGCGGCCCTCTTTCGTGGTTCGATCGTGCGACCCCCGCCCTTGGACGCGGAGGCCGCAGGAATCTGTCGGAATCGATCGGGGTGCCCGGAAACGGTTCGGGATGGCGGCGAAAAGGCGCGGGGCGGACTATGCCTGCTGGGCGGCGAGTGCGGCGATCTGACGGAAGCCGGCCGGATCGGAGACCGCCAGTTCGGCCAAAACCTTTCGATCCAGCTCCACGCCGGCCTTTTTCAGTCCGTGGACGAATTTGCTGTAGCTCAGATCGTTCATCCGGACGGCGGCGTTGATCCGTGCGATCCACAAGCGCCTGAAGTCCCGTTTTCGAGCCTTCCGGTCCCGATAGGCATACATCAGCGCCTTGTCCAGCGCATCGGAAGCGGTGCGGAACAGTTTGCTGCGGCCTCCCCGGAATCCCCGGGCCAGCTTCAGCACCTTTTTCCGTCGCCGCCTTGCCTTGAATCCTCGTTTAACTCGCATGATGAAAACTCCTTGATCCCCCAGGAGGGGAGGTGCTCGTTTCGGGTTATCCGTTCGGGAGAAGCAGCCTTACCTCTTTGATATTGGTCTTGTCAATCACATTCTTCCTGCGAAGGGAGCGCTTCCGCTTCCGGGTTTTCTTGGTCAGAATATGACTGGCGTGGGATTTGGAAAACGTGTATTTGCCGCTTCCGGTTTTTTTGAACCGCTTTGCCGCGGCTCGGTTCGTCTTGATTTTCGGCATCGTATCACTCCTTTGCAATGGTCCTCCGCCGTCATAGCGTCGGCGGTTCGCTTCAAAAACAGCGGTGGCGTGAGCATGGTGTTTTTCAGCGCACGCCACCCTGTCAAAGGTTTTTATGGCTGTCGCCGCTTCCCGCGGCGGAAGGATCGAACGCTAGATACCGGCTGTTGCCGATCGGCGTTATCGGGGCGCCAGCACCATCACCATGGTGCGTCCCTCGAACTTGGGATACTGTTCGACGGTGGCCAGCTCCTCGGTCTCCTCTGCGATCCGCTGCAAGACTTCCCTTCCGAGTTCGGAAAGGGTGATTTCCCGCCCACGGAACATCACGGTGACCTTGACCTTGTCTTTGTTGCCCAAAAACCGTTTGATGTGCCCGATCTTTACCTGCAGATCGTGGTCTCCGGTTTTCGGGCGAACCTTGATCTCCTTGACCTGGGTGGTGCTTTGCTTCTTTTTGGCCTCCTGCAGCTTCTTGGTCTGCTCGTACTTGTAGCGACCATAGTCCATGATTTTGCAAACAGGGGGCTTGGCGTTCGGGGAGATTTCGACAAGGTCAAGGCCGAATCCTGCGGCCCGCTCCTGAGCCTCCTCCAGAGGGATGATTCCGATCTGGTTTCCCTCCGGGTCGATTAACCGGACTTCTTTTTCGCGGATCATCTTGTTGATCCGGGTCCGCTGATGCTGTTTCGGTTTAGCTATGCTCACACCTCCTCGGCAGTTTGTCTCTCCGCTTCCAGCGAAACGAAGTCTGTCATCTGTTCCTCCACAAGAGTAGGGCGAATCGCATTTTGCCTTACCCAACCCCTTGAAGAAATGCAAGAAAAAAATTCGCGGGCCTGGGCGATCATCGCTCGGTTCCGGGCCGTTGCTCCAGGGTGTATTGCGCCAGAAGACTTCCCTGCCAATATACATGGCGCGGATCTTCGAAAAATCTCCTGAAAAGGGCCAGCCCCTCGGTGCGTCGAACGCCGGCTACGATCTTTGTTTCGCTGTCCCGGTACAGCGGTCGAAGCCGCTGCAGATCCACAGACGCCCCGCCGCCCATCACATCCTCGTAGGCATAGACGATTCGTCGGATACCGGCCAGAACAATGGCACCGAAGCACATCAGGCAGGGCTCCATCGTGCAATAAATTGTTGCATCGCCCAAGGAAGGCGGCGAACCGGAAGCTGCCAGGCTTCGAAGGGCCACGATCTCGGCATGGTCGAGTTCGTTGGCGTCCGGGCCGATGGAGCCGGTCCGCGCGCCGCTTGCGATCACGGTCCCGTCTTTGACCACGACACAGCCGACCGGGAATTCACCGCGAAACAGGGCTTCTTCGGCCAACGCCAGCGCCTTTCCCATGTGTTCGCGATCGATTTTGGTGATGTCGGTCAATGGGCGAATCCGTCCATGCGCCTAAGTGAACCGTTTAGCCTGTCTGCAGGCGCCGTCGAGTGCAAAATCCGCCAGCAGCAGGATAGTATCTCGTAATTGGGAAAAATCAAGCCGTTGAAGAGTCAAGCCGGCAGATGGTGTCGTCGCAGGGGCAGGCCCCGTCGACCTCGAAGGCGTAAACGATTCGGGCCTCCTTTTCCGCCCGTTCGGGGGGAAGGGGAGCGAAACGGTGGCCGGCGGCCAAACGGTTCAGTTCCTCGGCCGAGGGGATGGCTGAAAGCCCCTCGGCGAGTGGCTTACCGGATGGCCCTTCCAGAACATCGGCGGTTTCTCCGTTTGTGACCACCACCACCGGGATCTGGCTCCGGGAGATCAGCCGGGCGGCGGCCAGGGCCGCCCGGTGACGGGTAACCAGCGAGCCCGGGCCGAAACGGACGACCATGCAGATACGCCCCTGCAGGCGGACGACAAAGTCGACGGGAACCACCGCTTTGCGATTGCCGGCGCGGACTTCCAGCTTCTGCCGGGCTGAGATCTGCGTTTTTTTAAACCCCTTTTCCTCCACCAGCAGTCGTGCGATCTTCTGGCGGTAGCGCTCGTCGAGCGTGTCGGGCAGTATCTCGCCGGTGAGGTAGTCTACGAGTTCGCCTAGTATGAGGTGGTGGCCCATAGTTTTTTAAGCAACCTTTTCCGAGATCGGAAACCGCCGGGCAGCCCCCCCCCCGAAGGAGAAGAAAGTCGGGCCGTGATGGAATCCGAAATCCGAAAAAACTTTTTCACAGAAGGGTCCGCTCCCCGAGGTTTCCGTACCGATGGTAGGTGTCGCAGATGCTCTGATTGATCAGGTAGTGGAGCAGCTCCACCCGCCCTTCGGCCAGCACCGGCTCGCGGGCGATATAAAACCCGGTTTCGGCGGTGGCTTCAAAGACGACCGCCGGAACGCGTTCAGGCGCCGCGTAGCGGATCCGCTGCACCTGGGCGACAGCCTCGGCGACGGCCGCGTCGGTATGCCGACGGATCGTTTCGGGCCGCAGCATGCGGCGGCCGTCGGGGCCGAACAAAAACTCGGTCACCGCGTTTTCCAGTTTCTCGGGAAGGCTGACGATCGTCTCGTTGCCGCAGATCTTCGAGGCAGCGATCCGGGCAAGGACCTCGAACAGGGTATCGTCGGGATGGACACGGACCATCACGGTGCCCAGGGGAAGAAAGCGCAGCACGTTGTCCTGCCCGCGCAGGTGGAAGTAATCCTTTTCCTTCGAAAATTCACGCCCCCACCAGTACAGGTAGCTCTGGATCGCCCGGACCACCCTTTTCAATTCTTCGGCGTGGGCGGCCAACTGTCCCCAGCGGACCTTCCGGGTCCACTCATGGGCTGCCCGCAGCAGGGCGTGATCTTTCTCGATGGCGCCGATTACGGGGTGACCCATTTGCTCAAAGCGCATGAACTGGGCGACATAGTTGGGGCTGCCGGCCTTGATGGCAGGCCCGATGGCCGACTTGCCCATGCCGCCGAAGGCCTGGCGCAGGGTGACCGCCCCTGTGGTGCCCCGGTTGACGTACAGGTTGCCGGCCCGGATGCCGGACTTCCAGCGCTCCTGCTCCCGGGGATCGAGACTCTCCAGACCGGAGGTAAGCCCGTATCCGGTGGCGTTGACGATCTCGATGGCATGGCCCAGGTCCTCGGCCTTCATCACCGCCAGCAGCGGGCCGAAGAACTCGGTTCGGTGGGTGTAGGAGTCCGAAGTGGTTCCCCACTTGATGCCCGGCGTCCAGATATAGGGGTTTTTGTCGACCATCTGCGGCTGGAGCAACCAGGACTCGCCCGGCTCCAGGGTGGAGAAGGCCCGCTTCAGATCGCCGGCCGGGGGGTGGATCAGCGGCCCCATCTTGTTTTGAAAGTCCCAGGCCGATCCGGTGGGAAAGCTTTCAGCGGCGTCCACCAGCTGTCGCCGGAAATGCTCGTCCTCGTAGACTTCCTGCTCCAGCACCAGAAGGGAGGTGGCGCTGCACTTCTGGCCGCAGTTGGAAAAGGCCGAATGGATCACGTTTTTAATGGCTTGGTCCCGGTCGGACATGGCCGTCACGATCGTGGCGTTCTTGCCGCCGGTTTCGGCGGCCAGAAAGACCGACGGCTTCTCCTTCAGGATCTTCAGGCCCGTTTCGGTCCCCCCGGTGAGGATCACATAGTCGACGTCGGGGTGGGCGGTCAGTCGGCTGCCGACCTTCCCGCCGCTGCACGGAACGAACTGCAGGACGTTTTTCGACACGCCGGCACGCCAGAAGCATTGGCAAAGGGTCCAGGCCACCAGAACCGCCGCCGAGGCCGGTTTGAAGACGACCGTGTTTCCGGCAGCCAGAGAGGCCACGATGCCGCCGCAGGGGATGGCGATCGGAAAGTTCCAAGGCGAAATCACCGCACCGACGCCTTTGCCCCTGGACGCCAGGTTTTTCAGCTCGTCGAACACGCGGCTCGTCTGAGGGTAGTATTCGGCGAAATCGATCGCCTCGGAGACCTCCACGTCGGCCTCGGAAAAGATCTTGCCGGTGTTGGCTGCAGCGGCGCCAATCAGATCGCCCCGGGCGGCCCGAAGCGCCATGGCCACCTTCGACAGCACCTCGTGGCGTTCTGCGGCACTTTTTTGCCGCCAGCCGTCCGGGTCGGCTTTTGCTGTCTCAACGGCCCGGTCGATGTCTTCTTCGGTGGCCAGGGCGAACCGGGCCACGGTGATGTGTTCGTTGAACCGGTTCGGGTCGACCACCTCCCGGGTCTCTCTCTTGTCGAAAACCTCCTTGCCGGCGATGACCAGCGGAATCTGCTCGGGCTCTTCGCCCGGGGCCTTCATCCACTTTTCCCGCACCGCTTCGGCCCACTTCCGGTTGGCGGCCAGAGACCAGTCGGTGTCCGGTTCGTTGACGAACTCATTCTCCCAGTAGGTGCCCATTTTTTCAGGGAATTTTTCCCGTCCGCGGTCCTGGATCCGGCGCGGTGCGGTGCCGGCCCGGTCGATGTGCCGGCATGACTCGACGAAGGCTTTTTCCAGAAACCGCCAGGCCCTGGAATCGGTCTTCAAATTCGGCGCATAGCGCAGAAAGTTTTCCTCGGCCGTGTTTTCGTCCAGGCGCCGGATCAAGTAGGCGATGGCATTGATAAACTCCTCTTTGCTGGCCACCGGCGCATAGAGCAGAACGTCTCCGGCCATTTCCACCAGCGCGCGCCGCACATGGTCGGCCATTCCCTCGAGCATCTCGAAATAAAAAAGATCGGTGACGCCCAATTCGATGCCCAGCTCATGGGCGAAGGCGAGCTCGAACAGGTTGTGGGAGGCGATGCCCAGGTGCACGGCCCGGATATTCTCCGGCTGCATGCCGTAGGCAACCATCCGCTTGTAGTTGGCGTCCACGTCGCGCTTGTTGTCGTAGGGGGCCAGCGGCCAGTTGAAAATGGCCGACTCCACCAGTTCCATCTCCATGTTGGCGCCCTTTACGATCCGAAGCTTGATCGGGGCACCGCCCTTGGCCACCCGGGCCTTGGCCCAGTCGGTGAGCTTCTTTTGGATCGGATGGGCGTCGGGCAGGTAGGCCTGCAGGACGATGCCGGCCGAATAGTCGAAAAAGGCCTCCTGGTCCAGCGTCCGGATGAAGGCCTCCACCGTGATGGCAAGATCCCGATATTCCTCCATGTCGAGGTTGACGAACTTGGGCACCGCGGTGCCGTCTTTTCTGACGAAGACGTTTTCCTTGGCCGTCCAGTACAGCCGGGAGAGCCGCTCCACCAGGGTGTCCACGGTGTGTTCGAAGGCCAAGGGCTGGATCTGGGAGTAGATCGTGGAGATCTTAACCGAGATGTATTCGATGGCCGGGTTCTTCAGGTCCTCGAGATAGGTCTCCAGGCGGCGGCGAGCCTCGCCTTCTCCGAGCACCGCCTCGCCCAGGTGATTGATGTTCATCCGCACGCCCTGCTCCCGGCGCTTGGCCAGATGGGCGTGCAAGGCTTCGGCTTCGCCGGGGATGATCGCGCGGCTGCTGTTTTCCCGCATCTTTTCGATCATCCGCGGAACCGACAGCGCCGGGATCAGCCGGCCGACGCCCAGAAACATCTGGATCAGGAGCCGGTCCACCTTGGAAAAAAAGTCTGGCACGCCGTAGCGGCGGAGCAGGCTGTTGACCTGGTCGGCGACCCGGGCGTTGTTGTGGGTCCGGAAACTTTGGTCGATGAGCCGGGTGAGCACCACCTTGTCCATGGGGTGGGTCAAAAGGCGCATCATCTGCTCCTGAATCGCCTTTTCCTCGTGGGTCAGCAGGCGGTTGGCCCGGTCCTGCCACTGCCGGGCCAAAGCGCCGGCCCGTTCGACGATTTCCTCGGGAACTGAGATTTCGCTCTTTGCGGCATCGGTTCTGGCGGTTGGTTCAAGTTCCATGGTGTCGGCTCCCGTGTTGCCGATCGCTCGAGACGATCTGCTTTTTTCTTTTCTGCATGTGCCGGGTGAATCGGTGCACGTGGTCGCGGGCAAGGGCCCGGGCATCG
This sequence comes from Desulfobacterales bacterium, assembly GCA_050115795.1. Lineage (GTDB taxonomy): Bacteria > Desulfobacterota > Desulfobacteria > Desulfobacterales > CAFBRK01 > JAIPEL01. Next base: position 12,645 of record JASFPT010000039.1, read on the forward strand.
GCGGCGTCGCCGCTTTCCACCGCGGCGACGATGTCGGAAAGATCGCGGCAGTTTTCGGCCAATTCCGTTTCGCCGCCGGGAAGAAAGCGGTCGTAGTACTCGTGGACGTTGTCGTGGACGATACGCAAGATGAGCCGGTAGATGGGGTTCTTGGCCGCAGCGGCAAGGGCCATGTGAATTTTCTCGTCGACCCGGATAAAATCGTTCCAGGCAGACAGGCCCTGGCTGCAGAGGCGCTGGGCTTCTTCCAGCAGATGCCGGAGCCGTGCGATGTCGTCGGCGTCGGCCCGTTGGGCGGCGGCGCCGGTGACGATGCCCTCCACGTCTGCCCGAAATTCGGCCAGATCCTCCAGCGAGACCTTCCGGGACCGGATCAGGAAGGCCAGGCTTTCGCTGACCGTGTCGGTGGTGGCCCCGCGCACCACGGCCCCGCCCCCGGTGCCCAACCGCACCTCCAGAATCCCCTTTTGCTCCAAAACGCGGATCGCCTCCCGAAGCGTTCCGCGGCTCACGCCGAACATCTCCTGCAACTCCCGTTCGGGAGGGAGGGTGTCTCCCTCCTGCAGCCGGCCCTCGAGCACGGCCCTTTGCACCTGGTCGATCACATCCTGGAAGATGCGGGTTTGTTTCGGTTTTTCGAACATGACCTCGACGTCGCGGGCTTATATTATAATGGTAAGACCATTATAATCGATCCGACCCCCTCCGTCAAGCGGACAACGAATCCAAACAAGAAAGCGCCGGCGGCGCAGGGGCTGTTTTGCCGGCCCATGTATGCTATCGTATCGGGAGGACCGAGCCAGGGAGCATCCGACCGCCAGCGGTTTTGCCCCTTACGTTGGAAAATGAGCCGAGAGCTTCTCCTCCCCCGGAAATGGACGTTTCGCGCCCACGGCCGGCAGGTGGTCTTCGTCAAAAAGCCGGTTGAAGGCGAGGCCCATGTGCTGATGAAGGCGCTGGTCTGGGCGCTGTATCTGCCGGACTATCCGGAGCTGGCCGTGGAGGTCGGTATCGGCGACCGCTACAAACCGGACCTGGTGCAGCTGGACGAAAACGGTATGCCGGTCTTCTGGGGCGAGGCGGGGCAGGTCGGTCAACGCAAGATGAAATCCCTGGTGCGCCGCTTCCGGGCCACACACCTGGTCTTTGCCAAATGGGACCTGGACCTGTTGCCGTTTGAACGGATCCTGAAAAAAGAAAGCGGGTCGATCCGGCGCAAGGCGCCGGTCGAGCTGCTATCCTTTCCGAAAGACAGCGGGCAACGTTTCATTGGCGCCGACGGCGAAATCCGTATCGCGTTTGAAGACGTTCACCATATCCGCTGCTGAATCGATTCCGGCATCTGATCGGCAAGGCTGATTCGGCGCGGCGCAACCCATCTCTGGAGGACCGGGCCGTGAAAAAAACCCTGCGATATGCCGCCGCTGTAGCGATGGGATGTCTGCTCCTTTTCTTCTCCGCTTCCTGCTCCAAAGGCCCCGATGAAAAGGGGCGAATCGAAAAAATGACCGAAGAGGCGGGAAAAGCGGCAGTCGACAGGATCAAGACCCCCATCGACAAGGCAACCGAGGCCAAAGCCCAGCAGGAGAAAAAGGATCGGCAGACGTCGGAACGCATCGGCGGCGACTGATGGCCGTCGATGAAATCGTCGAGGCCTCCGGTTGATCGAAGACCGGCCCGCCGGCCTACCGCAGAACGAACCCTTTTTGGAGCGGATCTTCCGGATCGATCAGAAACGCGTGCCGCCCGGTGATCCGCGCGCTTCCTTCCACCTGTGGAACGACGGCGTCGTGGGGTCCGAACCGGGTGGTTTTCAGCACCTTTCCCGTGAAGCGGCTGCCGATGATGCTTTCGATGACGACCGGTTCGCCGATGTCGACCTCGCCTTTTGCATGGTGAAGGGCCAGCCGTGCGCTCACCCCCGTGCCGGTGGGGCTGCGGTCCACTTCCCCCTCGGCGAAGATGCACACGTTGCTGCTGTGGGCGCCTTTCGATTTCGGCGGGCCCACGAAGATGGTGCCGTACAAAAAAGACAGATCCGGCTCGAAGGGATGCTCGATGGTTCGGGCTGCCATGATCGCCCGCTTGATCGCCATCCCTTTTTCCACCAGGGCGGCAAAATCGGACGGGTCCGTGGAAAGCCCCGCGTGCTGTGCGGAAACAAACGCGTAAAACGCGCCCCCGAAGGCGATGTCGTAGGTAATCTTTCCGATGCCCGGCACCTGGACGGTTTCGTTTTCAGCCAGCACGAAGGACGGCACGTTTTCGAAAAAGACGCTTTGCACCCGGCCCCCCTCCACCCGGGCATGGGCCGTGATGCGGCCGGCCGGGGCGTCGATGTGGAGGGTGGTCACCGGCTCCGTGGCGGCAACGGCGCCGGTTTCGACCGCGGCCGTGGCGATGCCGATGATGCCGTGGCCGCACATGGTGCTGTAGCCCTCGTTGTGCAGGAAGAGCACGCCGAAGTCGGCGCCCTCGGTGGTGGGGGGGGTCACGATGCACCCGTACATGTCGGCATGGCCCCTCGGCTCCCACATCAGGGCGGTCCGCAGGTGATCGAGGTGCGCTTTCATGTACCGGCGCTTTTCAAGGATCGTGTCGCCGGGAAGGGCGGGCAGGCCCCCGGTAATCACCCGGAACGGCTCGCCCGCCGTATGCAGATCGAGGGTGGTGATCTTCATCCACCCTTCCGGTGCCGTCCAGTTTTTCAATTGTTCCAGCATGGTTTCCTTCCTTCTTTGCAGGCGGTGCGACCGGCAGGTTCTGCCTTGCGGCGTGGACGACCGGAACAACCGATGGCCCCGAAAGGGCGGAAGAAGCAAATCACGTTAAAAGAACCGCTCCATCCATCAACCGATTGACCCTCACAGAACGTGCTCCAGTTCCCCTGCAATCGCCGCCAGGTGCCTTCGCATCCACCGGGCGGCGCGATCACCGTGGCCTCGGATCACGTTTTGCACCACCATTTCGGCGGTTTCCACCGACGCCTTCCGGTATGCCTCGGTCAGGTGTTCTGTGCGCAGCCGGGCGTGGTGCTCGGCCACCTTCTCCAAAACCAGCCGGGTCATCTCACAGATCACCCCGTTACCGGTGGCTTCGGCCAGGGTGAAGTGAAAATCGAGATCCGCCGACAAGAACGCGGGGTAGTCGTTTCCCGGTATCGCCCTGAGGCGCTCCACGACCGTTTTCAATCGTCGGTGGTGGCCTGCATCCGATCTTTCCGCGGCCAGGGCGGCGGACTTTGCCTCCAGCAGCGCCCTGGCCTCCATCAGGTCGAACAGGGACCCGGCCGAAAGCGCGGTTTCGAGCCGATCCCGGGGATTGGCCCCTTTCGGCACGGAGCGGCGCACAAAGGTGCCCCTGCCGTGCTCGGTATGCAGGTAGCCCATGACCGTCAGTGCGTTGATGGCCTCGCGGATCGAAGAACGGCCCACCCCCAGCAGCCGGGCCATCTCCCGCTGGGGCGGAAGACGACCCCCGGGCGCCAGTTCGCCGGCCTCGATCTTTCTCAGGATCTGTTCGGCCGCCAGTTCCGGTGCGGAGTTTTTCCGGATGGTGTCAAATGGCATGGAACACCAGAGAGCAGATGCCCGGGCACCGCTTTCCTAACGCTTGGCCCCGGCCGCTCGACAAGGCAATTTTACCGCCAAGGCGCAAAGAGGGCATCCTGTTTTCGAATAACAAAAACGCAGTTCTTTGCGCCATGGCGGTTCCATCCTTTCGGATTCGACGTTCACCCCTGGTTTATACCTCCTCGTGGGCCGTCCGGCGGATGATCTCCTCCTGCAACTCGGGGGTCAGGTCCACGAAGTAATCGCTGTAGCCGGCGACCCGGACGATCAGGTCCCGGTAGTCGTCGGGGTGCTGCTGGGCGCACCGGAGCGTTTCGGTGTCGACCACGTTGAACTGAATGTGATGGCCGTCCATGGAAAAATAGGCGCGGATCAGGTGAAGGAGCTTCGTCAGGCCGGTGTCGTCATCGAGCACCTGCGGCAAAAACCGCTGGTTGAGCAGCGTACCGCCGGTGCGGATGTGGTCGATCTTGGCGGCGGATTTGATCACGGCCGTCGGGCCGTTTCCGTCGGCCCCCTGCACCGGCGAGATGCCTTCCGAAAGCGGCAGGCCGGCCGGGCGTCCATCGGGCAGCGCCCCGACCATGGAACCGAAATAGACATGGCAAGTGGTGGGCAGCAGGTTGACGCGATGAACCCCGCCGCGGGTGTTGGCCCTGCCGTTAATCGCGTTGTAGTAGCATTCGAACACCGAGCGAAGCACCGTGTCGGCCGTTTCGTCGTCGTTTCCGTATTTCGGCGTTCGGCGAACGAGCACCTCTCTGAGCGGTTCATGCCCGTCGAAGTCGGCAAAAAGCGCTTCGAGCATCAGGGCCATGGACACGCTTTTTTTCCCGAATACGTGCACCTTCAAGGCGGTCAGCGAATCGGTGAGCGTGCCGACGCCCACCCCCTGGATGTAGGAGGTGTTGTAGCGAGCGCCTCCGGCATTGTAGTCTTTTGCGTTGGTGATGCAGTCGTCGATGAGCAGGGACAGAAACGGAACCGGCATGTACCGGGCGTTGATCTGTTCGATGACGTTGTTTCCCCGGATCTTGATGTCGATAAAATGCCGGAGCTGTCTTTCGAAGGCGCCCATCAGCTCGGAGAATTCGGTAAAGCGGGTCGGATCGCCGGTTTCGATCCCGATATGCCGGCCCGTCCTCGGGTCGATGCCGTTGTGCAGGGTGATCTCCAGCACCTTGGGCAGGTTGAAGTAGCCGGTCAGAAAGTAGGCCTCCCGCCCGAAGGCGCCGGCCTCCACACAGCCGCTGGCGCCGCCTTGCCGGGCGTCTTCCACGGCCTTTCCCTGCCGCACCAGCTCCTGGACGATGGCGTCGCTGTTGAAGACGGAGGGCTGTCCGAAGCCGGTCCGGACGATTTTCAATGCCCGTTTCAAGAACCGGTCCGGGTTTTTCCGGCTCACCTGGACCATGGAGGAGGGCTGCAGCAGGCGAAGGTCTTCGATGACGTCCAGAATCAGGTAGGTCAGCTCGTTGACCCCGTCGCCGTTTTCCCGGGTGACGCCCCCCAGGTTGATGAGGGCAAAATCGACATAGGTGTTGCTTTCCTTGAGGGTGACGCCGGTCTTGGGCGGGGCCGGATGGTTGTTGAACTTGATCCAGAAGGCGCCGAGCAGCTCTTGGGCCCGCTCCCGGGTCAACGCCCCGGTTTCGATGTCTTTCCGGTAAAACGGGTACAGGTGCTGGTCGAGCCGTCCGGGATTGAATGCGTCCCACGGATTGAGCTCGGTGATGACGCCCACGTGCACGAACCAGTAATACTGCAGCGCCTCCCAGAAGGTGCGCGGCGGATGGGCCGGAACCCGGCGGCAGATCTGCGCCATTTGGGACAGTTCTTCTTTGCGGCCCGGCTCGGACTCGGCCGACGCCAATTCTTCCAGGGCTTCTGCATGGCGGCCGGCATAGGCGATCAAGGCATCGGCGGCGATGTTCATGGCCTTGAGCTGCTCGGCCCGATCCAGCGCGCAAGGATCGGTGAAAAAGTCGAGCCGGTTTTCAGCCGCAAGAATCTCCTGCTTCAGGTCGGCAAAGCCCTTCCGGTAGATCTTGTCCCCCATGGCCGTGTGCCCCGGGGCGCGCTGCTCCTGGAATTCGGTAAACACGCCGGCTTCGTAGGCGGCTTTCCATTCCGGCGTCATGCAACAAAAGATCCTCTCCCGGATCGTTCTGCCGGACCAGAAGGGGATGATCTTTTCGCGGTAGAGGTTCCGGGACGTTTCGTCCACGGAAAACGGCACTTTTTGCCGGTCGTGGATCAGGGCAAGGTCCTCTTCTGAATGGAGGCAGACCTCGGGATAAGTGGGTGTGGCCTTGGGAGCCGGGCCGCGCTCGCCCACGATGAGTTCGTCGGAACCGATGTAGAGTTTCTTGCGGGCGAGGACGTATCGGAAAATCTCCGCCCGCTGCACGGGAACGGACAGCCCCCGATCCAGGCCTTCCTCATAGAAGCGGGTGACCAGCGCCGCGCGCTCGGCAGAAAGGGTCGGCACGGCCGCGGCGCTCCGTTCCCGCAGCCGCTGGATTCGCTCGTTCATTTCAACCTCCCACCGTCGTAGAAAGGCCCCGTGTCGAAAACGCCTCCGCCACCGGCAGCACGTCTTGCCGCGACAGGGCAGGGACGTCTGCCATGGGGTTGTCGATTCTGAGCCGCCGGTACTTGCCGTCGGCGGTCCGGTGAAACGGCAAAATGTCTACACCGTCCACCCGGCCGAGGGCCCCGGCAAATTCAGATATCTCTCGAATGTTTTCCGGGTCGTCGGTCATTCCCGGGACCACCGGGAACCGGATGCGCAGAGGGGCCCCGGCACCGGCCAGCCGCTTGAGGTTTTCCAGGATCCGATGGTTGGAAACCCCGCAAAAGCGCTGGTGGCGGGCGTCATCGATGACCTTCAGGTCGAACAGGAACAGGTCGACCACGTCCAGAATGGTTTCAAAATCCCGCCAGTCGGCGTAACCGCAGGTATCCACCGCCGTGTGAATCTCCTGCTCCGCGCAGCGGCGAAGGCAGCGGTGTAAAAAGTCCGCCTGCAGGAGGGGCTCGCCGCCGGAAAAGGTGACGCCCCCGCCGGACTCGTCGTAGAAAAGCGTGTCTTTTTCGATCTCCTGCATCAGGGCATCCACCGAGATGGATCGGCCCGAAAAACCGGCGCCATCGGTGTCGGTGGTCGTGTCCGGCGGCGAAGAAGACAACCCCTCCGGGTTGTGACACCAGCGGCAGCGCATGGGACAGCCCCTCAGGAAAACCGTCGTGCGGATGCCGGGGCCGTCGTGCAGGGCATATTTTTTGATCTTGAAAATTTCGCCGGTGAGGGACATGGGCAGATTTCCGCTTGAAAATTAAGGACCACCGAATTGGTCAGGTGTTCAGACCACTTTATCGCGGATCATTTTCCCATGTCAAAGCCTTTTGATCTGCGCAGTCGATGCTGTCCAGCGTCGTGTCCCGAAAATAAGGAGGCGAAATTTTCAGAACCGGGCGAGACGGTAGGGGGTTGGATCGATGTGCGGCGGTCGGCCGGTGATCAGATCGGCCACCAGTCTCCCTGTGGCCGGGGCCATCGTGATGCCGAGCATGTTGTGTCCGGCGGCGACCACGACGTTTTCCATGGAAGGGACACGGTCGATGATCGGTACGCCGTCGGAGGTCATCGGTCGCCAGCCGTACCACTCCTCTTCCAGCCGGCCGAGATTCCGGGTCGCCAGATACTCGCTTGCGGCCGCGGTCAGGGCATCAATCCGGGCGCGATTCAGGCGGTCGTCATAACCGGAAAACTCCATGGTTCCCCCCAGGCGGCACCCCCCGGCCCAGGGGGTGAACACCACCTGGCGCTCCTCGAAAAAACAGGGAATCGACGGTATGTTCCATCCGCCCGAAAAGGTGGCCGAGTAGCCCTTCCCCGGCTGGATGGGGAGGTTGACCCCCAGCGCCGCAGAAAGCATCGGCGTCCAGGCGCCGGCGGCCACCACAAAGGCGTCTGCGGATACCTCCCCCCGGGATGTCCTGGCGCAAACCGCCCGTCCGGAGTGTTCGTGAAAGCCGATGAATTCTGTAGCTTCCCGGATCGTGACCCCGATCCGCTTCAAAACCCGATGCAGTTCCTGCATCAGTTCGTGGGGACGAAGGCGGGCGGCTCCGGCGTCGAGCCAGGCGCCAGCCACCGCTTCAGCGACGGACGGCTCCCGTTTTGCCAGTTCGGCCCTGGAAAGGGGCGAGCAGCCGTGCCCGTAGCGTCGCGTGGCGGCATCGGTTTTTGCATAGTGCCGGAAGGCCTCTTCGGATCGGAACAGGAAAAGGGCGCCGTCTTTTCGCCACCGGCACTGCAGGTGCTCTGTATCGATCCAGGCATCGAAGCGCGCCACGGCCCCTTGCGTGATGGCGGAAATGGCCAAGGAGCTGCGGTGGTTGTTTCTGCCGTTGCAGCGACGGGAAAAGTCCAGCAGCCAGCGCCAGAGGGCTGGATCCCATCGCGGGGAGATGTGAAGCGGCGCATCCTTTTTGAAC
>JASFPT010000040.1:0-20680 GCA_050115795.1 Desulfobacterales bacterium
CCTCTTCCTGGTCGAACAAGACGATCCGGTTTTTATCATTCCGCTTGACGTTGAGCTTTTTTTCGGCGGTCTTGTGCTGGGTGACGAGCAGGTCCCGGCTGTCGCCGATCCGGATTTCAAACGGCTCTCCCGGCGCCACGTCGTCGATCCGGTCTTCTCCCAAAAAGAGAGTTCCCCCGTCGGCTTCCTCCTGGAACACCCGGACCTTGCCGGCGGGCAGAACATGGCGGCCCAGTCCGGCGTCGGACGTGTTTTCGACGCGGTAGCTGACCGGAATCCCGACGTTGCCTGCAATCCGATCCGGATCCCACGGCTGTATGCCCGCATCGAAGGTCCAGACTTTGGTGATCGGCACCCGGTCTTTTTCGAGCATCACCACCCGTTTGGTCTCTTCGTGGAGGCTTTCCATGGTCAGGGGGTCGCCGATGCCGCTGGCCACTGCCGCCCGGTGAAAGTCTTCCCCTGAAAAGTTGCGCAGGATCATGTGGCCCCGGAGAAGGACACGGCTTTCGGCCTCGTCGGCCACGGCCTTGTAGGCGTAAAGCCGGTCGATACCCGACAACAGGTAGCTGACCCTGATTTTTTCTTCCCGGGCTTCCGCGCTGCTGATCTCCCAGACCAGGGCCGCTTCATCGGGCGGATAGCTGACGTTGAGAAGCTTCACCCGGTCCGGATGCCCGAGAAGAGCAAGGCGGATCGAGTCCGGGTCGATGTTCACACCGTTCCAGGAGAAATCGACCCGGTTGACCCCCTTGGCAAGGGCAATGACCCGCTCCTCTTCGATGAGGGTGGCCGAAGGGTTGTCAAGCCGGATGACGACGGCTCCCCGATCGGGCAAGGAGACCATCTTGACCCGGGCGGAAAGGGAAGGGCAGAAAAGCAAAAGGGCCAGGCCGGCGATAGCAATGGTTACACCGAATCGGTCGCTCATGGCGTGAATCCTTGTCTTCGATTTATGAATTCGTGGCATGGTAACGGCCTGGAGGCTGGGATGCCGGGAGGCCGGAAAGCAAAAAACAATCCGGCGGCTGCCGGCTTTTTCCACCAGCGCTGCGCAACGCATTTGAAAGCGTGATCGTATCTTAAGAAAACGACCTTTCAAGTTTCCAAGCCCCAACGCTTTCCAGCCTCCCGGCGGCGCAAAGCGCCTATTCCGCCCTTTTCCCGTGGCGGATGGTCAGCGCATAGCCGAACTCCTGTTCGCCGCCGGCCGGCAGATCAAGGAGAAACTGAACCGAGTCGGCATCGATACGGCTGTACTTTCCGTATTTCCCCGTCGGCACGAGGTCCCAGTTCGTGCCGGGAATGTTGCGGACGATCTCCACGGCCACCGCAACCGGCCGCCGGTTTTTCACCCGGATGCGGTATTGCTGCTCCTCGTCCCAGCCACTGATGTTTCCGTCGCCAAAAAAGGTGTAATGGTCAGTGGCCTGGCGCATCAACACCGCCTCGACCCGGACGTTCTGCACCGCCCCCAGGTTCAGCTCGGCCTCCTTGTCCACCGGGATGTATTTGAACCGGGACTGGCCGACGTAGGCCAGACGGCCGTCTTTGTCGATACGACGAAAGACCTTCAGATCTCCGGCCGGCACCGGCGTCTCTCCCAGTCCCGATTCCCGATTGTTTTCCAGCCTCAAAAACCGAACCACCGAAGTTCCGAAACGCTCTTCTTCGAATTTGTAGCGGTTGACCACCGGGACGGTTTGGGCCCTGAAGCTGGGAAGCCGCTTGGACCAGCGGTGAGGAATCGTCTCGGTCCCCTCGATGGTGTAAAGGAAGTATTCGCTGACCCCTTTTTTTTCGATTTTTTTGGGTGCCGCCGGGGAGGGAGCCTGCATCATTTCGGCCTCCACCCGTTCAAAAGCGGCCTTGGCCATCTTGCCGGTGTACATCCGGTCTTCGGCCGGCTGCGGGAGCGGGGTTCCATACGGGTGTTTCCGACGGGCCAGCGCGGCAATTTCATCAAGCAGGTTCACCTGCCCGACGATCAGCCGGACCTGGGCGTTTTCGTAATCTTCTCCACTGGCGTTGGTCACCCGGACGTATCCGCGCAGGTCGAGGACCTTCTCGTCTTCCGATAGCGTGCCGATGTAAAAAGGGCGCCAGGAAAGACCGCTGGTCAGGTAGGTGATCTGCATCGGCACCTTCCCGCTTGACTCGCTTCGGATCTGCCAGACCCCGAGATTCTCAGTCCGTGCCGGGAAGGTCAGATCGAAGACGTCGATTCGATCGACCGCGGCCCGGGGCAGCATCTCCAGGCTCGTGGGATCAATGAGGGTGTTGGCCCAGGAAAACTGCATCCGGTTGATCCCCTTTTGCAGGGTCAACTGTCGGCTTTCCCGCACCAGCGTCAGGTCCGCGGAGTTGTAGATCGTCACCTGCACGCTGTCCCGGTCCGGCAGCGACACCAGGTCGATCTTTGCCAGGGCCGGGCAGGACCAGAACAAAACCAGAAATGCGAACCATAGCAGACGCTTCATGACACCTCTCCTGGATGGCAGACCAAAGCCGGTGCGGGGCCGTGCTCCCCGGGGCCGGAGAACGCTTCAAACCCGATAGAGGAAGCAACCAGCGCGTGATCCTTCATTTGCTGTGCAACCCCGCCCACACATAAAATCGCGGCGTAATTTTATCGATAGGTTAAGGTGATCTTCGGTCCCGGCGGATGGATGATGCGCATCTTGCGCTGCGCAGCCAGATGTCGGGACTCGATGTCGGCGAGCATCTCCTCGATCGAGGCGAACTTGTCCCGGCCGAAGACGGACCGGAATCGCTCCAGATCCCGCTGGGCCATCGGCAGCACTTGTTCGTGGGCGGCCATCTCCGGGCGGCTGAGCCCCTGATCGAATCCCTCGGTGACGACCTCCACCAGATCGTACCCGTAGCCCAGATCCTTGAAGTCGGTCTGGTCCGGTTCGAGCCCGGCGGTCGGCACTCGATGAACGATCTCCTCGGGCAGGTCCAGATGGGCCCCCATCTCGCGCACCAGTCGCTTCGACAACCCTCCGATCGGGCTGATGTGCACGGCACCGTCGCCGAAAAGCGTGTAGTAGCCGATGCCGAAATCTTCGTCCTTGTTGCCGGTTCCGGCCAGAACTTTCTTTTCGGTGGCGGCGATCGTGGACAGAACGTTCGCCCTGATGCGGGAAATCATGTTGCCACGGTCGTAGGCATTTTGAAAGGCCTCGGGATTCGTGGTGCGAAACGCCTCCACGATCGGCTCCAGGTTCCGGGTTTCACAGCGGGCGCCCAGCAACCGTGCGACCGCCTCGGCGTCGCTGGTGTCTTTTTGCACGTTGACGCTGGATGGCAGAATGCAGCCGACCAGCTCATAGGCCGCCCCGCCGTTCTCGGCATGCCGGCGGAAGGCACGCTGGATCAGGGCGGCGGTCGTGCTCGAATCGACGCCGCCCGACAGGCCGACGATACAGCCGGTGGCGTCGCTTTCCTTGACCGTGGCCAGGACGAAATCGCCGATCTCTCGGCAGACGCTTTCACAGTTCATGTGGGGGAGTCGTATTCGGGTCATGCCGGTTTCCGTTCCAGAGGGGTTTACGGTGGCGCTTCGGTAGCCAGGGCGCTGCATCGGCGCAAATCGAACATGAATCATGATGGCGGCATCACGACCCGGTGTCAAGCCGCTTTCGCGCGGCGGCGGTTCGGGACTTCGTCCGTCTTGTACTCGGTGCCGGTTCTCTGGTACAAGGTCGAAGCCGTTGCGCCCGTCGGACCGATTTGAATGGAAAGCCGCCTTTATGAAGACTTCCGAAAGGATCGACCCTGAAAAGCTGCTCGAAATCGTAAGGGACATCTACGAGAACCGGATCCCCTTCGACCGGGTTTTGGGGATGACGGTCGAATCGCTGACCTTGGACAGGGCGGTGGTTCGATTCGAAATGAAGCCGGAACTGGTGGGCAATTACGTGGTCGGTTCGCTTCACGGCGGGGTGATCTCGGCCGTGCTCGACGCCCTGGGCGGGATGACCGCCTCCACCGGGGTGGTGCGCCGCATGGCCGAAAGACCGGTCGAAGAGATCGGCGAAGCCCTGACGCGGATGGGGACCATCGACCTGAGAATCGATTACCTGCGACCCGGCAGGGGCGCGTGGTTTACGGCCGCCGGAACCATCATGAGGACCGGCAGAAAAGTGGCCGTCACCCGGATGGAGCTGCACAACGACCAAGGGGTGCTGATCGCGGTGGGAACGGGCACCTACCTGGTGGGTTGATTCTGTCTGCATATTCCTGCGCGGTCTTGACGGCCTGGGCAGCCATCTCCACCGTTCGAATTTGGGTCATTCGATATCGTTTCGAATTTCGTGCTTCGGATTTCGAATTCGTGCCGGTGGTGCATTTTCCAACGAAACATGCCGCTTGCCTTGCCACGCATCGGTCTCTTCGAGCCGCTGCCGGATCATTGCCAGCGTGCCGGTCTTGTCCAGGGACCAGGCCGGGGCCACGAGCTCATTTCTGTGGGGGTCGCCGGTCAGACGCTGGATGACCACCTTTTCCGGCAGCCGCTCGATGAATTCGCAGACCAGGGAAACATATTCGTCCTGATCGAGGCAGCGGTAGTCCCCCGACCGATACATCCGCTCCAGTTCCGTTCCCCGTGCCACATACAGCAGGTGGATCTTGACGCCGTCGATGCCTGCTTTCGATACGAAATCGGCCGTTTCCATCATCTCGCGCCGACCTTCCCCCGGCAGTCCGAGTATGACGTGGGCGCAGATTCGGATGCCCCGGCCCCGGGTGGCGTCGACGGCCCTCGAAAAACAGGCGGCATCGTGGCCCCGGTTGATCTGGGCCAGGGTCCTGTCGCAGGCGGACTGGAGCCCGTATTCGATCCAGACCATGCGGTTTCGGGCAAGGTCTTCAAGCAGGGCGAGGACCGCATCGTCGACACAATCGGGCCGGGTTCCCACGGAAAGGCCCACGACACCGTCCACGGCCAGGGCCTCCTCATAGAGGGCGTGAAGATGGGGCAGGGGCGCATACGTATTGGAAAACGACTGAAAGTAGGCGATGAATTTTTGGGCCTTGTACCTTCGGAAGAGTGCCGCTTTGCCCTGCAGGAGTTGATCGGTGACCGATTGCCCCCGTCCGTGGGCCCCGGTTCCCGATCCCCGGGCATTGCAATAGATGCAGCCGCCGGTGGACAGGGTGCCGTCCCGGTTCGGACAGGAAAGGCCGGCATCCACCGTGATCTTCTGGACACGGCAGCCGAAGTGGGCCTTCAAAAAGCCGTTTAGGTCCGTGTAGCGTTTCTTCAAGGCGGCTCCTGCTTGACATAAAATCGCTGCCGCGATTTTATAATTATTTCACGTTCCGTGAAATATTCAAAGAAGTGAGTATATTCAAGAGCTGTTATGACACGGCCGTCTTCAGGCGGCCTTGATGGCGGGTTTCGCCCGGCAGTAGAGCCGAGGCCCGTCGGCCGGCCCATAGGGCAACTGGACGCTTGCCGACAAGCGCATATCGTTTTTTTTGGAGCCATATAGACGAGAGATATGACCAGCACGAGATCATACGACGTCATCGTGGTGGGGGCCGGCCATGCCGGCTGCGAGGCGGCGCTCGCCGCGGCCCGCATGGGATGCCGGACCCTGTTGCTTGCCATCGATCTGGACAAGCTTGCCGCCATGCCGTGCAGCCCCTCCATCGGCGGCATGGCCAAGGGGCAGCTCGTCCGGGAGATCGACGCCCTCGGCGGTGAGATGGCCAAAATCACCGACCGATCCGCCATCCAGTACCGGACGCTGAACACCAAAAAGGGGCCGGCCGTTCATTCCTCCCGGACCCAGAACGACAAAAACCGCTACCATCGCGTCATGAAAGCCGTTGTGGAGCGTACCGCCAACCTCGACCTGAAGCAGGCCATGGTGGAGAAACTGGTGGTCGAAGCCGGCCGGGTCGTCGGGATCGAGGACCACACCGGGTTCGGCTATACCGCCAGATCCGTGGTACTGGCCACCGGGACTTTCTTTTCCGGGCTGGTGCATATCGGGTTTACGTCAATACAGGCCGGAAGGGCCGGGGAGTTCGCCTCTTACGGGCTGCCCGCCCAGCTCAAGGAGCTGGGTTTTTCGCTGGGACGGATGAAGACCGGAACCCCCCCCCGTCTGAAAAAGGAAAGCATCGATTTTTCATCCTTTTCCGTGCAGGAGGCCGATCCGGATCCCAGGCCGTTTTCGGTATTCACGGACAGGATCACCCTGCCCCAGTTGCCCAGCTTCATCGGGAAGACCAATCTCCGAAGCCACCGCATCGTCAGGGATAATCTGAAACGCTCCGCCCTGTATGGCGGGGTGATCCGCGGCATTTCGGCCCGATACTGCCCCTCCCTGGAAGACAAGATCGTCAAGTTCGCCGACAAGGAGAGCCACCAGATCATCTTGGAGCCCGAGGGCATCGACACCGACGAGATCTATGCCAGCGGGCTCGGCAACAGCCTGCCGATGGAAGTCCAGATCGATCTGGTCCGCTCGGTTCGCGGACTGGAGGCGGCCGAGATCATGCGGCCGGCCTATGCCATCGAATACGATTACATCGATCCGCTTCAACTCAAGCCGACCCTGGAGACCAAGCGGATCGCCGGACTCTTTTTGGCGGGGCAGATCAACGGCACTTCCGGATATGAAGAAGCCGCCGGCCAGGGAATCTGGGCCGGTATCAACGCCGCCTGCCGGGTGCAGGGCCGGCCGCCCTTTGTCTTGGAACGTTGCCAGGCGTACATGGGGGTGATGATCGATGATTTGGTGACCCGGGGGACCCGGGAGCCCTACCGGATGTTTACTTCCCGGGCCGAGTACCGGTTGATGCTCCGCGAGGACAACGCCGACCTGCGTCTGATGGAGATCGGACACGAACTCGGGCTGGTGGATGCGGAAACCTGCCGACGGATCCAAGAGCGGAAGCAGGAGATCGCAGCCGAGATCGGCCGGATCAAACAGACGGTGGTCAAACCTTCCGCGGCCGTCAATCGCATTCTGGAAAAACGCGGCAGCCCGCCGATCCGAAGCGGAGTCTACCTCGACCAGCTTCTCAAACGAAAGGAACTCGATTACGACGACGTGCGCGGGTTTCTCGGGGACCATCATGCCCCGGTTTCCGCCGACGCCGCAAGACAGGTGGAAATCGAGATCAAGTACGAAGGGTATATCGAAAAGCAGCACCGGGAGATCGAGAAATTCAAGGACATGGAGAAACGAAAGATCCCCGAGGATTTCGATTATGCCCGTCTCCACGGCCTGTCAAACGAGCTCAAAGAAAAGCTTGCAGCGGTTCGTCCGGCGTCCCTGGGACAGGCCTCCCGCATTGCGGGCATTACGCCGGCCGCCCTTTCGGTGCTGATGATCGCCTTGAAGGGCCGCCAATCCGAAGACAAGAGCCGGCGGGAAATGGACCGGCCATAGCGTTCGGCGGCGGCCGCCGGAAAGGTCCCCCTCGACCCGCGGGCAAATGCGGATGGCGTCAGCAGACGGCTTGCCGTCGGCTTTGGCCCGGGATCCGGGCCTGTCCGCGCAGGCTGTGGACCCCGGCTCTTTTCCCACGACGTCGGCTTGACAGCATGAGCAGCCGCGCTTATAGTTAACATCGTGAAATTGCTTATAATTAAATAATCTTCAGCACAACACTGGTGGAGAAAGTACAGGGAGTTATGGCCGACAAGGACTACTACAAATTGCTCGGGGTCGATAAAAACGCCTCGGAAAGCGAAATCAAAAAGGCGTACCGCAAGCTGGCGATGAAATATCATCCGGATCATGCCAAGGGCGACAAAGGTTCGGAGGAAAAGTTCAAGCAGATCAGCGAAGCCTATGCGGTGCTCAGCGATCCTGAAAAGCGCAAAGAGTACGACCAGTTCGGCAGCTCGGGATTCCGGCAACGGTATAGCCAGGAAGACATCTTCCGGGGCTTCGATTTTTCCGACATCCTGAGGGAATTCGGCATCGGGGGCAACGTTTTCGGCGGCCGACGGGGGGGAGCCCGTTTTTCCTTCGGCGGATCGCCCTTCGGCGGCATGGGGCAGGCACAGCCTCAGGCCAAGGGGTCGGACCTCGTGTACGAAATGCCGCTGACCGTGCGGGAAGTGGCCCTCGGAACGGAAAAGTCGGTCAACTTCCAGCACCAGGGAAGAACCGAAAGTCTTACGGTAAAAATTCCCAAGGGGATGACTTCCGGGAAAAAACTGCGACTCACGGGAAAAGGCGAATCGAGCCCTTACGGCGGACCCCCGGGCGACCTTTACATTCGGGCCAAAGTGGTCGACGACCCCGATTACAGCATCGAAGGAAACGACCTGATCTTCAACCGGGAGATCAAGCTGACCGAGGCGGTTCTCGGTACGACCGTCTCCATCCCCCTGTTTGACGGAAAATCGCTGAACATGAAAATCCCTCCAGGAACTCGCCATCAGACAAAGCTGCGCGTGCCGGGCCGCGGAATTCCCCAAATGAAGGGAAGCGGCAGGGGCGATCTGTATGTCCGCGTTCTTGTCAGCATCCCCAAGAAGCTGACGGAGCGGCAGCGAAAGCTGTTCGCGGAGCTGGCTGATTCAGGCTTGTAAGAGATTAATTTCATTGACAAGTGATCTCTTTCGGGATACTTTAGCCCGAAACGACGGCATTGTACGCGGGTTTGACCGCGGAAGTACGCCGCCATGCGCGTTTTGGTAAGATGCCCGATCTGATTCCCGTCCTAAGCAGAGAAGAAATAGAGAAATCGATCGCCGAGATCGCTGGTAGAATTTCAGCCGATTATCAAAACCGGGATGTCGTCCTGGTGGGGGTGCTGAAAGGAGCCTTCGTCTTTTTGTCGGATCTGATCAGAAAGTTGACGATCCCGGTCAAAGTCGATTTTGTTCGAACCGCCTCCTACGGAAACGGGACGGTTACATCGGGAAATGTGCGGCTTACCAAACCCTTGGAGATCGACATCGTCGGCAAAGATGTCCTGGTGATCGAAGACATCGTCGACACCGGAACTACCCTGCGATGGCTCCTTGATCATCTGGCCGGCCTCAAGCCGGCGTCGATCAAGGTCTGCACCCTGATCGACAAGAAGGAACGCCGCAAGGCCGAAGTGAATGTCGATTATGCCTGCAACGTCGTTGACAAGGGGTTTCTGGTCGGCTACGGCCTGGATTACGCAGAAGACTACAGGCACCTGCCGGCGGTGTACCACCTGAAAATGTAATCAGTGAGGGTCCATCATGATCATTACCTGCGAGCAGTGCAACACGGCCTTCAACCTGGATGAAAGCGTCCTGAAGCCTTCCGGTTCAAAGGTTCGTTGCTCCAAGTGCCGGTACATCTTCACGGCTTTTCCGCCGGGCAGGCCGAGACAAGCACCGCCTTCTGAAGCGCCGGCGGTGGAGCAGCCCCCTGACTTGTCCGCAGCCGCTGCCGTGGGCGGGACGGCGACGCCTTCCATCGAAGACGAATTGGACCTGAGTGACCTGAAATCTGAGCTCGAATCTGACGAGGAACCCGTCGAAGGGGAAGAAGACCTGAATATCGGGCTCGACCTGGGCGAGGAAGAAAGCAAACCCCAGCCCGCTGTCGAAGACGAACTCGACCTCTCGGATCTGGATTTCGGGGATGAGGAAAAACCGGGGCAGGAAGCGGCTTCTACTCCTTCCAGCGACGAAGGGGAGTTCGATTTTTCCGATCTCGATCTGGACGCGGGCGATGAACCCCCGGTTGAGACGCCGACTGCTGCCGGCGACGAGGGCGAGTTGGAACTCGGCGATCTGGAGCTCGATCTGGGTGGCGGCGAAGAAGAAGCGCCGGCTGTTTCCGGGAAGGCTGCCGGGGCGGAAGATGAACTGGACTTCGGGGACCTGGAGCTCGATCTGGGCGGCGGCGAAGAAGAAGCGCCGGCCGCTGCCGGCGGGGCTGCCGGTGCGGAAGATGAACTGGATTTAGGGGGTCTGGAGCTCGATCTGGGCGGCGGCGAAGAAGAAGCGCCGGCTGTTTCCGGGAAGGCTGCCGGTGCGGAAGATGAAGTGGACTTCGGGGATCTGGACCTCGATCTAGGCGGCGGCGAAGAAGAAGCGCCGGCCGCTGCCGGCGGGGCTGCCGGTGCGGAAGGTGAACTGGATTTAGGGGATCTGGACCTCGATCTGGGCGATGCCGGAAAAAAATCCCCGCCCGCCGCCTCCGACAAGCAAGGCCCTGCCGAAGATGAGCTGGACATCTCCGAGCTTGAAAGTGCGCTCGATGAAGATGATGAGGACTTCGGCACCGACGAGGAGCTGGAAGATCTCGACCTCGACTTTGAGCTGGAACCCGTCGATGAAGGTGAACCAGCCGATGTCGGCGGCGTCGAGCTGGAGGCCGGCGACAAAGAAATCGATCTCTCCGAGCTGGAAACGATGCTCGGAGATGAAGAAGTCGATGCGGAGATGCCCTCCCAGCAGTTCGATCTTGACATGGATCTTGACATGGAGGCGGCTCCAGGGAGTTCCGAGGAGATGGAGCTCGACCTGGAAACCGGCGATCTCGATCTGGGTGCTGAAGACGGGAAGATCGAGGAGATCGAGGAGATCGAGGAGATCGACGACATCGAGGAGATCGACGAACTCGACATCGAGGAGATCGATGCCGAAGAATCCACCCAAGGCGGGGCCACTTTCGCGGAAACCATCGACATGGAGACCCTGGAACGGGAGGCGGAGGCCTTAGAAGGAGACCAGCAAGCGGCCTTGCCTCTTGACAAGAAAGCCAGGAAAAAAGCCGAGAAAGAGGCCAAGAAACGGGCCAAGCAGGAAGCCAAGGAAGCCAGGAAAGCCAGGAAAAAACGCCCCAAGGCCAAGAGCAAACTCGGCAAACCGGTTCTTGTGCTCCTGCTGTTGGCGATCCTGGCCGGTGGCGGCTATTACGCAGTGGTCTACATGGGAATTGAAATCCCCCGCATCCCCTACGTGAGCGATTTTATCAGCCCTGCGCCGGACAACGTCAACCGGATCGAGGTGATGCAGGCCACGGTCCGCAGCAAGTTCGTGGAAAACCAAAAGACCGGCAAGCTTTTCATCATCACCGGCCGGGTCAGAAACGGCCACCGGGATGCGCGGAATTTCATCAGCGTCACGGGCAACCTGTTTGCCAAAAAGAAAAAAGTGCAGAGCAAGACGGTGTTCGCCGGAAACGTCCTGACCGGCGTGCAGCTCTCCTCCATGGACATGAACCAGATCACCAAGGCCCTTCGCAATCGGCTCGGCGACAAGAAGTCGAACATGAATGTCAGCCCCAACCATACCCTGCCGTTCATGATCGTCTTTGACAACCTCCCGGCAGAACTGGAGGAATTCACCGTGGAGCCGGGCACATCGACCGCCGCACAGTAAGGGGCTGAGCAGCCGGCCGGTGTTCGCTCCGCAAGGCGGGCCGCAGGGGAAGCCGAGATCGCAATTGCCCCTTGAGTCGAAGTGCCGCTCATTTTGAAGCCGGCGGGCGCGGAATCACCCGCCGGTTTTATGGCTTGACGGATCGGAAATCAGTTGCTAAAAGACGCGGTCTGCCTATCGGGCCGATCTTTAGTGGCGATGTAGCTCAGCTGGTCAGAGCATGCGGCTCATATCCGCAGCGTCCGGGGTTCAAATCCCTGCATCGCCACCACCTGAAATACGACGCCCCCGGGTTTTCCCGGGGGTTTTTTTATGAAGACCGGCGCCCCTTGTGAAGGCGTTTCCCCCTGCGCCGTGCGGGTTGCGGCAAATTCCAGTCCGGCAGCGCCACAATCCGGCATGCGGTATCGATTCTTCCTTTTCTCGTTGACATTTCTACGATTTCAAATAAAGTCCGGCAGGTTCGCGGCTGCGCCCGGCGGCATCCGCCGTGTGAGGGCGTCCAACTTTCCTGCCGGAAGCCGCCCTTTTCAGTCAACGTCAAGGGAGATGGGAAGACCATGGCAAAGCGAATCAAGGTCGATTCTGACAAATTGATCCAGATGGTCCAGGAAGGCACCGTGCAGAAAGAAATCCTCGAAAAATTCGGTCTGAACAGTGCCAGCCAGCTCAAGGTCGCCTATGCAGACGCCCTGATGGTCACCGGGAAGGCGCCGGCGATCAAAAAGGGGAGTCGCGTCAAGAAAGCGGCTGCGGCGGCGCCCCGGGTGAAAATCGGGAAGAGGGGCAGCATCGCGATTTCAAAACGGCTTGTCGAAGAGCTGGGGCTGCAGATTGGAGATACCTTTCAGGTCCGGCCCTCCAAGGCCGGCCTTTCCCTGAAAAAGACCGGCAGCCGATAGAAGGAGCGGGCAGCTTCCGCGCCATTTTGCCCCCCCGGCGCAACAGCCGTTGTCTTGCCGCATTGGACCCTGCCGTTTACGGTGCGGACGATATTTTTCCCGGGCAAAAAAACGTGAAATATTAGACATACTGTTGACAACATGGGCAAGTCCTGAGAAAGTAAACCACTTTCCACGTCAACCGATGAACCCCTAACAATTTTGGACATCGAAAATGGCTCTCACCAAGAATGCCCTTGCCGAAGCCATACAAGCAGAAAACGGCCTGTTGTTGAAGCAATCCAGAGAAGCTGTTGAGACCGTTTTGGACATCATCAAACGGGCGCTGGCCGCCGGCGATGACGTTTTGATCAGCGGGTTCGGTAAATTCGAGGTCAGGGAAAAGGGTGCCAGAAAGGGGCGAAATCCGGCCACGGGCGGAGAACTGCTGCTGAGACGCAGAAAGGTTGTCACCTTCAAGATCTCGGGCAAGTTGAAAGAGACGTTGAACGGAGGGCCGCACAAAAAACCCGCACAGGCCCCAAAGCGTTCCTGACAACGCCATTACCGAACGATTTCGACCTCTCCCTCAAAAATTCGGCGGCCGAGCCCGAGGATGCGGCGCATCCCTTCCGGTGATCTTCGATCCTGCCCGCTTCTGCGGTCCTGCGGGCCGCGGCGGTCGCACCCGGAGCGCCGATCAGAAAAATCGATGGGCAGGCGGGTTTGCCGTCTCTCCTGACCGGAGCGTCTGCATCGCTTGCTTCCCTCCATGGTCAACCTTCCCCCCTCTGCGGCATTTGACCGATTTTACCGGTCCTTTCACCCGGAGCGTTAGCAAAACAGCCGCCACCTGACAAGATCGGTTTTTGATCGAGAGGACAAAGATCATGCCGCAGCAAGGCCGGACGGGCGCGCTCGGCGCCACTTGCACGTTGGCATGTTTTTGATCGCGTTTTCGACACGATGTCGACAATCCCGACGGGATTGCCGAAGTTATAGACATCCAACAGACACGTTATCGACAATCTTTGATCAATTCCTGAATCCTTCGACCGGAAAAACCATACGAGCAGTTGCGCGAATCGTTTTTGGATGAGCGGCAGGAATTGTTCAAACCGGAACGTGATGCTGACAATCGCTCTGGGCGGCTTGCCGGGTGGTAAACTTCTTTCCTCTTCGAACGCTATTTTCATGCATATTATTTTATCGACGATTGACGTCAGGGATCATCATCGTTACCTATCCATGCGTGCAAATGTGAAATACCCGGTCGGCAAAAATATGTGTTTCGTATTTTATCAAAGTCATCAAAACGCACATTACGGCTTTTTTTCTTGCATTATCGATTCTGTTTTTTTAAACAGAAATTGAACTCGAAAATAATATAATTTTGTTTCATAATCAGAATACCCGAAAGGAGTTGTTATCATCATGCCGAAAAAGAAAAAAATCGATTCGAAAAAATTGATCAAGATGGTCGAAGAGGGAAAAGAGCAAAAAGAAATCATGGACAAGTTCGGGTTTAAAAATTCCAGTCAGCTCAAAGTCGCCTATGCCAATGCGCTGATGGATGCCGGAAAAGTCCCCGAGATCCAGAGCTCTCGTGGCGGCAAAAAAGCAGGCGGTATCAAGCGGGAGGTTTCGGTAAACAAGCGCGGCAGCCTGGTGATTCCAAAGGCCATCGTGGAGGACATCGGCCTCAAGGAAGGTGCGGTTTTCACGGTCAGGCCATCCAAGGCCGGCCTTTCCCTCAAAAAGATGTAAAACGCCTTTCCGCGTCGGAAGGGTTCACCATGATACCGGGGCGCCTCGGGTTGGCACCCCGGTTTTTTTATACGGATTGTTCCGGCGGGCAGGGCGACGTTGTCGCAAAATCGCACAGCGATTTTAGCGATGAAAGATCTCCTCTGCCTGCAGATAGTGTCGCCCGATATCGCGGCGCAGATCGAGGCGATTGCCTTCCGGGTTTTCTCTTGGAATCACCCGGATCTTTCCGTTGTCGAAGGCGGCCAGAAGCTTTTTGCGAAGCCGGTCCGCCACCTCACCCCGCTGTTCTCCAGGTTTGACCGTGGCGTTTGCATTGAGGAAGGCCACGCGGGTTCCGTCGGACTTGAACTGGTGTTCCGTCTCGTCCCAATCCATGGCGGACGGGATCACCTGGATCCCCTTTCGCTTCATGTATTTGAAATCGAGCGCCACCGGTTCGCCTTTGGTGCAGGACCAGGGGTAGCCCTTCTGGCCGTCGGGGCCCCCGGGGCCCGTAACGAGCGCCAGACAAAGGGAGAGTTGCTCTTCCCGGACCTCCGGAGCCACCTGATCGAGCGTCCCCTCCATGGTGGCCGCGATGAGCTGGCCCAGATTCCGCAGACGGCGGGCCACCGGCTGCGCCTCGGGTTCACCCGGACGGATATTGATCTCCGATACCCGAATCCGGGTGGGGCGCCCGGCCGCGTTCATCGAAACGAAGCAGCCGGGGTACAGGATGCAGGGCCGCAGGATCCCCCGCTCGGACATGGCTCGGATTACCGGGCGGGCGATGGTTTCGCCCGCCATCTCCAGCAGTTCGGGCGATTCCATGGGGTGGGGCGAGATGGCCCCCACACCGCCGGTGATCGGATTTTCTTTGCTGGACGGCCCCTCGAATCGTTCCGGGTAGTCCATGGCGGTGGGCAGAATCTGAAAATTGCCCCTGGCATCGACCAGGATCGTAAAGCTGATCTCCACACCCGACATGCGGCTTTCGATCAACAGGGGCCATGGGTTCTTTTTTCCGTACTGTTTTTTGTAGCTGTCTTTGTAGTCCCGGAAAAGGGTGTCGTAGACCTCGCGGATTTCCCAGGCGTTTAAAATGATCCGCGCCCCTTTCCCTCCCGCGCTGTAAGGGTACTTGAGCACCGACCCGCCGAAGCGGTCGATGTGGTCGAGGCAGGTGGCCTTCACGGCGCGGTAGTCCTTGGCATCGACCTGGGTCCAGGCGTCGGCCACCGGAACGCCGGCATCCCGGCACAGCTCTTTGCAGCGGATCTTGTCCCCTTCGATGAAGGCGCCTTCCCGGCTCAATCCAAGGACGCGTTTTTCAAAGCCCTGCTCGGCCAGCGTGTCCACGAGGCCCTCGAACAGAAGCGCCTCTGGCATCGGCACCAGATAGTCGATGCGGTCCGATGCCATGGCTTCGGCAATCCCCCGGGCGTAGTCTGCCACCGAATTGCTCTGGGTGGGAACAAAGGACACCGGCCAGTTGAGGGACGCCACGAATCTGGGCATGGCAGGGGTGCCGCGAACCACCACGCCTTCATACGCTTCTTCGGTGGTCTCGCTGGTGGCCGTGGACACGACAAAAGCACAAAGCAGGGTCCTGCCGTCGGTTCCGGCAAAGGCGATTTTTTTCATGGGATCCTCATGGCATTTAGAGGGGTTGGCATGCTTCGGCTCCGATTGACCGGCCCCGAATCGTTCAGTGGCTCAGCCATCGAAGCCTCCGGCAAGAGTGTTTGACAATCCCTGATAAGAGAAAAGCGGTTTTGGCTGAAGGTGTCGGGTTTGTCGCGGGACTGTCAAGGGACACGCTTTCCTTCATCACGGTCGAAGGCGAGTTTTTTCACTGTAATGAATGGGTTCGCGGACCGCGAAGCCCTTATAAAATCGCGGCAGCGATTTTATAATGCTTGAATTTAAACCCGGAGATGGCTACTATGGGTGCCGTCATCGATACCGACGCCGCCGACCGGTGGACAGGAGATCCATACCACATATAGTTTTGGAATTCAACCGACATACAACATACGGTATTTCGATCGGGCATCGCGTTGACCCGCCGTGCGGAGATGGGCTGGGGGGCTGGGGCAGATGATACCGGGTTTTGAACAGATTGTGGAAGAGCGGATCCGCCAGGCGCAGGAAGGGGGGGAGTTCGCCGATCTTCCCGGCGCCGGAAAGCCGCTGGTGCTCGAAGACCTCTCGGGCGTCCCTGAAGAGCTGCGGCTGGCCTACAAGATTCTGAAAAATGCGGATTGCAAACCGCCGGAGCTCCAGCTCAAAGATGAAATCCATCGCACCGAGGAGCTCCTGGCAAATATGACCGACGCCCGGGAAAAATTCCGGACCCTCAAGAAGCTCAACTTTCTGATCATGAAGTTCAACACCATTCGTGGAACGTCGACCGCTTTTGAAATGCCCCAGCGCTACGAAGCCCGCCTCGTGGATCGGTTCGGGCAAACATAAAATCGCCGCCGCGATGTTGTCATGGATGGTTCGCGCGCCGCGAAAAAGGTAGACAGCAAAGCCGGGTAACCTCCCATTTTTTCCGTCGGCAAAGCATTCACCCTTTCCGGCATGATCGATCGCTCCTGCCCATCTGTCGCAAGGAGTTTCCTTTGCCCATGTTTCGCAGCCAACCCAACGGCAACGAGGGGCTGTTTAAAAGCGTCATGATGGCCTATGCCATTCTGGTGCTGCATGTGTTGCTCATCGCCGGGCTCGGGATTTTGGTGCTTTTTTTCAGGGGAATCGTTCAATACATGTTCTGGATCTTCCTGGCGGGGGCAAGTGGAATCGCCTTTTCGGGCTATCTTTTCTATCGACGCATGAAGGCAGAGGGCCGAACCCTGCGCGAAATGCTCCGCTCGCCCGCTTTCGGGGGAAGGTCGGTGGAGGTCAGCCTGCTGGGAGGGCTGGCGTCTTTTCGGCTCGGGCAGCCGGTTTCCCGCCCGGAGCTTCCCGGCAGGACGGAAGACCTCCCCCGGCTTGAAGATCCGGAGGCCCTGCGGGAAAAAGAGCTCGCAACCCTGCTCCGGCTGTTGGATAAGAACCTCATCTCACCGGAAGAATACCAAAAAGCGAAACAGGACATTCTGCAATCATGAAAAGACGAACCGTTGCCCTGCTATCCGGCGGGATCTCCTCCGAGCGGGAGGTCTCCCTGAACAGTGGAAACCAGGTATACGAGGCCCTGGACAAGGAAAAGTACCGGGTGGTCCGCTACGATCCGAAGACCGATCTGGCTCGGCTGGTCGCCGACGCCGAGACCATCGACGTTGCCCTGATCATTCTTCACGGACCGTTCGGTGAGGACGGTACGGTTCAGGGCCTGCTGGATCTGCTCGGCATCCCGTATCAGGGGGCGGGCGTGCTGGGAAGCGCGGCGGCCATGAACAAACTGGCTGCAAAGCGGCTTTACGCCCAGAGCGGACTTCCGGTGCCCGCTTACCAGGTGGTCGGAAAAAGGGAAGAATTCGAAGCAGCCGCCTGCGTTGCCGATCTGGGTATGCCCCTGGTGGTCAAGCCGGTTGCGGCCGGCTCCAGCGTCGGCATGACCATCGTGCGCAAAGAGGAGGATCTGGCGCCGGCCATCGACACCGCCTTTGCGTTCGACCGTCAGGTGCTGGTGGAGGCGTTTATCGACGGGGTGGAGGTCACCGGCGGGGTTATCGGAAACGACCTCGTGGAGGCGCTGCCGCTTATCGAAATCATTCCCGGCGAGGGGCACGAATTTTTCGACTACACGGCCAAGTACACCCCCGGCGCCACCCAGGAAATCTGCCCGGCCCGGATCGATGCGGCGCTGACCGAAAAGGCGCAGCGCTATGCGGTCGCGGCGCACCAGGCGCTTTTTTGCCGCGGATACAGCCGCACCGACATGATTCTCAAAGACGGCGAGTTCTATGTCCTGGAGACCAACACCATCCCGGGAATGACTCAGACCAGCCTCTTTCCCCAGGCAGCTGCGGTCGCCGGCCTGGATTTTACCCGGCTTCTGGATCGGCTCCTCGAATTGGCTCTGGAGGACGGCGCGTAGCGCCGTCCTCCAGCTGTTAAGCCGCCCAGCTGTTAAGCTATTGAGCGAAAACAGAAAAGGCAAAAAAGCGAATCCTAATGGATTGCCTGTTTTGGGTTTATTCGGTCTTCTTGCTTGGCAGCTCAACAGCTGAACAGCTCAGCAGCCTGTCCAAACATCCTCCGCAGGTGAAACGTTTCGGACAGCACTCAAGCAGACTCTGTCCTTCAACGAAGGAATCGTTATGATCATCCGGGGCCACCAGGAGTTGATGCGCCGGTATGCGGAGTTGAAGCCCGGAGACATCTTCATCGGGCAGGTCGGCGCAAGGTCCATCCATCAGGCGCTGCTGATCGACTGCCAGGCGCGGAGAATCCGCTGCTTTCCCTCGGCCCTGGCCCAGTGCCTGCATCATTCCAAGACGGCCCAGGCCTTTGTATTGAAAGAATTCATGCTGCCAGAGACCCGGGTCATCTCCCGCAGAAGCGATCTGCTGGCCGCCGCCACCGCCTACGGTAAGGCGGGCATCGGAGCGGTGGTGACCAAACAGAACCAGATGCATTGCGGCCACGGCGTTCGAAAGTGGGATTCGATCGAGATGCTCTACAACCTGCTCGGCCTTGAAGCCGACGCCTTTCCCTTTGTGCTGCAGCCGTTTCTTCCCGAGTTTACCGATGTCCGGGCGATCGTCGCCGGACAGTACCGGGAAGCCTATGCGCGAAGCAATCCGGGGGGGTTCCGGAAGAATCTGGCGGCGGGGGGCCGCAGCGTGCCCTATGAACTGTCTTCCGAGGAGGTGGACTTCTGCCGCCGGGTGATGGAGCGGGCAGGGTTTCCCTACGCCCACATCGACCTGCACATCACCCCCGACGGAAAGATCTACCTTTCAGAGATCGCCCTGAACGGCGGGCTCAAGGGCGCTGCCGTCAAGCGCCCCGAACTGGACCAGATCAAGCAGGAGATTCTGGAACTGCTCGCCAGGGGCGCCAAATGAGCGGTTAAGCCGATGAGCTGATAAGCCAAGAAAATGAATAGAATTTGTCGATGGGAAACTCAGACGGGTTTTGAACCGGATCCCCCATGGTTTTTGTCGTTACTCATTATTTTTATTTTTGTATCCTTGGCATTGGCTTAACAGCTTAATCGCTTATCGGCTTAACAGCTAATCAAGGGAAGGAGTGTCACCAGTGAGCGATAGACCAGGCAAGAAAAAGGTCGGCATCGTCATGGGGAGCGATTCGGATTTCGAGGTCATGAAGGCGGCGGCCGACGTGCTCAAGAAGTTCGAGATTCCCTTTGAGATCGCCGTGGCCTCGGCCCACCGCACCCCGGCCCGGGCGGCTGATTTCGCCTCGGGGGCCAAAAAGCGTGGTGTTGCCGTCATCATCGCCGGCGCCGGCCACGCCGCCCACCTGGCCGGCGCCATGGCCGCCCACACAACCCTGCCAATCATCGGGGTGCCGATCGACTCTTCGGCCCTGGCCGGCTTCGACGCGCTGCTGTCCACGGTGCAGATGCCGCCGGGGATACCGGTGGCCACGGTGGCCGTTGGAAAGCCCGGCGCCTACAATGCCGGCGTCCTTGCCGCCCAGATCCTGGCCCTGTCGGATCCGGCGCTGGCCGCGCGCCTCGACGCCTTCAAGCAGGAGATGGCCGACAAGGTGGTCGAAAAGTCCAAAAAGATCGAAGATGCGGTCTGACCACATCCGCCGCATCGATCCGGCCCGGCCGGAGCCGGAGATCATCGAAGAGGCGGCCGGGGCGATCGCCGCCAAAAAGGTGGTGGTCTTTCCCACCCGATGTCTCTACGGCCTCGGTGCCGATGCCTTTGACGCTCAGACGGTGGAACAGGTATTCTCCCTCAAACAGCGCCCGGAAAACAAGCCGGTTCTCGTGCTGATCCCCAACCGGCGGGAAGTTTCCCGCCTGGCCACCCGCGTTTCGGAGGCCGCCAGAAGGCTCATGGACGAAATCTGGCCCGGCGATCTGACCCTGGTATTTTTTGCACGGCCGGAGGTGCCGGAAATCCTGACCGCCGGCACCGGAAAAATCGGCATCCGGCTGCCCGGCCACCCTGTGGCCGCCGCCCTGGTCGAAGCGATAGGCCGGCCGATCACCGGCACCAGCGCCAACCTCTCCGGCGGTTCCGGCGTGGCCCGGGTTCAGGAACTGGCCCCTGAGATCGCAGACCGCGTGGATCTGATCCTCGACGCCGGTCCGTTGAAGGGCGGCGTCGGCTCGATCGTGGTCGACGTCACCGTCGACCCGCCCAAAATCCTCCGGGAGGGGAGGCTCCTGGCTTCGGATCTGGCCCCGTTTCTGTCACTGCGAGATTGACAGCCGGTGCGGTATTTCCTATATGAACCCTGCCGCGCAAAGCGCGGCTTTCATGAATCGGCGCCAGCCGGTTCATCGCCGGAGTGGCGGAATTGGTAGACGCACGGGACTCAAAATCCCGCGGTGGCAACACTGTGTGAGTTCGATTCTCACCTCCGGCACCATAAAAACCAAAAGCGGGCAGCCAAAAGCGGCTGCCCGTTTTGGCTTTGAGGGAGCTGTTTTGTGAAAATTCACTCTGGTTTTGACGCTCAGGGCCGCGGAGGGGTTTCGCGGGAGGGCGCCCAGCGCTGAAATTTTCTGTCTGCCGCATGGGGTTGTTTGGGGACCAACTCG
>JASFPT010000041.1:0-20243 GCA_050115795.1 Desulfobacterales bacterium
CCAGTTCGCCCGCAGCGATGGCATTCAGGTTGTAGACCGAACCGCCGGTGCTTTCCACCGAGCATCGGATGCCGTGCTCGTCTCGGTGCTTGTTCACCAGCCGGCAGATGGCCCCGCCCGTGGGATAATAGACGCCGGTGACGCCACCGGTGCCGATTGTGATAAAAGTTTCAGCCTGGGCCGGCGCCGGCTGGCCGCCGATCACAAGACCCAGCCCGAACAACAGGGCGATCGAAAAAACAATGACTTTTTTCATCAGAACCTCCTCCTTTCAAGGTGGGAATAAGGTGGGATTTTAGAGGTGTAATTGGCCTAAGGTTTTGTCAAACGAACTGCGAACACCTCCCTTCCGCTGCCCGCGCGACCCCGGGAGGCGCACGCCGACAGTAAAAATATAAATATTTTCCATTGTTAGCAAATCAAGGACGGTAAGGCAACAATTTTATCCTCCCCGAAAGGGCTGGAAGGGCGACCTCGAAAGCAGCGAATCCGCGCCGGCTGCCGGGGATGGACGGAATTGCCGCTCACGGGGGACACATAACATCTCTTTAATTTACAGATGTTTAGCCCGACGATCGGAGCCCTTGAGTTGACAATGACACCCGCATCGGCTATTTGCGTAAGAAAGGGTCGAAGCTCGCCTGAACCGGTACCGTGACCGCAGTCCTCTCTGACGAAAATTCCGAAGCCATGCCACCATCGATAGAAGCATTGCCTTTCCACGCCGAGGACTACGGTGAACCGAATCCGCCGCCAAAAGGGAGAGGAAACATGAACCGCAGCAATGACAAGGGCTTGGGCAAGCGTTCCTTCCGGGGCACCATCGTCGCAGGGGCAGCGCTTTGCGTCGTTCTGCTTTTTCCGGCTCCGTCTTGGGCCTTGGATCTGTTGATCGGCACGAACGCCGCCGGTTCCTTTTCTCATTTTGCCGGCAGGACCCTGTGCCGGATGCTGGAGGGCCAACTGGAGAACATCAACTGCCGACCGGTCCCCGCCCCCGACGCCGTCGACAACCTCACCAATCTTCGGATCGGCTCCCTGGACCTGGCCCTGGTCGATTCGCGCATGCTCCACGATGCGGCCCGTCTCTCGGGCAATTTCCGTTTTCTGGATTTCCGGTACGACAGTCTCAGGACCCTCAGCGAGCTTTATGCCGTGCCCGTTGCCCTCGTCGTGCGCAGCGACGCACGAATCGGCTCTTTGGCGGATCTGAAGGGAAAGCGGATCAACGCCGGAGTTCCCCGGTCCCCGGAGCATCTGGCCTTCGACATGATCCTGGCGGCAAAAGGCTGGTCCTTCGAAGACTTCAGCCTGGTCGAAGAGCTGTCATCCTCCCAGTCGCTGGACACCATGGCGTTTTGCCACGGCACGATCCAGGCGATGCTCCACATCGGGGTGCATCCCAACGATGTCTTCCGTCAGCTGCTCCGGCTTTGCAATGCCCGGATGGCGAGCATGGCCGACGCGGACATCGGCAAGTTGGTCGCCGACCATCCAGCCTACTTTCCGGTCTCGGTCGCGGCCGGTACCTACCCGTCCCAGCCGGCGGCGGTTGCCACGTTCGGCACCCGTGTGGTGCTGGTGACCTCCGAAGATCTGGACCCGGGCACCGCATACCGGATCGTCGAATCGATCCACCGGAACAGAAAGTGGCTGTCGAACATCCATCCGGCGTTTTCCCCTTTTCCGGACGGCGGCCCGCCGGATGATGCCATCGGGATTCCGCCCCACCCGGCGGTGCTGCAGTACTTTGCGGAAAGCGGCTCCTGACGATGGGATGCCGGCGCATCGCCTCTCTCGCCCCCTTGATGCATGAAACCTCGTGCTGAGTCGGCCGTGGATTCTTCCGTTTCGGTCAGCGTGGTCCTGCCCGTCCACAACCGCCGACGATGGATCGAAGAGGCCGTCGAGTCCGTTGCGGCCCAGACCCTGACGGACTTCGAACTGATCGCCGTCGACGACGGTTCCACGGACGGAACCGGAGAGATCCTGTCCCGCTATGAAAGCCGCCTTCGCCTGATTCGACAGGAGAACCGAGGCGTGAGCGCCGCCCGAAACCGCGGCGTCGCCGAGGCCCGCGGAAGATGGATCGCCTTTATCGATTCGGACGACCTGTGGCGTCCGGAAAAGCTCGCGCTGCAGACCGCGTTCTTTCAAAACCGGCCGGATGCGCGGATCTGCCAGACCGAAGAGATCTGGGTCCGCAACGGCATCCGGGTCAACCCCGGAAGGCGGCATCAAAAGCCCTCCGGCGACATTTTTATCCCCTCCCTTTCCCTGTGCCTGGTCAGCCCTTCTGCGGTCATGATGGAAAAGGCCCTCTTTGAGGAGATCGGCGGCTTTGACGAGTCGCTTCCTGCAGCCGAAGACTACGACCTGTGGCTGAGAATCAGCGCCCGTCACCCGGTCCATCTTATCGAAGAACCGCTTGTGGTCAAACGGGGCGGACATGCCGATCAGCTTTCCAGGACGCCGGGGATCGACCGCTACCGAATCCGGGCGCTGGAAAAGATTCTGGACAGCGGAGAGCTCACCGCGGCCCGCCGCCGTGCCGCGGCAGCGGTTCTCCGGGAAAAGTGCGCCATCTATGCCGGTGGATGCCGGAAGCGGGGACGGACCGCAGAGGCGCAGCGCTACGAGGCCTTGGCGGAGCGGTTTGCCCCTGCAGGAGGCCGACAAAAGAAGCGGTAAGCGCCTCGGCGTTCACGGGCCGGTGTCCATCAGGAACAGGGCCTGCTTCGGCCGCCACCGGCTATCCGATTGGCCATCGGCGCTGTCTGTCCCGCCTCTCTCCAATGCCCACCGCCAGCGGCACCAGAAGAAGAAGCGCGCAAAACCCGACCACCGCCGCCCATCCACCATGCTCGTAGGCGAAACCGGCCGCGGTGATCCCCAGCCACCCGCCCAAGTAGTAAAACAGCACGTAAAGAGCATTGGCACGCCCATGACCGGTCGAAAGCCGGCGGTTCAGAGCCCCGACAGCCGCGGCATGGATCGTGAAAAAACCGGCGCAGACCAGGAGCAGTCCTGCCACCACGGCCGGGATCGACGGAAGCGCCACCAGGGCGACCGCCGCCCCGAAAGCGATGGTGCCGACGATCAGCGTGTTTCCGCTTCCGAAGCGGTTGCTGATGCGCCCCGCCGTCGGGCCCATGAAGATGCCCACGATGTAGACCAGGTACAGGAGGGTGATCACCTCCGTGGAGAGCCCGAACGGGGCCCCTGTCAGCCGAAAGGGAAGAAAATTGAAAAGGGATGAAAACACCGCAAACGCGCCGGCGGCGCAAAAAAAGATCCGAAGCAGTTCCCAGCGCTTGAGCAGGCTGCCGAATCCCACCTGCCCCCCGGCTTTCCGGACATCGGAAGCGGTTCGGGGCAGGCCGATAAACGCGGCAAGGGTCGCCGAAACGATGAGGGCCGCGGCGGTGACGAACGCATAGCGCCAGTGCTCCGCCGGGTGGAGCAGCCCGCCGAGAAGCCGCCCCCCGAGCCCCCCCACCACGGTGGCCGACACGTAGGATCCCATCACCACGTTGAGCCGTTCTGCCGGAAGGGTCTTGCCCAGGTAGGCGGCAAGGCAGGTGGTCAGGGCGGGAACAAACGCCCCCTGCAGAAAGCGGGCGCCGATCAAAACCCACAGGCTTTGGGCGATCGCGCAGACAAGCCCGCCTGCAGCCACCATCAAACCGCCGCCCAAAAGAATCGGGCGGATCGCCAGCCGGTCGGCCAGCAGGCCGAAGGGGAGGTTTGCCAGCGCGATGCCGAAGATCACCGCCGACACGGTGAGCGATACCAGCGCCGGCGCTGCTGAAAACTCCCGCTGAAGCACCGGCAGCACCGGCTGGGTGATGTAGATATTGGTAAACGAGGCGGCCACCAGCGAAAAGACGAGAAACTGGAGGCGGGCGGGGGATGCTTGTGTCATGGTTGAACAACCTTGTCGGCCAAGAGAATGGGATGCGATGCGGGCACTCTGGTACAAGCTGTTAAGCCGCTAAGCTGTTGAGCTGTTGAGCAAGTTCGCCAAGGATCATCTTCAGGCGCATTTGTACTTGCTTTCTTAGCTTAACAGCTTACTGGCTCAACAGCCAGCATCTGGGCCTGGCGGCGCGAGGCGCCGCGCCTACGCCATTCGCCTCGCCTCGCCGAGCCGGGTCTCCAGCTTCTGTTTGGACACCGGGTCGGCGGTGCCCAGCTCCTGGGCAAACACCGACACCTTGTATTCCTGAAGCATCCAGAAAAATTCCTCGACCGCGCGCTGCTTCTCCTTGCTGGAGGCGGGGGACAGGGCGGCGAGCAGTTCCTCCAGTCCGTCGGTAAAGGGGCGCACGGCTTCGGCCTTGACCCGGTCCTTTTCCAGGTGGTCGATCCCCCGCCGGGCCCGCAGCGAAAGCGCCTTCACGTAGCGAGGCAGGTGGGTCATGCGCGCTTCGTCGTAGAGGTGGACGAAATGATCGGGAACCAATGCGGAAAGCTCGCGCCGAAGGTCCTGGAGAAATGCGAGGATCTTCGGCCGCTGGGCGCTCTTTTGCTCCAGCTCCGCCAGGAGCGTCCGCGCCGCTGAAACCGCCTCCACCACCGGCACCACCGCCGCCAGCAGTCGCTGCCCCTGCTCGAAAAGCCCCGGGGCGGCAACCTCCCGATGGGCCCGGAACGCTTCGGCCGTCCGGATGTCTTTTGCAAAAAGAGAAGTGAAGGTCTTTTCGAAAATCTGCTCTTCCAGCCGACCCGCCCCACCCAGGACGGTCGCTTTCCGTGCGGTCGGGCCGGGGAGCGCGATCTGGCGCCGGAAAAACTTCAGGTCTTTTGCGTAGCACTTCCGGTACAGGGCCGCCACGCCGCCGAGATGGGCCTGCAGGGCCTCGCCACGACTGGTGAACAGCTTCAGGTTCACCGCGCCCTTGTCCGCCTCCAGCCCCGGGAATACGGCCCAGGCGGAATCCCTGCCCGATGGAATGAAAATTTCCTTCGGCAGCTCTTCAAAGTCCCAGTCTTCGATGCCCCTGCGTTCCCAGCGACTGCGGACCTCTTCAAGTGCATCGATCCGGACGTGATCGCCGCCGGCCAGCACGCTTCGGTCCCTTCCGGCCCGCAGCTCCTCCCCGCGGGGCCCCACCACCGAAAACCGCATCTTCAAATGTTCGGGGATCTCCTGCCCGGGCCAGGCCGTCGACGGCACTTCGACGCCGTATCGCCGATAGATGAAGTCGGCCAGGGCGGTCACCAGCGGGCCCTCGCTCTTCGGCATCTCCTTTAGGACGACCTCCACGGTGTCGGCCACCGGGACCAGGTGACGCCGGTAGATTTTCGGAAGCCCCCGGATGAGGGCCGAGACCTTTTCCCGCAGAAGCCCGGGCACCTTCCAGTCGAGCGGTTCGACAGGCACCTCCGAGGCATGGGAGGCCGGGATCCGGACGGTGACGCCATCTTCTTCCGCCCCCGGAGCGAACCGGTAAAAAACCTCCAGGCGCCGCCCCGCGACGTCGATCCGGTCCGGATAGTGGGACAGCGCCTCGGGGTCGGGGGCCTTGAGCAGGAGGTCCTCTTTGGTCATTCGCAAAAAGCCGTCGCCGCCCTGTTTTTTCAGGAAACGGGAAAAGCTCCGCACATCGGAGATCGTCTCCGGAACCCGGTCCCGATAAAAAGAGAAAATCTCCGCATCGGATACGAGCAGGTCGCGGCGGCGAAACTTGTCCTCCGCCTTCCGAATCTCGTCGATCAGACCCCGGTTGTGAACCAGGAAGGGGAAGGGTCGCTTGACCTGCTCCTCGGCCAGAGCGCCCTGCACGAAGAGGTCGGAAGCCTCGGCCGGATCGATCTTTCCATAGGGCACGGTTCGCCCCTCGACCACGATCAGGCCAAAGAGGCTGACCTGTTCGGTTGCGGTCACCTGCCCCCGGTTTTTCTCCCAGCGGGGATGAAGATAGGTTCGGCGGCACAGCTCCCCGCCCAGCGCCTCCAGCCACTGTCTGTCGATGCGCGCCGCGGTTCGTGCAAACAGGCGGCTGGTCTCCACCATTTCCGCCGCTACGATCCATTCCGGTGGATCTGAAAACAGCGCGGACCCTGGAAAGAGCATCGCCTCCCGGCCCCGCGCCGCCCGATAGATCTGTTTTTCTTTCCGGACCGCGATGCCGGACAAAAAGCCGCTGGCAACCGCCCGGTGAATCGCAGCGTAGCGCTTTTCGTCCAATGGTTCGGAAAAGATCCGCCCGCCGGGTGCAGACCCGATGATGCCGGCTTCAACCGCCTCCTCCTGAAGCTGCCGGTGCAGGTCCACCCACTCGCGCATGCGCACGTAGGACAGGAAGTGCTCCCGGCAGAAGCGCTTGAGTTGGCCGGTTCCCATCGTCTGCCGAGCCTCGGAAAACGCGCGCCAGAGGTTGAGAAGGGTGATAAAATCAGATGCTGGATGATGATACCGGCCGTGGGCGGCGTCGGCCTCTGCGGCCCGCTCGGCCGGGCGTTCCCGGGGGTCGGCGATGCTCAGCGCCGCTGCGATGACCAGGACCTCTCCGGGACACCCTTCCTTTTCCGCTTCGATCAGCATCCGGGAAAGCCGCGGGTCGAGCGGGAGCGATGCCATCAGGCGTCCCCGTTGCGTAAGGGCATACCGGGAGCGTCGCGGCCCGAGGTCCTGTCGGCGGGGCGTGCTTTGCTCTATGGCACCGAGCTCCATCAAAAGCCGGTACCCGTCCTGAATGCTGGCCGCAGCGGGGGGATCGATGAAGGGAAACCGGTCGATGTCGCCCAGGTCCAGGTCGAGCATGCGCAGGATCACCTCTGCCAGGTTGGCCCGCAGGATCTCCGGGGGGGTAAACCGCGGGCGGGACAGATAGTCCTCTTCGGTGTACAGCCGATGGCAGACGCCGTTTTGCACCCGCCCGCACCTTCCCGCCCGCTGATCGGCACTGCTGCGGGAAACCGGGGCCACGGGCATCGCCGTGGTCCGCGTTCGGGGAAGGTAGCGGGGAATCCGGGCCAGACCCGTGTCGACGACGTATCGGATGGAGGGGATGGTGATCGATGTCTCGGCCACGTTGGTGGCGACGACAATTTTCCGCCCCCGCCCCTGTCGAAAGACCTTGCGCTGCTCGGCGGCGGGCAGCCGGGCAAAGAGGGGCAGCACTTCACAGCCGGCCAGTTCCCTGCCCCGAAGCTGCTCGCAACTTTCCCGGATGTCCTGCTCGGTGGGCATAAAAACCAGGATGTCGCCGACCCGGCTGCGCCGGAAAATCGCCTCTGCAGCGGCCGTGGCCGCCTCTACCGGGGTCTTTTCCTCTCCACTTTCGGCGGCCGACGCCTCGCTGTATCGGATCTCCACCGGATAGAGTCTGCCGGAGACTTCCAGCACCGGCGCTTCGTCAAAGGCGCGGGAGAACTTTTCCGTGTCGATGGTCGCCGATGTGATGATCAGCTTCAGGTCCCGCCGTCGGTGCAGCAGCGTTTTGAGAATGCCCAGGATGAAGTCGATGTTCAAACTCCGCTCGTGGGCTTCGTCGACGATGATCGTATCGTAGGCATCGAGAAAGGCATCCGAGCGCGCCTCGGCCAGCAGGATTCCGTCGGTCATGATCTTGATGCGGGTGTCTTTTCCGGTGCGGTCGGAAAAGCGGATCTTGTAACCCACCGGCCCGTCCTTGGCGGCGCCGAGTTCTTCAGCGATCCGCTGGGCCACGGTGACCGCGGCGATTCGCCGCGGCTGGGTGCACCCGATCATCCCGGCGGCACCCCGTCCGGCCTCCAGGCAGAATTGCGGAATCTGGGTCGTCTTGCCCGAGCCGGTCTCACCGGAGATGATCGTGACGGTATTGGCCCCAATCGCCTCGAGAATCTTTTCTCGACAGGCGTAAATCGGAAGCGATGTGTTGTAATTCGGCCGTGGGAGGCGCTCGATCCGCTTCCGGCAGGCCTCGACAGACCGTCGCACCTTTTTCTCAAATCCGGAAATCCGGCGCAAAAGGCCGTCGGCGCCGGTGCCGCCTTCGACCTGCTGCCGGATGTCGGCAAGGATACGGCGCAGGTTGCGCCGATCGCCGGCCGACGTCTGGCCCAGCATCGCCTCGATGGATCCGAGTCTGTCTTTGAAATTCTCCACGATCATCGGCCCGGTGAATTGAAAAATAGATCCGGTTATCATACTATCACGGTCGTGGAACAGAAAAAATCCTGACAGAGTCCCTCCCATTTCCGCCTGCAACGCAAAGGAGTCCGCCATGAGATTTGTCGTCATCGGTGGAGACGCCGCTGGGATGAGCGCCGCAAGCCGGGCCAAACGCCACAACGCCGAACTGGAAGTCACCGTGCTGGAGCAGACCGCAGATGTCTCCTACAGCGCCTGTGGCATGCCATACAACATCGCCGATCCGGAGCGAAGCGTCGAAGACCTGGTCGTTCGCAGAGCCGAGGTGTTTCGCAGCAAGCAAGGGATCGACCTTCGCACCGGCCACCGCGCAGAAAAGATCGACCCCGGCGCCAGAACCGTTGCCGGAACCGATGCCGAGGGCCGGCCGTTTGAAATTTCCTACGATCGGCTGCTGATCGCCACCGGGGCATCTCCGCTGTTTCCGGATGTCCCCGGCATCGATTCAGACGGTGTCGTCGCCCTGAAGCAACTCCAGGATGCGCGGGTCATCAAGGACCTGCTTGCGGCAAGGCCGGTAAAAAAAGTGGCCGTTCTCGGTATGGGCTACATTGCCCTGGAGATGGTCGAAGCCCTCCACCAGCGGGGGATTGCGGTGGACATGGTCAAGCCGAGGCACCGACTTCTTCCCTGGCTGGACGAGGCGCTTTCGTCGGAGGTGCGCGAAGAAGTTGAATCCCATGGGGTCGGGATCCACGACGGACACGCCATCGAGCGGATCGAAACAGCCGGCAACCGGCTTTCGGTTGTCTGCAAAGGCCTGACCCTGGAGACGGATCTGGTCCTTTCGGCCGTGGGCGTCAGACCCAACAGCCGGATCGCGGCCGAGGCCGGCCTTGCGCTGGGTCCAGACGATGCCGTGGCCGTGGACCGGCGCCTGGCCACCTCCGATTCGAACATCCTTTCGGCCGGCGACTGCGCCGATGCGTTTCACGTGGTCAGCGGGAAACGGGTCTGGATCCCCCTGGCCCTGAGGGCCAACCGTGCGGGCTGGGCCGCGGCCGACAACGTCTGCGGGAAGCCGACCGAAATCGAGGGGGTTGCCGGCACTGCCGTGTTCAAGGTGTTCGACCTTCAGGTGGGCCGGTCCGGGCTGACGGTCGCCGAAGCGGCCCGCGCCGGCTTCGATCCGGCGGCCGTCACCGTCGAGACCCGTTCCCGGGCCCACGCGCACCCCGGATCGACCAAGGTGCACGTCCAGCTGGTGGGAGACCGGCAATCGGGCAGGCTGTTGGGCGCCTTCATGGTCTGCCGGGAAGGCATCCATCGAATCAACGCCGCAGCCGTTGCGCTGCACGCGAACATGACCGCCGCCCAGTTTGCGGCAACGGACCTGGCCTACGCCCCGCCGTTCGGCCCGGTCTGGGATCCGATGCTCACCGCCGCCAACCAGCTCGTCAAAAAGCTGTGACCGGTTCGTGTTCCGCAGCGGAGGTGGCGGCAAGCGCTAATTTGTGGTAGGAAAGACCCCTATGGAAAAAGCCTCTTACAACATGAAGGAGCTGGCCGATCTGCTCGATGTCGGCGAAACCACCCTCGCCAATCGGATCATTCCGGTGGTCAAGGCGGTCCTGGCCGAAATACTGGACGAGACCGTCAGTACCCTGATCGATCAACGGGAGCGGATCGCCTATCTGGAAGAGGAGGTTCTTTCCCTTCATCGGCGCTTGAGCGATGTGGAGGCGAAGCTCTTCCCCGGGCTGGCCGCAACGCCCGTTCACGAACTGGAAATGGTGGAACCGGCCATGGTCGACCTGGAATCGGTGCTCGGCATCGAAATGGAAGGCGCACTGCCGGCCGCCCAGGCGGGGGTCGCTCCCGCCGAATCCGAAGCAGAAGCGCTCTTTCACGCCGTGGAAGAGATGCGGGCAGCCGGCCTGGACGTTCATGAGATCGCCCGGCGCCTCAACGAACAGGGCATTGCCCCGCCGCCCGGCGAGAAGGCCTGGACCGCAGAAGCTGTCGAGGCCCTGTCGCCGGCCGGATAGGACGAGAGAGCCGTCGTGAAAAGCTACCGAAAAGAGCTCTGGTTCGAGGTGCAGACCCGCCGGGCTTTTATCAACATCACCCCTCAGGTGGAGCGTTGCCTTGCCGAAAGCGGAATTTCAGAAGGGCTGCTTTTGGTCAACGCGATGCACATCACCGCCTCGGTCTTTATCAACGACGACGAATCCGGCCTGCACCACGACTATGAAAAGTGGCTCGAAAAACTCGCCCCCCACGAACCGGTGTCCCAGTACCGACACAACGTCGGCGAAGACAACGCAGACGCCCACATGAAGCGGCAGATCATGGGAAGAGAAGTGGTGGTGGCCGTCACCGAAGGACGGCTCGACTTCGGCACCTGGGAGCGGATTTTCTACGGGGAGTTCGACGGCCGCCGCAAAAAGCGGGTCCTGGTCAAGATCATCGGCGAATGAAGCGGCAACCGCCGTTTCAGCAGGACGGCGCTGCCGCTGAAAGAATCGCGCGGATTGCCGCTGGCAGTCCGCGTTTTTTTATTCTTGCCCGCAGATGACCGGCCAAAATGCGGGTTTCCGCTGGCCGACCATTTGCGTCGAAATGCTGTGGCTCATCAAGAAATGGAAGACCTGTTTGGCATTGACAAGAAACGCGTTTATGGTACGGTTTTAGTTGTCGTTCTGTCGCCACTCCTCGACGCGGATCCAGCGCCTCCTGAGCTTTGATCCCCCAAGATTGGGTAATCCTTTACTTCTTCCTCCGGTCGTTACCACCGATCCGAACCCCGGATTTTCCAGCAAGAACGGTTTGCGAGCATCACGGCGGCAAACTGCCTGCAGGAGACTGGTATGTATTGGCCCCCAACCGTGCACCTTAAATTTCCCATGCGGTGCCCCCGGCAAATATCCATGCTGGGGGCGGGCAATCCCACCACCTGTTTTACCGTCGCAATCGTATTTTTGAGATCTGTCCTGGAAAACAGAAACCGTCGTAATCAAAAGGAGGGAAGGACATGCTCTGGGTCCATTACGGAAAATTATCTCAGGAAGGCGTAAAGGGAATGGTGGCAAACCCCCAAAACCGCGCTGAACCCATCAAAAAACTGGTGGAGGCCTTCGGCGGAAAATTCGTCAGCTATCATCTTCTGATGAATGGGGAGATCGACTTTTTCATCGTAGTGGAAATGCCAGATGACAAGTTGGCAGATACGGTCCATGTCAATGCCATGCTTGTCAGGGCCTCCGGTGCGATCAAGTCCATTACATCGGTGCCGGCCGTACTGGCAGAAAATGCGGTCCCCATGATGAAAAAGGCGAAAGAGATGTCCGCTGCAATGGCCTATCAAGCCCCCAAGTAATCTGACAGATCAAATCAGTGATCGAAGCCCGGTCGAATATCTGGCCGGGCTTTTTTCATGCGAGGCATAAAGGAGGCCGGATCTTGACAAACTGCTATATCACAACATCGGATTGCATCTTCATCGTTGCCTGCCGGTCCGTCAGATCGACGTTGACGCAACCAAAATAAACATATAGGTTTGTTTTTAATAAGAAAATAGCACTAATTCATGAGGCGGCAAGCGATTGCCCGGTGCAATGCAATGGAGGTTCACAGCGAGTGCAACCGACACGCTTTGGAAAATACCTGCTCCTGGATCGGCTTGCGGTCGGCGGCATGGCCGAAGTCTATCGCGGCAAGCTGATCGGCGAGCAGGGGTTTGAAAAGCTGGTGGTCATCAAACGAATGCTGCCGCAAATTGCGGCAAAAGACGAAATGGTTGCCGCTTTTATTGACGAAGCCCGACTGGCTGCGCTGCTTCAGCATGAAAACATCATCCATGTTTACGATTTCGGAGAGATGAACGGCGGCTATTTTATGGCCATGGAATATCTGTTTGGCCAGGAGCTTCGGGCCGTAATGGACAAATCGCTCGAGGCAAACCGCCGGATGCCGCTGGCCGATTGCCTCTATGTCGTCGCCAGGATATGCGACGGCCTGCACTATGCCCATGAGCTAAAGGACCTTCATCAGCGTTCCCTGAACATCATTCACCGGGACATCAGCCCCCAGAATATCTTTGTCACGTACGACGGCAAGATCCGAATCATCGATTTCGGAATCGCCAAGACGTCCCTCCAAAGCGTCCGGACCCAGACGGGACTGGTCAAAGGCAAGCTGGCATACATGTCTCCGGAACAGGCGAAGGGATCGATATTGGACCGCCGGTCGGACATCTTTTCAACCGGAGCTGTCCTATATGAAATGATCACCGGGTGCAGAATGTACCAAGGCACCGACACCGCCGAGGTGCTCCAAAAGGTGATCGAGGCCGACTTTCCGCCCCCCGAAAGCATCCGGGAAGATATTCCGGCACCGGTTTGCGGCATTCTAAAACGCGCCCTGGCCAAACAAGAATCCGATCGGTACGAAAACATCGGGCAGATGCTTACCGATATTGAAGAATGCATGTTCGAGCTGTCCCTCCGGGGCAACGCGCAAACCCTGTCCAAAGAAATGAAAGCGCTCTTTGAGGGTGAATATGCTGCTGAGACCGAAGACATTCAACGGGTGATCGACGCAGAAGCCGCTGCGGATGAGACGATGACGACGAGCACGAACGAAGGGGATGTCTTTCTGCCGGCCGGAAGCGGCCCTCCGACGCCGGCTGTCCACGTGGATGACGAGGTAACGCGCACCGAAACGATTTCTTTGCCCTCTGATCAGAACCTTTCGACGGGTCTTTCCGCGGCTCGAAGTCCTTCAGTGTCCAAGCCGCATAAAAAGGGCGCGCCCGGCGCCGGTGCAAAGGGCATTCAATCCGCCCCCCGGTCAGGAAAGCGGGTGACCCTGACCAATGCAATCGTGACCGTATTGATCATCGCTTCCGTGATCTGGATCGTGTCATCGCAAGAGCGTCGAAACCCTCCAGCTCCCGCATCGAAAACGCCGACCGCCGCAGTGGCGGTGAAAGAAGATCGTCCGGAAAAACCACAAAAAGCGCCGCCCGAAAGGAAGAAAACGCAGCCGCAGGGGCAAGGGCAAATCAGCAGCGCACCTTTGCCGGAAATGCCGTCCGGCACAGGATCGGCCGGTGCGGACTCGCGCGAGAAGCTGCACGGAAACGCCAGTGAAACCGCTGTGCCACGAGCGGATCGGCCGGCAGCGACCCCCGACGAAGAAAACGAGAAGGCCTCCGTTGCGCCGGCACCCATTCCGCACAAAGCCAGCCGATCGAAAAAGACCGCCGGGGCCAAGGGAAACCACCGGACCTCAGAAGCGTCGGCCCGCGCCGCCGCCATCAAATCCATGTTGGCAAAGGCAGAGTCCCATCTGAAAAAATACCGGCTCACCTCACCGGAAAAAGACTGCGCCTATTACTATTTTAAAAAAATTCTGCTTCTGGATCCCGGTAATGCCGCTGCAAGGCAGGGCATTCTTCGGATCGGGGATGCATATGGCCGGCTGGCGGACGGAGAAATCAGTCGCTTCCAGTACGAAAAAGCGCAGGATTATGTGAACAAGGGCTTGCGCGTCGACCCCAGAAATCCCCATTTACTGGCGTTGAATAAGAAGCTGTCCCAAGGAAAGCCGTTCATCTTTATTGAAGATGTCGGCAACAAGGTCAAAGATTTGTTTGATTGATGCGCGACTTTTTCCGCAGGTGAGAAAAGAAGAAAATCGTTTCTGACGCCGCCCCGGTAGATCACTCTGCCGTGGGCGGCAGGTGCTCGACCGCCACCGGGATCCGGACCTCGAAGGTGGACCCCTCGCCGGGGGTGCTCGCCACCTGGATGATCCCGCCCAGGGACTCCACCAGCCCCTTGACGATGGGAAGCCCCAGCCCCGTGCCGGTGATGTAACGCGTGTTGTCGTCCTTGACCCTGTAGAATCGCTCGAAAATTTTCTCCAGGTGCCTGGCTTCGATACCGAAGCCGTTGTCGATCACCCGCACCCGAAGATGAATGCCGCTCACCTCGGCGGAAACCCGGATTCGCCCGCCATCGGGGGTGTAGTTGATGGCGTTGCTGATCAGGTTGCCGAAGACGCTCTCCAGGCCGATCGGGTCGGCGGTCAGCACGGGCAGTTCCCCGTCGATGGCCAGCTCCAGGGTCTGGTTCTTGGCCTCGGCACGGGCCCGGAGAAAGGAGACGATCTCCTCGAGAAGCGCTGCGGGTTGGACCACCCGCGGCTGATGGCAGATCTCCCCTTCTTCGATTCGGGAAAGGTCGAGCAGGTCTCCGATCAGGTGGATCAGTCCCTGGGTCTTTTCCTTGGCCCGTCCCAGGATGTGCTTGTCGCTCTTGAAGGCTTCATCCATCATGTCGTCGATGACGTGGGCCAGCTGCTCGTGGATGGTGGCCAGCGGAGACCGCAACTCGTGGGAGACCTTGGCGACGAACTCGCTTTTGAGCCGATCCAGCGACTTGAGCCCGGTGATGTCCACGAAGTTGACCACCGCTCCGAGACATTCCCGCCGCTCGCCCAAAACCGGCTGGCCCCGCGCCAGGAGAAATTTTCCGCTCTCCAGTTCGACTTCCCGGGCCGGGATGTCGTCAAAGTCGACATACCGCCCGCTGGAAATGTCCCGCACCAACTGACAGAGATCCGAGTCGGCGATGCAGGCTTCGATCGGTTTCCCGATCCCGTCTTCGGCAGGCAGATTCAAAAGCCGTTTGACCGCCGGGTTCATCAGCACCACCGTGGCGTCGTCATTGGTGACCAGGACGCCGTAGGGAAGGGATTCGAGGACGGTCCGGAAACGGCTCTTTTCGGTCCCCAGGTCGGCAAGGGTTCTGCGCCGCTCCGCGTCCAGGGCGGCCGCTTCCCGCTCCAGGCGGATCTTCTCGTCGGCCCGGTTGACCACGATCCGCAGCTGTTCCGGGTCGAAGGGCTTCGGGATGAAATCGTAGGCGCCGCGCTTCATCGCATCGATGGCGGTTTCCACGGTGGCAAAACCGGTGATCACGATGACCAGCGGCGGCGAAGGTCTTTTCCGGATTCGGTCGAGCACCTCCAGGCCGTCGATACCCGGCATCTTCAAGTCGAGCAGCACGATCGAGACCGGCGATTCATCGAGGATGTTCAGTGCCGTCTCCCCGCGCTCGG
The DNA here is from genome assembly GCA_050115795.1 of Desulfobacterales bacterium. Lineage (GTDB taxonomy): Bacteria > Desulfobacterota > Desulfobacteria > Desulfobacterales > CAFBRK01 > JAIPEL01. The sequence goes on from JASFPT010000041.1 coordinate 15,212, forward strand.
CCGTCAGAACGCCGAATCCCGCACGGCGCAGAATCCGCTCGCTGCCTTCGCGGATGTCCTGTTCGTCGTCCACCACCAATATGCGGGTCGCCTCCGGCTTCCGCTCACCGATCACCGTCTGCTCCTTTCTTTTTGCCGGCGTTGAGGGGGAGCTCGATGACAAACCGCGCCCCACTCCCGGGGCGGTTGTTGACCGAAATCCGCCCGCCGTGGTTTTCCACAATGCCGTAGACGAGGCTCAGCCCGAGACCGGTGCCCTTCCCCTCCTCTTTGGTGGTGAAAAACGGCTCGAAGATCCGGGCAAGAAGTTCTTCGGGAATGCCGGGGCCCGTATCGCTGACCTCCACCCGGACCCAATCGCCGCCCGGGGACAGATTCGTTCGCACCAGGAGCTTGCCCTGTCCGTCCATGGCCTGGGCCGCATTCAAGATGATGTTCATGAGCATATGATTCATCTGCTGAATGTCGCACTGGACCTGCGGCAGCTTCTGGGCAAGGTCACGGGTGATTTCGATGTTGTGAAACAGCGTCTGGCTTTCCAGAAGGAACAGGGTCCGCTCCACGGCTCGGTTCAGGTCGTGGGACTGCATCAGGTGCCGCGTCTGGCGGGTGAATTCCAGCAGTTCCTTGATGGTGTCCCGGCAGCGCTCGGCGTCTTTGAGCACCCGCGTCAAATCGGACCGGGCCTCCTCGGGAAGATCGTATTCCTCCAGCACAAGCTTGGTGTACAGAGTGATGCCGCCCACCGGATTGTTCAGCTGGTGGGCGACCCCGGCGGCCAGCTTCCCCAGAGAAGCCATCTTCTCCGATTGCAGGAGCTGGATCTGGGTCTGCTCCAGTTCCTGTTTGACCTGCAGAATCGGGCGCAAATCGTGGAAAAAACCGATGGTGGCCACCTCCCGGTTCCCCTCGTACACGATGGCCGCGTTGAGGCTGATGGGGATCCGGGTCCCGTCCTTGTGGACGATATCCACCTTGAAGGAGCGGAGCTTTCCCCGGCCGCCGTTTTCGTCGGATCGGAGGCGCCGCATCACCTCGAATTCCATGCCGTCCGGGTAGATGTCGCGGATGTCGAGGTGGTCCAGGGCCTCCTCGACGCTGTAGCCGAAGACTTCGGCGGCCGTGTCGTTGTAGATGAGGATCTTGCCCTCCTTGTCGGCGGCAATGACGCCGTCCACCGCGGAAAGGATCAGGTTGCGCAGCAGGGCATTGGTCCGCTGAAGCTCGGCCTCGATCGCGCTTCTGGGCGGAAGGTCGAAATCCATGCTCACCACCGCTTCGATCCGGTCGCCGTCCAGGATCGGATAGGCGTAGAAACAAGGCAGCGATTCGTGCTCGCTCGGCCCGTCGGTCCGGGTCTGGAAGGTGGTCTTTCCCGTGTCGAAGACCAGCCGGGCTGCACATTCGATGCAGGGATTGGACCGGTCGTGGTAGACCCGGTGGCATTTTTTGCCGATCAGCTCGGCAGGGGCCAGGCCGCCGAAGCTCTCGTTGGTCGCCAAAATCACGTACTCCGGCGAAATCACGATCAGCCGCCGGCGGAACGCGCCAATGGCCTTGAGCAGATAATTTCTTTCCTCGGCCCCGTAAACGGTCATGGGAATCCTTTCAGGGTGCGAAAACGCCTCCGGAAGCGGACGGCGCGAGCGGCAGGAAGGCAGCGGGCGAATGCATCGGATTTCGGTTCGTTTTTACCACATCCGCCCCGTCCCATTCAACGGCCGCCGACCCCGTTCAGTTCGGTGCTGCGGATTCGATCATCGGCATGATCTCCGCGGCCGGGATCTGGATGCCGGTCCACAGTGCAAACGTCCGGCGGGCCTGAAATGCAAGGGCCCTGATGCCATCGGTGAACCGGGCATCGGCCCGGGCCGCCAGCTGCTCCCAGATGTTCTCCCGGCGTCCGTAGTTGAAATCGAACACCAGCCGGCAGCCGGTCGGCCGGATTCCGGCCGCAAGCTCGGCCAGCGCCTCGGACTCCCTGGCGCTGGAAACCGAAGTGGCGTTGACGATCAAGTCGGCGCTGAGCGGCTCGGCGGTCAGCGCCTCGAGGGAGACCGCCCGCCCACCGAAATCCCGGGTCAGCCGCTTTGCCTTTTGGACGGATCTGCCGGCCACCGTCAGTTCGGCGGACCGAAGCCAGCTTAAGATGAAAACCGCCGACCGGGCAGCCCCTCCGGTGCCCAGCACCACCGCCCGGCATCCGGCCGTCTCGAAACCGATTTCGCCCAGAGCGTCCATGAAGCCGATGGCGTTGGTGTTGTATCCCTTGAGCTGGCCGGCGCTGATCACAACCGTGTTGACGGCACCGATGATGTTGGCCCCCTCCGACAGCACGTCCATGTGTCCGACCGCCGCCTCCTTGTAGGGAACCGTGATATTGGCGCCGGCGACGTTGAGGATCTTCAGGCTCTCGAATGCTTTTCCCAGGTCGGCCGGTTTGACGCAGAACGGCACGTAGGCCGCCCGGATCCCGGCTCGCTCCAGGATGCGGCCGAAGACTTCCGGCGACTTGAGCTGCATCGCCCGCTCGTCGGATAAAATGCAAAACACCTTCATGGCATCCCCGCGGCCGGCTGAAAAATCAGCTGGCCTGATCCACCCAGAAAGATTGAAAGCGCCCTTTTGGCGACTCGACCGAGCTTGTCGAAGTCAAGCTGCAGGCAATCTTTTCCCGATGAGAAATCCCCCCTGCCCCCCTTTTTCAGAGGGGGGAGCGCTTCGGGCTCCTGCTCGGCCAACCCGAAGACCCAGGCTGCAAAGTCCCCCTTTGGAAAAGGGGGATATCGGGGGATTTTATGTGAGACCGGGCCAAATCTCATGCGGGATCATATCGATTCGGGATGAAACACCCGAACGTCCTTGAGATCGTCTCCGAGGTAAGCCCGCTCGTTGGGGCCCAACACCCCCAGCGCGAGGCACAGGATGGTCCACAGATGAACGGTATGATAATTTCCGCTGTAGTGCTCCTTGAGGTCGTGGATCTGGGAATGGCAGTTGTGGCAGGGGGTGATGCAATAGTCGGCCCCGGTTTCCTGCACCTGCTCGAACTTGAGCCGGCCGTAGCGGCGCCGCTCTTCGGGGTAGCCGGACTGCAGAAACCCGCCGCCCCCGCCGCAGCAGAAGTTGTTGGAGCGGTTCGGTTGCATGTCGATGACGTTTTCATCGCCCACGGCGGCCTTGGCCACAAATCGAAGATCTTCGGCAATCGGGTCGCCGAGCGACTTTCGGACGAGCTGACAGGGGTCCTGGACCGTGAACGTGATCTTCCGGTCCTTGTTCCAGTCGCTGCTGGGTTTGAGCTTTCCTTCCCGGATCCACCGGGCGTAGTATTCGATGATGCTTTTCACCTCGAATTTGTGCTCGATCTTGAACTTGTTCAGTCCGACCCGGACCGAAAAGAACTCGTGCCCTCATTCGGTGTTGAGCCATTTGGGGCACCCCAGTTCATCCACGGAGCGGGCCTTGATCCGGACGTTTTTCTCCCACAGGGGCAGATCGGCGCAGAACAGGCAGTAGTTTTCCGCCGCCCATCCCTTGCTGCCGTAGGTCCAGTCCGCCCCGGCCAGGTGCAGGATCTTCCAGAGCGGGACCATTTCGTCTGGCTCGGTCACCGGCTCCCTGGAATTCTGGTTTAGAAAAAACTCGGCCCCCGCCTTGTCGATGGGCGCCTGCATGTCGCCGAATTCGGGCTGGGCCTGCCGGTACTCTTCCAGCACGTCTTCGACGACAAAGGCAAAGTCCTCTTGTCCGGCGCCCATGGCGCTGCAGGTTTCGTGTTTGAACGCCATCTCGCACGACCCTCGAATCCCCTTGGGCTGGTCTTCTATGGGCCATCGGCTCCTGACGTTGAACACGAGCTGCGGAATGTCGATCTTCATGGGGCAGGCAAAGAGGCAGCGCTGGCACATGGTGCACATCCATGCCCACTTACAGGAGCGCACCTCCTCGTCCAGGCCGAGAGCGGCGAGGCGCAGAAACTTGCGTGGATCCATGTCACAAATCCCTGAGGCCGGGCACCCGGAAGCGCACAGGCCGCAGGTCAGGCAGTCGTTGAGGTTCCCACCCTCGGGCAGAAGGGCCATGACCTCGTCCAAAAAGGCGCGCTTTCTGGCCCCCCGGATCCGAATCGTCGGTGACTCCATGGTATTTCCCCCCAAAAGGTCAAGGTGTCCTTATCGATCGACAAAAATGGGAAGTCGAATATCTGTCTATCCACAAGCATCCCGTTGCCGCAAAGGCCGGCCGACGGACATCGGCTCTACTGCCGGGCAAAACTCGCCAGCGATTTTATATGTTCAGCAGGCGCCGGACGCTCTTGGAGATGTCTTCTGCCGACGCGGGCTTGGCGATATAGTCGTCGGCCTCGGTGGCCATGCCGTCGGCATGGGAGTACCGAGTTGAGGTCACGTGCGAGGCCACCGCCGTGAGCAGGATGACGGGAATGTCGCACAGGCGCTCGTCGCCCTTGAGGCGCTCGCACATCTTGTAACCGTCCATCTCGGGCATCATCACGTCCAGCACGATGGCATCGGGCGGATTGGCCTCGACCTTTTCGAGCCCTTCCAAGCCGTTGTAGGCCACATCCACCTCGAAGCCTTCCTTTTCCAGGTTGCCCTGCACGATGGAGGCAAAATCGGGCTCGTCGTCCACCACCAACACTCTTTTTTTCTCGTTCATGACGACCTCGCTTTCTGGGTTGCAGTTTATGCGGTTGTAAAAATGCCTCTGTTTCGTCGATTTACCGAGGCCAAGGCAGTGTGCTGAGCTGAGCTGCTAAGCCGCTATCTTGTTTTTCCGACATCGGGCATCGGACTTCTTGTTTTTGTCTTCCGGCCGGGCAGCTCATCAGCTCAACAGCTTAAGAGCTGACCACCGGCCGTGGATACAGACCCGCCCTTTCCACGATCTCCGGGACCTTTTCCTCCCACTCGATGGCCATGACGTGAAAGCCGGCGACCCCTTCGACCTCCTTGAGCCGCTGGATGGCCTCCACGCAAATGTCGATTCCCACCTGGGGCTGCTTCTCCTT
>JASFPT010000042.1:0-20139 GCA_050115795.1 Desulfobacterales bacterium
GACACCTCTTCAGAAGAGCAGATCCCTTGAATCTGACCGTTTGCGATCTTCAGGGCCTGGTTTTGCCTCGCCGGATCTCCCGTACCGTCCAAGAGCCAACCGCCCAGGAGGGTGCAGTCCTTCAAATCCACCGAATCGATTTTACGGTCTCTCATAAAAACCGATCAAAGCATAACCGCTCAAAAGCTCAATAGCTCACCAGCTTAACAGCTTACCAGCTCACCAGCTTACCAGCTTAAAAGCTCAACAGCTTTTTTCGCAACTGGTCCAGGGCGCTCATGGCAAAGATCTTCTTGTTCATCGACCGGCCCGGAAAGGGAAAGAAAAAGCGTCGGGCCGATGTGCCCCGCGCAGACGATACGCCGATGCAAACCGTTCCCACCGGCTTTTCCGGGGTTCCGCCTTCCGGCCCGGCGATGCCGGTGGTGGAAACCCCCCAATCGGCTCCGGAGACCCGGCGAACCCCTTCGGCCATCTCCGCCGCGGTGTTTTCATGTACGGCCCCATGCCGAACCAGGGTTTCTTCCGAAACCCCGAGAACCGCAGTCTTGGCGTCATTGGCATAGGTCACGGCCGACATCCGGAAATAGGCCGAACTGCCGGGGACGTTGGTCAGCCAGTGGGAAATCAACCCCCCGGTGCAGCTTTCGGCGACCGCGACGGTGGCCCCGGCTGCGGTCAGCAATTCGCCGACCGTCTCCTGCATGGACCGGCCGGTAATGGAAAAGGTTTTTTCGCCGATCCGCTCCAGCAGCCACTGCCGCGCCTCGTCCAGTTCCTTGGCCAGCCTGTCGGGCTCGCTCGACCGGGCGTATACCTTGACCTGGATCTCGGGGAACTTGGCTCTCAAGCCGAGTTTCAGGGAGGGAAAGCGCTTGGAAAACCCGCCAATCCGCTCTCCGGCGACCGATTCCGGATAGCCGAAGGTGGAAAGGGTCATCGTCTTCAAGGCCCCTGCGACGGCACCGGGCAACCGCGCACAGCGAGGCATCACCTGTTCTTCCAGCATCCGCTTCATTTCGGGGGGGACACCGGGCAGGCAGAAGAATCGGCACCCGCCGACGGACAGGGAAAACCCCGGGGCGGTGCCGATGGGATTGTCGAGCCGCTCGGCTCCGGCCGGCAGCATCGCCTGCTTCCGGTTCGATTCGGACATCTCCCGGTTGCGGGCCTTGAAAAAGGCTTCGATCACCGAAAGCGCCTCTTCATCCAGCACCAGGCCCACGCCGGCCGCGGAAGCGGCGGCTTCCGTGGTCAGGTCATCCACGGTGGGCCCAAGCCCGCCGGTGACAATACAGATATCCGCCCGGGAACCGATCTCCTGAAAAACGCCGATCAACTGCGAAAGGTCGTCCCCCACGCAGGTATGCCGGCACACCTCGATGCCGGCCTCCTCCAGGCGCCTGGAAATGTGGGCCGAATTCGAATCCACCAGCGCCCCGGATCGGATCTCGTCTCCGGTGGCAAGAATTTCAGCGATCATGACGACAACCTCCGGGAAAAAGGCAGAACTCAGCTCAAGCCTTCAGCAGTCAGCACCGCCGCAGACCGTCTGAGCGTCCAGGTTTGTCGAAACCATAACTTCGCTGCTCGTCATCCCGGCCGCAGCGAAGCGGAGAGCCGCGGTTCGACAGACTCACCGTTCTGAGCGAAGTCGAAGGAGGATCCAGAATAATCTGGGGGTCAAGCCCGGAATGGCGGACCGGCAGTGCCGAAGGCAATTCGCACCTGTATGGGCGCCTACAGGGATTGTCAAAAAACCGTTCCGATTCCAGACGCTTCAGCCCCAATCTTTCCAGATCCGCTTCGGTGACCCGGAACACCAGCCACGAGTAGGCGATGTGTTCCTCCGGCAGGAAGTTTTCCCGCAGCCAGGCATAGCGCTTCGGCGACACATTGACCCCCACCAGGTCGTTGACGTTGACGATGACCGTTCCGGCCACCGGTCCCTCCGGGCGAAGGGCGATGTGCTCATCACCGTGGCGCTGAATGTAGTCTTCGACGTAGTAGGCGTTCTGGCCCCAATCCACATTGGAGTCGGCCATGTATCGATAGATCATCTTCCGGTCGGGTATGATCTCGGTCGTGTAGGACAGAAAATGTGGATAGAAGGAAAGAGAAGAGACGATCATCCAGGCGGCGCAGGACGGGACGACCCATTTGAACAGACGCGACTTCGATTCGAAGGCGTCGGTCCAGAGGCGGCCGAGCAGCGTGAAAAGAAACGGCATCATCGGAAGCAGGTATCGAAACCCGATCTGGGCCGAACAAAACAGGAAAAAGAAGGTGAAGATCGCCGACGCAGAAAGCGACAGGACAAACTCGTCAGCCGGGTGGGCAAAAAACGAGCGGCGCAGGGTGAAGGTTCGAATTCCGATCAGCAAGAGCAGCCCCAGCGGCACCTTCAGAAATAGAATCACCGGGAAATAGGTCGCAAATCCTTTCTGGCTCAGCCTGCCCAGCAGGTAGATCGGTCCGTGACCGAGGCCGGTTTGGTTGAAGTGTACTCCCACCAGGAAGGCTTCCACGTAAAGACGGGGCAGCGGCACCGGGATGGCATCGACCCAGGAGTGCCGTCGTGCCGGAGCGGCGATCTGTCCCCGTACGCCCCCCTCATCCTGTTGCAGCTGGCTGAAATAGGCGGCATAGGACCCGACCGTTTCCACCGGGTCTTTAAATCCGTATGTCCCGTGCAGCACGGCCAGCATCACCGCAAGAAACACCACGCCGCGCCCGAGAAGGCGCCCGTTCGGCATTCGGATAAAGGCCTCATGGGCGGAACGGGCCCCCGCAGGCAGAAAATAGCGGATGTAGACCAGGAAAACGACAAACACGGGAAGCAGCAGCAGCGCAGTCTGCTTGGTTGCCTGGGCGAGGCCGGTGAGCGCGGCCCACCCCAGCAGCCGGGGCCAAGAGGGCATCCGGGCAAATTCGACGGCGGCAAACGTCGCGGCGAACATCAGCAGGCTGCACAATAGATCGTTGGTCGCCATTCGGGAGTGGGCGATGATGTTCGGCTCGAAGATGTAGAGCGTCAGTGCAAATAGACCGGCAGACCTGCCGTAAAGGCGGGAGCTCCAGCGATACAGGAGGGCCGCCAGCAACAGGGAAAGAATTATCGTCACCGAACGGGCCACCAGGAGGTGATTTTCAAAAGAGAGCTTCAACCCGAGCCTGGAGGCGACATACAAGGGCAGCACGTGGATGGCGGTCATCGGCATGCGCTGCTTGTAGGCATGGTCTGCGGCGCCGGTGAGAATGCTCCAGCCGAACAGCAGGTGGGGGGCCTCGTCGTAGGTAGCGCTTTTGGAAAGCGCGCTGGAAAAGGCCATGGCGGCAAACAGCAGAAAAAAAAGCGGAAGCCAGCGGCTCCTTTGCGGAAGGGCGTTGGTCATAGCCTGCATGGCCGGACGGGAATTGATCCGGAGTGGCGATCGGGGGAAGTCCGCCGGCCGGACCGGGGCCCCCTGACCGAAAAAGGGTCCGACCCCGTGACGGTCAAACCCTCGAAAATACCTTGGAGGCGGCACCCGGACTCGAACCGGGGAATTGCGGTTTTGCAGACCGCTGCCTTACCACTTGGCTATGCCGCCAAAAAAAATGGAGCGGGAAACGGGATTTGAACCCGCGACTTCGACCTTGGCAAGGTCGCACTCTACCACTGAGTTATTCCCGCTCAGTTGGAATGGACTATCTAACGAGTCGGGTCGATTTTGTCAACAGAAATCTGGCTCATACTCAGCAGGCGCCGGAATCGGATAAAGTAGTCCGCCCCGGACCAGATCGTCAAAAGCAGGGCCACCCACAAAAAAATGATGCCGATCGTCTGCATGTCGATGTCGAAATAGGAATAATGAAACAGCAGCGGGATGATCGCCGCAATCTGAAAGCCGGTCTTGTACTTGCCGAGGCTCGAGGCCGAGACGTCCTCTCCCTTTTCACTGATGATGTTGCGCAGGCCCGTGACGGCCAGTTCCCGCCCGATGATGACGCAGACGATCCACGCCGGTACCCACCGGAGGGCGGCCAGCATGATAAAAGAGCAGGAAACCAGAAGCTTGTCGGCCACCGGGTCCATGATCTTGCCAAAATTCGAAATCCGGCCGGTTTTACGGGCGAAGTATCCGTCGAAGTAGTCGGTGATCGAAGCCGCCGCAAAAAGAAGGCCGGCCAGCAGGGTGGAAAACCGGGATGGAAACATCATCAGCACGACAATGGCCGGAATGACGGCCACGCGAAACAGCGTCAGTACGTTGGGATTGCTGAGTATCCGAACGATTCTTTTCTGGTTGTCCATGAATTCGACGTCCACCCTAATCTGTCGACCGGCTCAGGATCTGCGGCCGAACCGAAGGGCTTCCAGATGGTTCGTTGATCATGTTTCGCGCCGAGGGAAGCATTTCGAAAATCCCGGCAGCGATTCTATTTTCCCATCTTTTTCCAATCATCGAGAAACGCCTTCAATCCCTTGTCGGTCATCGGGTGTGTCGCCAGCTTTTTCAACACGTTCAACGGAAGGGTGGCGATATCGGCGCCCAGGATCGCAGACTCGAGCACGTGGAGCGGATTTCGAACGCTTGCGACGATGATCTCGGTATCGAATGCGTAGTTGCTGTAAATCTCGACGATCTGCTCCACCAGAAGCATCCCCTCCTGGGAGAGGTCGTCGAGTCGACCGACGAACGGGCTCACGAAGGTCGCTCCCGCCTTTGCCGCCATCAGCGCCTGCAGCGGCGAAAACACCAGGGTCACGTTCGTTTTGATCCCCTCCAACGAGAGCTGCCGCACCGCCTTGAGCCCATCGACGAGCATCGGGATCTTGACAACGATGTTGTCATGGATGGCCGCCAACTCGCGGGCTTCTTTGATCATCCCCTCCTGGTCGATGGAGATCACCTCCGCGCTGATGGGGCCGTCCACGATTTCGCAGATCTGGCGGATGATCGTGGTAAAGTCGCCCCCTTCTTTTGCGATCAGACTGGGGTTGGTGGTGACCCCGTCGGCCATGCCCATGCTTTCAGCTTCGCGGATTTCATCAAGGTTTGCCGTGTCGATGAAAAATTTCATAAATCCTCCCCCGATAAAAGCGCTGCCCGCTTTTATGATTTGCGGCGTTGCCGCAATAAAAATGAAAATCGGCGTGAAACCGTACAGAGCCGCAACAGCGAGCAAAATGCCTGCAACCCTTCGCCGTTGGATCGGCCATGCCGTATCGACGATGGGTTGCAGTGGCCCTCGATTGATCGATGCCCGCCGGTGAGCTGAAGCGGCATCGGGTCATGTCGTGGAGCCGTCTTCCTTTTGCTCCTCAACGTAGCGGTCACGGCACTCGGAACTGCAAAAATAGAGATCCTTTCCACCGGATCTCAGATGCACCCCGTCCCTCTTCGGGAAATAGACCTTGCAGATCGGGTCCTGGACCATGATGTCGTCCACGACGTCGGACTGCAAATCTCCGGTGGACCGGCGACCGACGGCTCCGCCGGTCATCCAGGATTTCAGGGCCCGCCAGGCAAGGTACAGCAGGAGGGCAAAAATCAGCAGTCGCACGGATATGGATCCACTTTCTGCCCGCTTCCGTCCAGGCGATGGAGCAGGGCAGTCATCTTCTCGCCCAGCACCGGATGAACGATTTCCGGGTCTATATCACAAAACGGGATGAGCACAAAACGCCTTTCGTGCATCCGGGGATGGGGGATGGAAATGCCGGGCTCGTCGATGACTCGGTCTCCGAAAAGAAGAATGTCCATGTCCAGGACCCGCGGTCCGAATCGAACGACTGAGGGTTTGCGGCCCGCCGCCGTCTCGATTTCCTTGAGCCGGGACAGCAGCGCGCCGGGGGCCAGCCGGCAATCGATCCTGACCACCGTGTTGACGAACAGGTCCTGGTCGGTGAAGCCGACCGGTTCGGTCCGATAGCACGGGGCCCGGGATACCAGGCGGCATCCATCCGTGTCGGCCAACGCCGCGATCCCTCGGCAGCAGTTGTCCCGCCGGTTTCCCAGGTTGGATCCGACGGATATGAAAACGGAATGTTCCTCTTTCAAGGCGGCGCCTTTGATCAGCCCCGACGTTTCGGCTACCCGTAACGGTGGAGCTGAGCTGATAAGCTGATCAGCTGTTGAGCTGTTGAGCAGGTAACCTGTTGTGCTGAGAAGCACTGAACCGTCAAGGCAACCGTCCGATGTTCATATTGAATTGAGCTTGTGCCGGTTTTCCAGCTTAAAAGCTTAACAGCTCAGCAGCTTACTGCCGTCAGGCCGAACAGGAGCTCCAAAAAGTCGCTCAGCGGCCGTACCGCCATGCGTCGGCCCAGAGTTCGCCGGCATAGACCACCCGGGCATCGCCCTCCAGGTACACATCGGAAAAGCGGTCGCCCTCGGCGGTGAAATGGATGGCCAGCGTCTCCCCGCTTCTGGTGAGCACCGCCACCGGAGAGGCGGCACCGTGGCGCAGGGCCGTGATCAGGGCGGCGGCCACCGACCCGGTTCCACAGGCCAGGGTTTCGTCTTCCACCCCCCGCTCGTAGGTCCGGATGGCAAGGCCCCCGGACGGAAGCGGCGCGACAAAGTTCACATTCGTGCCGGCCGGCGCAAAACGGGAATGGTGCCGGATTTTGCGGCCGAGGCCGACCACGTCCACCGCTTCGATGTCCGGCACTTCGCAGATCACGTGGGGGACGCCCGTGTTGATGCTGGAAAAGGCAAGAGATCCGGATTCCAGATCCAGGGACTGTTCGAGCTTCAGGTCGAACGGCTCGGTCATCTGTATCCGGACGCGATCCTGATCCACCCAGGCCCGGACGATCCCGGCGTCGGTCTGAAAGGCCATCTTCTGCCCTGCGATCTGCTGAAGGTAGGCAAACCGGGCGGCGCACCGGGCACCGTTTCCGCACATCTCGGCCCGGCCCCCGTCTGAATTGAAAAACCGCCACCGGAAGTCGACCCCTTCATTTTCCTCAATGAGGATCACCCCGTCGGCTCCCACCGAGAGCTTGCGCCGGCAGATTTTCTCGATCCACCGCGGCAAGCCCTCCTCGTCGACAACCCCCCAGCGGTTGTCGATGACGATGAAGTCGTTGCCGCTTCCGCTCATTTTGGTAAATGGAATCGTGGTTTTCATTTTTGTGCCTTTGGGATGTAAATTGCTTGTGTCCTAATTTGAGCAAAAACGATTGAACCGCGAAGCTCGCCAAGAGCGCGAAGGTTTTTTGTTCGCGCCCTTAGCGTCTTGAGCGACCTGTCCTGAGCGAAGCCGAAGGGAGCGGGCGGTTTAATCGTTCTTCCAGCCTCTATGCAAGAAAGGAAGGCACCCGTTCTTTGGCCACCAGATCCCCGTAGGTCTCCCGCTCCCGAATCACCTCGAAACGATCGCCTTTGACCATCACCTCGGAAACCCGGGGCCTGGAGCAGTAGTTCGAGGACATGGTGAATCCATAGGCCCCTGCACTCATCACCGCCAGCAGGTCGCCGCGCCGCACGTCCGCCATTTCCCGGTCCTGGGCCAGAAAATCACCGGTCTCGCAGATCGGGCCCACCACGTCGGCCCGGATCGAAGACCCGTTTTTCCGGTGGACCGGCTGAATACCGTGATAGGCCTGATAGAGGGTCGGACGGAGCAGGTCGTTCATGCCGGCGTCGGTGATGACAAACTCCTTTCCCGGACCGGCTTTGCGGTACAGTACCCGGGTGACCAGGATGCCGGCGTTTCCCACGATCACCCGGCCCGGCTCGAGAATCAGCGTCATGTCGGTGCCCCGAACCGCCGCCACCAGTGCCCTGGCGTATTCTCCCGGATGGGGGGGCTTTTCCTTGTCGTAGGTGATGCCGAGTCCGCCGCCCATGTCGAGGTAGCGGACCTTGACCCCCATCTTTTCCACGTCTGCCGCCAGCCGCTTCAGGCTCGCCAGGGCATCGGAAAACGGCTGGGCCTCGGTGATCTGGGATCCGATGTGGCAGTCGATCCCCACGATGTCGATGTTCGGCATCTGGAGGGCCTGCCGGTAGCCCTCCAGGGCGGTTTCGGTATCGATGCCGAATTTGTTCTTTTTCAGCCCGGTGGAGATGTAGGGATGGGTCTTGGGGTCGACGTCGGGGTTCACCCGAAGGGCGATCGGAGCCCGGCGGCCAAGAGCGCCGGCCCGCTGATCGATCATCTCCAATTCCTCGATCGACTCGACGTTGAACATCCGGATCCCGGCGGTCAGGGCATCGTCGATCTCGTCGACCCGTTTGCCCACGCCGGAGTAGACGATTTTATCCGGTGAAAACCCGGCGTTCAGGCCCCGGTAGAGCTCCCCGCCGGATACGATGTCCAGGCCGCCGCCCAACTTCACAAACAGGCGCAGGATCGCCAGGCTCGTATTCGCCTTGGCCGAAAAGCAGACCAGGCGGCGGGCTCCCTCGAAGGCGGCGTCGAAAGCCTCATAGTGCCGCTTGAGGGTCGCATGGCTGTAAAGGTAAAAGGGGGTCCCCACCGCCGAGGCGATATCGTCCACCGGCACGGATTCACACAAAAGTGCGTCGTCTTCATAATGGAAATGATGCATGATTATTCGTCCTGAAGTGGGAAATGTAGCGCCGCAGCGTGCCGAAGAGAAATGTTGAAAACCGGATTATATCCACAAATCCGAATCTCGAAATCCGAAATCCGAGATGGTTCGACAGGCTCACCACCCTGAGCAACGCCGAAGGGCAAATTCGAAATTCGATTGACCGAATGACCGAATGACCGAAACCTGGATTTGAAAATTCCCGAATAGAAGTCTGACGGCGTTTCTGTCATTTGGATTTTGGTCATTTGATATTGTTTCGATATTCGAAATTCGTGCTTCGAACTTACCGGAATCATCATCTTTTCGCCGGCATCGCTATCAGCCTTGCTGGTTTGACCAGCGTTTTGTTCCTTCACCGGTTCCCGTTTTCGGACCGGCGGCACCGGATCCGCCTTTAGTCCGCAGCCGCCCAGCAGCAGACCGGCCAGCAGCAGTGCCGCTGCCACAGCAAAGATGCGCCTGGAGGGCTTGCCCGTCAAACCGGAAAATAGCAGCATCATCTCTCTTCCGAGGCGTTTCATTCCGATGTTAGGCCTTTTTCCCCCCCGCATTGGGGGCCTGCGCCTCTGCGTCGAGCACCCGCCGGGCCTCGGTGATGGCGGTCCTGACATTCTCCGTTGCGGTGCCGCCAAAGGACCGCCGCCGGTCCACGCTGTTTCGAATGTCGAGAAAGGCAAAGACGTCCTTGTCGATCTGCCCGGACACCTGCCGCAGCTCGGCCAGGGACAGCTCGTGGAGTTCCTTGCCCTGCCCCACGGCGAAAGCCACCGCCTTTCCGGCGCAACCGTGGGCTTCCCGGAACGGAACGCCCTTGGTGACCAGATAATCGGCCAGCTCGGTGGCGTTCAGGTAGCCGGATGAGGCGGCCCGCTCCATGGCTTCCTTGTCGAACCGCAGCCGGGGCAACATCTGCCGGTAGATCCGGAGGCAGTCCTTGAGGGTGTCCACCGCGTCGAACAGGGGGACCTTGTCTTCCTGCATATCCCGGTTGTAGGCCAGGGGCAGCCCCTTCAAAAGCGTGAGAAGCGCCAACAGATCGCCGAACACCCGGCCGGTTTTCCCGCGCACCAGTTCCGGGACGTCGGGGTTCTTTTTCTGGGGCATGATGCTGCTGCCGGTGGCAAAGGCATCCGGCAGGTCCACAAAGCCGAACTCGGCCGAGGCCCAGAGGATCAGTTCCTCGGAGAGCCGACTCAGGTGCACCATGGCCAGGCTGGCCGAGGCCAGAAATTCCACGGCAAAATCCCGGTCCGCCACCGAGTCGATGCTGTTGGCCGACACCCGGGAGAAGCCCAGCAATTCGGCCGTATGGCTCCGGTCGATCGGATAGGGGGTGCCGGCCAGCGCCGCACTGCCCAGCGGAAGCACGTCGATCCGCTTGAGACCGTCTGCGAATCGTTCCGCATCCCGGGTAAACATCTCGTAGTAGGCCATCAGGTGATGGGCCAGCAGCAACGGCTGGGCCCGCTGAAGATGGGTGTAGCCGGGCAACAGGCAGTCGGTGTGGGCCTCGGCGCCGTCGACGATCACCCGCCGCAGCTCGCCCAGCAGCCGGATGACTTCCTTTGTCTCGCGCCGGAGAAACATCCGGATGTCCAGTGCGACCTGATCGTTCCGGCTGCGGGCGGTGTGCAGCTTCATGGCGACCTTGCCCACCTCCTGGATGAGCCGGTTCTCGACGTGCATGTGGATGTCTTCCAGGCTGTCATGGTACTGGAATTCACCGTGCTCGATCTCCCGCCGGATCTTGCCGAGCCCCTCCACAAGCCTGGAGGCCTCTTCTTCCGTGATGATACCGGCCGTGGCCAGCATGGTGCAGTGGGCGACGCTTCCCTCGATGTCGTAGCCGTACAGCCGCCGGTCCACCTGAATCGAAGAGGTAAAGGCCTCCACACCGGCATCGGTCTTCTCGGTAAATCTTCCGCTCCAGGGTTTGTCTGCCATATCTTTTTCCGTTGTTGGTGGATCGATGGTTTTTATTTACATAGCCCCTAAGCTGCTGAGCTACTCAGCTGTTCAGCCCAAAAAGGCTGTTGGCTGCCGCTTTGGATTTTCCCGGTTTTCCGACTTAACAGCTCAACAGCTTATCAGCTTGGCAGCTAAACAGCCGACACAGCCGCCCTATAGATCCAGCATCTTCCGGATCCGCAGGCGGAGGGCGTTGAGCCGGATAAATCCTGCGGCATCGTTGTGCCGGTAGACGGTGTCATCCTCGAAGGTGGCAAAATCCTCCCGGTACAGGGAGCGGTCCGACCTTCTACCGAGCACGCGGCAGTTTCCCTTGTACAGTTCAAGGCGCACCAGGCCGGTCACCTGCTGCTGGGTCCGGTCGATCAGGGTCTGCAGCAGTTCCCGCTCGGGCGAAAACCAGTACCCATTGTAGATCAGCTCCGCATATTTGGGAATCAACGAATCGCGCAGGTGCGCCACTTCCCGGTCCAGGGTGATCGACTCCAGCGCCATGTGGGCGACCCGGAGAATCGTTCCGCCCGGGGTCTCGTACACGCCGCGGGACTTCATCCCCACGTATCGGTTCTCCACGATGTCCACCCGCCCGATCCCGTGCCGCCCGCCCAACCGGTTCAGGGTCTTGAGCAGGCCGGCCGGCGAGAGGCGCTGTCCGTTGACGGAGACCGGGTCTCCGGTTTCGAAGCCGATCTCGATCTGTTCGGCTTCGTCCGGCGCGTCCTTGGGAGAAACGGTCAGGGTGTAGATGTCTTCCGGCGCCGGATTCCAGGGATCTTCCAAAACACCGCCCTCATAGCTGATGTGCAGCAGGTTCCAGTCGGTGCTGTAAGGCTTGCTGTGGGTGGTGGGAACGGCGATGCCGTGCTTTTCGGCAAATGCCATGAGCGCGGTCCGGGAATTGAGATCCCACTCCCGCCAGGGGGCGATAATTCGGATGTTCGGGTCGATGGACAGATAGCCGAGCTCGAACCGGACCTGGTCGTTGCCTTTGCCGGTGGCCCCGTGACTGACCGCGTCGGCATTTTCCATCTTGGCAATCTCCATCTGCCGCTTGGCGATCAGCGGGCGGGCGAGGGAGGTCCCCAGCAAGTAGACCCCCTCGTAGATGGCATTGGCCCGAAACGCCGGAAATACGTAATCCCGGACGAATTCCTCCCGCAGGTCGTCGATATAAATTTTGCAGGCCCCGGTCTTTTCGGCGTTTTTCCGGATCTGCTCCAGGTTGTCCTCCTGGCCGATGTCGGCCGCAAACGCGACGACCTCGCAACCATAGGTTTCAATCAGCCATTTGAGAATCACCGAGGTGTCGAGCCCCCCGGAATAGGCCAGAACGACTTTGTTTACTTTTTCTGCCACAGTTTGACTCCTTTGATCCCATAGCTGCTAAGCTGTTGAGCTGTTGAGCTGCTAAGCGGTTAAGTTGAGCACTCTCGCCACCCTTCATTAAAAGACAAAACGAAGGAACCGCCAAGGCGCAAAGCACGCCAAGAACTTCGGTTCTTATTCGTAAAAACTGAAATCTCTTTTCTTTGCGAACTTGGCGCCTTTGCGGTTCACTCGTTTTTCCCGTCGCCGGCGATCAGCGCCTCTAAAACGGCCTTGTGCATGTGCAGCTTGTTCTCGGACTGGTCCCAGACCACCGACTGGGGCCCTTCCAGCACCTCTTCGGTGATCTCTTCTCCCCGGTGGGCGGGCAGACAATGCATGACAATAACGTCTTCGGCCGCGCCGGCCACCAGCGCGGCGTTGACCTGGAAGGGTGCGAAAATCCGTTTTCTTTCGGCCGCCTCATCTTCCTGCCCCATGCTCGCCCATACGTCGGTGTAGATGACGTCGGCGCCTTTCACCGCCTCCATCGGTTCCCCGGTCACCGTCATCCGCCCGCCCCGGGCGCGGGCGGCCGACAGGATGTCGTCTTTCGGAAGATATCCGTCGGGGCAGGCCAGCACCAGATGCAGGTCTAACACCGCCGCCGCATTGATCCAGGAATTGGCGACATTGTTGCCGTCTCCGACCCAGGCGATCTTCAGGCCCGACAGGTTCGGCTTGTATTCCAGTACGGTCATCAGGTCGCTGAGCACCTGGATCGGATGATAGCGGTCGGTAAGGGCATTGATGACCGGTATCGTGCTGTATCCGGCAAACTCCTCGATCAGGGCATGGGAAAACGCGCGAATCGCAAGGGCGTCCAGATACCGGGAAAGCACCCGGGCGGTGTCTTTGACCGGTTCGGCCCGGACCATCTGAAGATCCCGGGTGCTGATGAACATCGGCGTTCCCCCCAGTTGCGCCATGGCCGCCTCGAAGGACAGTCGGGTCCGGGTCGACGGCTTCTCGAAAATGAGCCCGAGCGTTCTTCCCGAAAGGGGCATCTCTTTTTTCCCTTCCTTTCGGGCGGCCTTGAGCGCCATCGCCCGCCGGAAGAGATGTTCGAAATCTTCCTTTTCCAAATCCAGGAGACTCAGTATGTCTTTTTTCATCTTGAACCTCGGTGCGCCTTCGGCGCCTTTAATGCCGGGAAGCCGGGAGGCTGGGAGGCTGGAAAGCCTGAAACCGATAAGCAGAAGCCATTACGCCCGTTAATCGTTATCCATCAATGAATATTACCAAACCGGTACGGATTTCTTGCTGGAGGAGCGATTTTATTGAATGTAAAGTCCGATGGCCTTCTTCGGGCATTCTTTTCAGCCTCCCAGCCTTCTGGCCTCCGAGCCTCCCAGCGGGCGCGTCAGCGCTTTAGTATTTCCCCCAGCGCTTCGATCAGCGCGTCGATCTGCTCACGGGTGACGATCAGAGGGGGCGCAAAACGGAGAATCCGGTCCTGGATGCAGTTGACCAGAAACCCTTTTTCCCGGCAGGCGTCCACCACCGGTCCGCCTTCGATCGAGAGCTCGAGTCCCAGCAGCAGCCCCATGCCCCGGGCATCGGTGGCCACGCGGCATTTTTCCCGGAGTCCCTGCAACCGGGAGAGAAAATAGGCGCCGATCTCGGCGCACCGGTCGATTAGCCCCTCTTCTTCCAGGGTGCGAACGGTCTCCAGGGACGCTGCGGTGATGGCCGGCGTCCCCCCGAAGGTGGTGGCATGGGCGCCGGCCCCAAAGGCCGCAGCGACCTTTTCTGTTGCCAGCATGGCACCGATGGGAAGTCCGTTGGCCATAGCCTTGGCCAGGGTCATCACATCCGGCGAAATACCGAAGTGCTCGTGGGCGAACAGCTTGCCCGTGCGCCCCATGCCGGTCTGGACCTCGTCGAGCAGGAGCAGGATACCTTGTTTTGTGCAGAGCCTTCGGACTTCCTCCAGATAACCGGGCGGCGGAATACGCACACCCCCCTCGCCCTGGATCGGCTCGAGCAGAACGCCGGCGGTATAAGGGCCGATCTTTGCGGCCAGTGCGTCGATATCGCCGAAGGGGACGAAATCGAAGCCCTCCAGAAGCGGATCGTAGCCCTTGCGGATCTTGTCCTGGCCCGTGGCCGACAAGGCGGCCATGGTACGACCGTGAAAGGAGCGCTCCATGGCGATGATCCGGTACCGGTTCTGGCCACGGTCATGGAAGAACTTGCGGGTCACCTTGATGGCCGCTTCGTTGGCCTCGGCCCCGCTGTTGCAGAAAAAAATCCGATCGGCAAAGCTTCGGCCGACGAGCCATTCGGCCAGCTCCACCTGCGGTTGGGTGTAGTAAAGGTTGGAAACGTGTACGAGGGTTTCGGCCTGGCGGGCCAGGGCACGGGCCACCCGGGGATGGGCGTGTCCCAGACAGCACACGGCGATACCGCCCACAAAATCCGTGTAGGTTTTTCCGGAAGTATCCTCTACCGTGCATCCGCTGCCTCGCACCAGCACAAGCGGCGCCCGCATGTAGGTGGCGGCGATCGACTTGTCCGCCCGTTGGATGAGGTCGTTGGTCATGTTCCGTTCCTCTAATTTCGATCGATCCAGACCGTATGCGCGAAATAGGTCCAACAAGCTGTTGGCTGATAAGCTATTGAGCAGCTTCCTAGCTTACCAGCTCAATAGCTTAACAGCTCAACAGCTCAATAGCTTACCAGCTTACCAGCTCAATAGCTTAACAGCTCCGAAGTCACGGTGTATACACGAGGCGGCTACACCGTGACTTCGGTCCCGATGCCGCTGTCGGTGAACAGTTCCAGCAAAAGGGCGTGGCGGCGCTTGCCGTTGATGATCGGAACCTTCCCTACCCCCGCCCGCAGGGCGTCCAAGGCGTATTCGATCTTCGGGATCATCCCCCCGGAAATCGTCTTTGTCTCCACCATCTGCCGGATCGTCTCCGCATCGATGGATGAAATGAGCCGCCCCTCGGGATCGAGCACGCCGTCCACGTCGGTCAGGTAGATCAACCGGCCAGCCGACAGCGCCACTGCAATCCGGGCGGCCACCAAATCGGCGTTGAGATTGTATGTCTCGCCGGCCTCGCCGGCGCCCACCGGTGCGATGATCGGGATAAACCCCTGTCGCGCGATGGTTTCGATGATGGTCGGATTGATCCGGGTGACCTCCCCGACCAGGCCCGGATCGATGATCTCCGGGGGTTTGTCGGCATCCTCCTGGTGGTAGATCTTCATCTTCCGGGCCTGGATAAGTTCGCCGTCCTTGCCGCTGAGCCCTACGGCTCGGCCCCCCTGGCGGTTGATCTGGGCCACGATGGCCTTATTGACCTTGCCGCCCAGCACCATCTCCACCACGTCCATGGTCGGCTCGTCGGTCAGCCGCATTCCCCGAACAAATTTCGGGCTGATTCCCATCCGGTCGAGGACCTGGTTGATCTGGGGGCCGCCGCCGTGGACCACCACCGGGTTGAGCCCGATGAATTTGAGCAGGGTCACGTCCCGGGCGAAATCCTCCTTGAGCTGCTCGTCTACCATGGCGTGCCCGCCGTATTTGATCACGACGGTCATACCGGTAAATTTCCGGATGTACGGCAGCGCCTCGATCAATATGTCGGCAACGTTGGGATTCACTGCTTTGTCCTATTTGTCGGATCGTTGTCTGCCTGCCGTCTCCGGCGCGGTTGGTGGTATGTAGCAGGTGGTTTGTCGTCAACCACAAGCCACGAACCACAGACCACCCACCAGGCGCCGAAGGCGCCTACAATATGTATCGGCTCAGATCCTCGTCGTCCTTGATGCCGGCCAGCTTGTCGTCCACGTATCCGGCGTCGATGACAATTCGCTGACGACCCATGTCCGGGGCCTCGAACAGGACGTCCTCCAGCAGGCGTTCCATCAGGGTGTGAAGGCGCCGTGCACCGATATTTTCGGTGCTGGCATTGACCTCCTCTGCGATCTGGGCAATCCGGTCCACCGCGCCGTCCTCGAAGACCAGCTCGACACCCTCGGTCTGGAGCAGGGAGATGTACTGGAGCACCAGGGCGTTTTTCGGTTCGGTCAAAATCCGCGCGAACTCCTGGCTGCCCAAAGAATCGAGCTCCACTCGAATGGGAAACCGCCCCTGCAGTTCGGGAATCAGGTCCGAGGGCTTGATGGCATGAAACGCCCCGGAGGCCATAAACAGAACATGGTCGGTTTTCACCGGACCGTATTTCGTGTTCACCGTGCTCCCCTCGACGATGGGCAGCAAGTCCCTTTGCACCCCCTCACGGGAGACGTCGGGTCCTTGAGTCTGTCCGCCTCCGGCGATCTTGTCGATCTCGTCGAGAAAGATGATCCCGGTCTGCTCCACTTTTTCGACGGCCAGCCCGATCACCCGGTCCATGTCGACCATGTTCTGGGCCTCTTCCTGGGACAAGAGCTGCATCGCCTCAGGGATCTTGACCTTTCGTCGCTTGGTGTTCTTGGGCATCAGATTGCCGAGCACGTCCCGGAAATTGATGCCCATTTCCTCCATGCCGGCGTTTGAAAAGATCTCGACCATCGGGTTGCTCCGGTCGGCCACGTCTAGGTCCACAAAGCGATCGTCGAGCTTCCCTTCTTGCAGCATGCGCCGGAGCTTTTCCCGGGTTCCTCCGGGCGCCTCGGCCTCCTTGTCCGGTCCGGCCTCGGCCTCGCCGCCGGCAAACCCAAGGGGCTGGGGCTGGCGCTGTTTGGGCAGCAGCAGGTCCAGAATCCGTTCTTCAGCCGCCGATCGGGCCTTCTCGGCAACTGCCTCCTGCTCCCGCGCACGGAGCATGTTGACGGTCAGCTCCACCAGGTCGCGGATCATCGACTCCACGTCGCGACCCACGTATCCGACCTCCGTGAACTTGGAAGCCTCCACCTTCATGAAGGGTGAATCGGTCAACATCGATAGCCGGCGGGCGATCTCCGTCTTGCCGACACCGGTGGGACCGATGAGAATGATGTTTTTCGGGGCGATCTCGTCTTTGAGCGCGTCGGGAACCTGTCGCCGCCGCCACCGGTTTCGCAGCGCGACGGCAACGGACCGCTTCGCCTGATGCTGCCCGATGATGTACTTGTCGAGTTCCTGAACGATTTCAGATGGTTTTAAATCACTCATGTTTCGCCTTCGGCGTGCTGGGATGCAAGGATGCTGGAAGGCTGGGAGGCTAAAGAACACATCCCGGCATTCAGAACCCAGATCACCGTGTTTTCCCAAGACCGCTATTGCTTGGTTGATTCTATTGAAAGCTTCCCAGCTTCCTGGCTTCCAGGCATCCAGGCGGCGCGCCGCGGGCGCGCCTACAGGGTTTCCACCGTTACCTGATCGTTGGTGTAGACACAGATCGATGCGGCGATTTTCATGGCCTCCCGGACGATCTGCTCCGGATCCAGACTGGAATGGGCCAGCAGCGCCTTGGCGGCGGCCTGGGCCGCAACCCCGCCGGAACCGATGCCGATGAAGGCGTCGTCGGGCTCGATGACGTCCCCGTTTCCGGAGATCAAGTACATTTGGCTCTCGTCTGCCGCAATCATCAGCGCCTCGAGGCGCCGCAAAATCTTGTCGGTCCGCCAGTCCCGGGCGAGTTCCACGGCGCTCCGGGTCAGATTGCCGTTGTAGCGCTCAAGCTTTCCCTCCAGACGCTCGGAAAGGTTCAGGGCGTCGGCGGTTGCGCCGGCAAATCCGACGACGATTTTGTCGTTGTAGATCTTCCGAACCTTTCTTGCCCGGTGTTTGACCACCGTGTCGTTGAGGGTCACCTGCCCGTCTCCGGCCACGGCCAGTTTACCGTCCCGCCGGACAGCCAGGATCGTCGTGCCGTGCATTTTTTTTGCCGCTTGCGCATTCATTCTTTTACATTTCCCCGCAGAAAACAGTTGTTTCTGCCGCCAGACCGAGAAAAAAGACCCGTGCGCGGCAAAAAAATGTATCAGCGCTTCGCGCTGGGAACTTGGCTCTGTTTTGGTGCCTCCCAGCCTCCCGGCCTGCCAGCATCCCAGCTTACCAGCTCACCAGCTGCGCACCCCAGGAAGTAGATGCAACGGCATCTACTTCCTCGGGTGCGCTTTGTCGTATGTCTCCATCAGCCGGTCGATGCTGACGTGCGTGTACTTCTGGGTCGTCGACAGGCTCTTGTGGCCCAGAAGCTCCTGGACAACCCTCAGGTCCGCCCCTGCATCAAGCAGGTGTGTTGCAAAACTGTGCCGCAGGGCGTGGGGCGACACCGGGATATTGATTCCGATTCGACGAGCGATCGCCTCCAGGATGCGGGCAACGGACCGGGCCGTCAGACGGCCCCCGCGATTGTTCCGGAACAGCGCCCCTTCGGCCTCCGGGGCGATTCCCGCCTCCCGCTGGAGGGCTTCCCGGTAGCGCTTTACCGATTCGGCGGCCTTCTTTCCGATCGGAACGATCCGCTGCTTGTTCCCCTTTCCCGTGACACGAATCGTCCGGCCGGTCAGATCGATGTCGGCCGCATCGAGGCCGGCCAGTTCGGACACCCGAATGCCGGCCGAGTAGAGGATTTCAAACAGGGCGCGGTTCCGCGCACCCAGCAGCGTCTCGGATTCGATGGCATCCAGAAGCCGGAACATGTCGTCCACCGGCAAGTAGACCGGAATCGTTCGGTCCTGCTTGGGGGTGAGGATCAGTTCGGCAGGGCTTTCGGAGAGTCTCCCCGTCTTGATCAGGTGCCGGAAAAACGACCGAAGCGCCGACAGCTTTCGGGCGATCGTCGCTTTCTTGTTTCGCTTGTGCAGAAAACCGAGATAGCCCCGGATCATCAAAGGGTCGATCTGCTCGACAGAGACCGCCTCGGTGCTTTCCCGTTCCCGGGATCCTTTTCGACCGGAAAGGCGCCCATCCGCATAATCCCGGAATTCTTGAATATTTTTTCTATATGCCCGGCAGGTGTGCGGGGAGTATCCTTTTTCGGACGCAAGGGCTGCAATGAATTCGTCGATCTGGTCCTGCAGCGTGGTCATGGGAGCCGTCCCCCGCGCTAAGGGGCATGGATGAAAATCCCCTCAAGAATCCCGGCTTCGCGGGACGCGAAACCATTTATAAAATCGCGTCAGCGATTTTATCATGCGGCCTGGCGCGTTTTTTTCTTGAGCCTGCTGATCTTTCGCCGCAGGATCTGGGCCGTCTTACGGTCCTCGCCGGCAATGGCCTCTTCGCGCTTGACCTTCAGTTCCTGGATTTTCTTTTTGATCTCGCGCACGTCCCGCGTCGTCTTCTTTTTGACGACCTCGTCCACGATACCGCGGGCTTGCTTGATCTCCTGAATCAGCTCGGCCTTGTTCATTCCGTGGGCGCCGGTGATATCGGGGATCTCCATGGCCAGTTCCCGCAGTTCCTTGGCCGTCATTTTCTCCAGCGGTTTTTCCTTTGCCTCTTTCTTCTTTCCACCCATGTCGACTTTCTCCTCCCCAAAAAATCACTCCGCGATTTTTTGAATTGGCGGCTGCGCCGCTTTCTCATATCAATAAAAGAAAGGCTGCTCTGCCCGGCGCAAGCAAAAAGTCCCCCTGCAGGGTCTTTCGCCGAAACCGAAAAACCGGATCTGCTCCGAAAAGCGTTGGAGGCGACCCGGTATTTCCGGCTGATTTGCAGATACGGCCGGACCTAAAAAATAAAGTTATTTTGATAAAATAGACATGCAGGTTTGTCAATGCTCAAGGGGGGGAATTTTACGAAATTCCCCCCTTTCGGTCCACCCTATTCATCCTTTTCCCCGGCAGCTTTCCGCACCAGCCTCATGAGGGGAGCGAACAGATCCAGCGGGACGGGGAAAATGGTCATGTTGTTGTTCTCTGCGGCCATCTCGCGCATGGTCTGAAGGTAGCGAAGCTGAAGGGCCATGGGCCTTTCATGCATGATCTCGGCGGCTTCTGCCAGGCGGTTCGCGGCCTGGTATTCGCCTTCCGCGTTGATCACCTTCGCCCGCCGCTCCCGCTCGGCCTCGGCCTGCCGTGCCATGGCCCGCTGCATTTCGCTGGGCAGGTCGATGTGCTTCAACTCCACGGCAGAGACCTTGATGCCCCAGGGATCGGTCTGGGAGTCGAGGATTTCCTGCAGGTGCGTGTTGACCTTTTCCCGCTCCGAGAGCAATTCGTCCAGCTCGGCGCCGCCGCAGACACTGCGAAGGGTGGTCTGGGCGAGCTGGGACATGGCATAGCCGTAGTTTTCCACCTCCACGATGGCCTTGATCGGTTCGACCACCCGAAAGTAGACCACGGCGTTGACCTTGACCGATACG
>JASFPT010000043.1:0-19708 GCA_050115795.1 Desulfobacterales bacterium
TGACCTTCCTGAACACCGAGGTGGGCCTGTACATCCTGATCTTTTCCATGCTGTTGTCGCCGGAGATCGGGGTGAGCGGGCTGGGGGGCGGCGCAGCCCTCCAAAGAGGGGTGACCATCCGGCTCGACGACCTGCTGCTGGTGATCATCGGCTTTTCCTGGTTTACCAAAACAGCGGTCTACAAGGACCTGGGGCTGTTTTTGAAGACGGAATTGAACCGGCCGATTTTCTATTACATGGTCGCCTGCCTGGTACCCACCGGGATCGGAATCATTGCGGGCCGGGTCGACCCCAAGTCCGGGTTCTTTTTTGTCCTGAAGTATTTCGAATACTTTATCGTTTTTTTCATGGTCGCCAACCACGTCGAAAACGATCGCCAACTCAAACGCATTCTGTTCTGTCTTTTTCTGACCTGTTTCATCACCTGTTTTGTCGGCATGGCCCAGATCCCGGCCGGCGGCCGGGTCAGTGCCCCTTTCGAGGGAGAGTATGGAGAGCCCAACACCTTCGGCGGATACCTGGTGCTGATCGGGGCCGTTGCGGGCGGCATCCTTACTTCGGTCAGGGACCGGCGGACCCGCTGGATGCTGATTGTCCTGATTGCTGCCGTTATCCCCCCCCTGCTGTTCACCCGCTCCCGGTCCTCCTATCTGGCGGCGCTTCCGGCATTTTTTCTAATCGGCTGGTTTTCCGAAAAAAGAAGGTTCGCTCTTCCAATCATGGTGGCGGCACTGATCGTCAGCCCATTGTTTTTGCCCTCGGCGGTCAAGGAGCGCATTTTCTATACCTTTTCCCAGCCGTTTCACCAGCAGCAGATCCAGGTGGGGGGCGTGCGGCTCGACACGTCGCTGTCGGCCCGGATCAAGAGCTGGCAGGAGGGCTTCGAAGACTGGACCGCCCATCCCTTGATCGGATACGGGGTGACCGGCTATGCGTTTATGGATGCCCAGTATGTCCGGGTGCTGCTGGAAAGCGGGGTGTTCGGCCTGGCGGCCTTCGTCTATTTGCTGTTTGCCGTGTTCAGACTGCTGCGAACCACTATGCGCCAGATCTCCGACCCGCTTCACCAGGGGCTGGTGAAGGGATTTTTGGCCGGCTACGTGGCGATGCTGTTTCACGCGCTGGGGGCCAATACCTTTATTATCGTCCGGATCATGGAACCGTTCTGGCTTGTCGTAGGATTGATCACGGTCCTTCCGGCCCTCGAAGGCGTCCAGCAAACCACTTCCGAAAAAGGCTCGTTTCGAAGCAGGCGATCGGTGGTCGGACCCGGCCCAATTCGCAAAAAAGGAATGGCCGTCTTTCCCCGATGACATGACGCCCTGTCGCCCTGCCCGGGCCGGTTTTTTCCCGCCTTCTTTTTCCGCCCTTTCTGCCTTTTGCCTTTAAAGGCGACGCCTCCGCAGCCTTTTACCACTGCCTCGGATATCGGTCAGGGGGCCAAGGTCGTGGGGGGGCGAAGATGCTTCCCCCATCGTTTTTGGGCAGCTCGAAAAAGGACCTGGAAAAAGCGGAGTACATACAGGACCGGGGCGGGAAGCCTCGACCATCTCGGAAAGATCTGCCGGAGCACGGAAGGATTCGGGAAGAGCGTTTCAGCAAAATACAGCCCACCGATGAACAGGTTCCGCTGGGGCCGCATCAGCCATGCCGGAACCCAGAAGGGAGGCATCGCACGGTCGATGCACAGCGCCAGCAGTTTTCGGTCCAGGCGGGACGGCATCCATTTTCCCATTGATGGGAGCAAAAGGCGTTTGCCTTGATCTGAAAAAAAAACATCCATCGCCGCAAAGGTCCTTCCCACCAGTTTCTCCCCACCGGTTTTTTCGCACCACCTTCTGAAATCAATCCAGTCTTTTTTCCCCCAACGATCCGTCAGGTTCAAGATGTCCGCCACCCAGATGAGGCGTTGCAATCCGTGCTTCAGGGCATGAATACTGAGGATAATCGCATGGTCAAAGTCTGCGGGGCAGAAGAAAATTTCTCCCATGAATCTTACCGGTCGTGCGCGCTGGAAAATGATTTCTGTTTTTGTACGCAGGAGAAATCGACGGGATCTGATCCGGTCCGCTCCCAGCGGATGGGAGTGCAGATCGATGACGGTTCGGTTCTTTCGGAAGGTGGTCGGATATAGGCGGTCCTGATCGTATCCTTCAGCGATCAGGAGCGACGAAAACCGGAGGCAATCGGCCGGCGACACCCAGATGTCGATATCTCCCATGGCCCGAAGGCCGATGTCTTTGTAAGTGGTGGCCAGAAGCGCCATCCCTTTGAGCAGTATAAAAGAGATGCCGGCGGCCGCCGATTTTTCCCGAATCAGCAACAGCTCCCGGATTCGATGCAGGTTCGCGATGGCCGTCTGCTCGTACCGCCGGCGCAGGTGTCCCATCGATGTCGGATCGGCATTTTTCACTGCGCCCGTCCGGCGCAGCTGAACATACAGCAGACCATCGAGCCCTTCTTGGCCGGCTGCCGAGACGAGGGTTTCCCAGTGACGGATGCTCGACGACAAAGAGGCGACCACCCCTGCTTCTTGGAGATTCAAATCGCTTCTACAGCAGCGAAAAAGAAGGCTGCGCGCGGATGGCGACAGTTCAGTGTCCATCTGTTTTTTTTGAATAGCGGCTGGAAAGCCGGGAAACCTGCTTCAGAGCGGCTTTCAATGATGGATATCGGTCAGGAAAGTGTCGGGCGACGTTTTCGGCGATATCCCCGAGCGTTTTTTCCCCGTTCATCAGGTTTAAAATGCGCCGGTCGACTTCTCCCTGAGGGGTCAGCGTCGGGCGGTGAGTGCTGTCTCTGACTTCCAGGCTCTCCAGGGACAGAGGTCTTGCCCAAAACGTCGATTGGCTGAAGGCGGCTTTTTGCTCGTCATCTTTGGAACGATGTACCGTGTTCCAGCGCCAGATGTATTCTCGGTCGACATATTCGGCCTTGAGATCGACCAGGACCTGGTCCCGGCTTTCGAGGGGCAACGGTTCCTGGAACGGGAAAAACGCTTTCCCGTAAATCGTTTCAGGCTGGTCCGGCGCGTTGGAAAACCCGCATTCTTCGGTGAGGCGGGTATCAAACCAAAGAACGAATCCTTGGGCGGCGGCCTTTTTCTCCACGGACCACGCCAATTGTCCCGACCCGCTGGGTCCGGCCAGGGTGCTGTAATCGATGCTCAGCCATCGGCATGGGGAGGATACGGCGTTGAGCGCGTTGCTTTCTACCTTTTTCCATTGATTGACCTGGTACCGGCTGGCGGCAGCCATATCGAACCCGAAGGGACTTTCCGACCAGGGGGAAACGAATTCGCCGTAGATCTGGGGCGTCTCAGCCAGCATCCCAAATATATGGTCGTACAATGGGATCATATGGCCCGTGGATGACAGGAAACGGTCGCGGGCGTCTGCGATGTCTGAAAGATGGCTGGAAAAGAACGGCAAAACGCCCCGCATGTCGGAGACGATCAGATCGACGGGTTCCGGAAGATCGATTGCCGAGGAGCGGTCTTGAATAAAGACGATGCGGTCTTTTAGGCCGTTTGCCCGGGCGATCTCACGCCCCACCTGGACCGCCTCCGACGGGTCGACGGCATACACCTTGCGGGCCCCGGCGCGGCATGCGAGCAGGGAAAAGATGCCGGTGCCGGTGCCCAGGTCGAGCACGGCCATCCCGGGCCGGACACGGCTTTCGATCGCCGTGGCGTAAGCGTTCATCCTCACCGAGTCGGCAATCATGGCTGCATAACCGAATAGCGAATACATCGTTTATGGATTTCCTTGGTTCACTCAGGGCTTTGGATTTGCCGCAAAGAGATTTTCGATTCCCTCTGCAGCGGCGTCATCCAGGATTGCGCGGCATTGTCTTTCCAACCCCTGCCGATTCGAATCACGGATGGTCAACGTTCGAACCGGCACCTGTTGAACGAGCCGGGTCAGGCAGTCGAGCTCTGCGGCCCGCATCGCGCCGTTCAGCGAATACCAGGAATAGGTGTTGGTCAGCAGTTGCTGCAGTGCGGCCATCGGGTGCATTGGTTCGACGCGGAGGTCAGAAGATGCCGGATCGAAGCGCGGCGCATAGATCGCCTTCAGCGGCATGGGCTCGGATTGAAATCGAAACCCCGGATCGGTGAGGTTCAGATAGCATTTGTCCCAATCCACACTCGCGGGGCAAAGGCGGGGTAATGCGTCGGCCCGTCCGAAAATCGCCGTCACCGAATCCGGCCACAGTCGAAGATGCGGCCATCCCGGAAGAACCTGAAAGATGTTTTCGTGTTCTGCCAACGCCAGGATATCGTCGGTACATACCGCATAGCCCCAGCGGGCGAGCATGGCCGCTGTACTCGATTTGCCAAAACCGGCTGGAGCCATGAAAGCGATAGCCCCTGTGGAGTCTGAGACCGCCGAAGCATGAAGACAGACATTGCCCTGCAGTCGCAATACAAAGCCGACAACCGGTCCCAGCAGGTAGGTGGCAGCATCTTCTACGGTGGATGTTTTTGGCCACGCCCCCCGTATCCGGCATCCGTCTGCGCTGACAGTGAATTCGGTGCCGTCCCGGTACTGGAATCGAAACCGGCCATCGGAGGTTCTTTCGTATAGGAGAAGCCGTGGTTCTGAAGAAGGCGCGGGGCCAAGAAGCTTTGCCCGAATGAATTCATCGGGCTCAGGGTTGGAATTCGGGCTGGGGCTGCTGAATTCGATCCGAATGTCGGCCCCTGCGGTGCCCGGCTGCTCGGGCAGCCAGGGAATCGGTTCGCTGGTTTGAAACGTCAGACCGAAAGCGTGGTAGTAAAAGGCCATGACATGGATGAAAGACTTTCAAAAACGAGCAGTCAGCCGGTTTTCAGGCTTGCAAATTTGCCTATACCCCCGTCCTGTTTGCCATTCAACCCTTTCGTTTCGGTCAGCTCACGGATGTCTCCATAGAGTTTGAGCTTCGGTTTATGGTAGGCTCTCTTGCGGGCTTCCGAGGGATCTTGACCCATGGTTTCCTCCTGTGGCGGGATTGTCAAACCGCCAGGGCTTTCGCTGCGTGAGCCACCAGGCCAGCCCCAACGGGCGGGTGATAAGCTCATATTCTCCGGGACGGATCTTATCCGAGTTTTGCAGGATTTGCAAATACCGGCGGCGGTCAACGAACCGGTCAAGCCCGGATTCTTTCAACAGATTGATTACCGGTAGTGGCCTTTTTGATACCCGGATCATCTCGTAGAGTGGATATCCCGGCAGAGGGGTTTTTGGACGGCGTACGATTTCTTCAGGAAGACGTCCGGCGAGCGTCTTGCGCAAAATATGTTTGTCGACGCACCAGGGAACAGGAGACAGGGACAACAAGAATGTCATGAGACGCAGATCAAAAAAAGGGTGGCGGACCTGGGCCGCTACGCCCATGGAAGCGGCGTCGCATTGCTCGAATAACATGGGCCACAAGGGTCCGGAGATAAACCGGTGGGCCTCCGAGCGGAGACAGGGCATAGATTGCCGCGGACGGTTGAGTTCACGAAAAAGCGCCTTCAGACTGCAACGGCGCGAAAAATCCGCCGCGATCCATGGAGGCATCCTTGTCTGAGGCAGTTCCTTGCGGCCGAGCCAAGACCGAATGCTGCTTCGCAGCCCGATGGGGGGAAATGCCCCTGTTCGATGGCGATAACGCAGCATCTCTTTTCCCAAACCGTTCAGGAGCAAGCTTTTGAAAAAGCTGCCGGCATGCCGTGTCCGTGAGTCCAAGGCCGGGTCTCCCCCCTGACCGGTCAAGGCGACGCGGAATCTTTCCAGCAGGCCCAGATAGTGCCGGTATGATTTTGAGGCGGGGGGATCGGGGGTCGGCTCCGGACAAAAGCCGCCGCAGCCGTTGGCAGACCATTCCAGGGTGTCCTCTGCGCAGTCGATCGGATGAAGAAGGATCTGCAGGGCATCGGCCGCTTTTTGGGCGAATTCTGCTTCCCGGTCCGGCAGCCACTGCTGCCAGCCGAAGGTGCAGGCTTGGATCGTGCGCGAGCATTTGGGCTTTTGGAAAAGTTCGACGGCAAAAGCAGCGACGCAAGTGGAGTCGAGGCCGCCGCTCATCATCACCAGCGCACCGGAGCCGGGCAGGCGATCTGAAACGGCAAGACGCATCAGATGCCTGAATTGGTGGAGGATATCATCCTCTTTGAGGCCGGAGTCGATCTTATTCGGGATCAAAGTCCAGTAACGCTGAACATCTATTCTTTTGCTGTTCGAATGGGATAGAGAGTGAGCTGGCGGAAGTCGCCGGATCTTCGAAAACGGTGTCCGCGCCAAACGACGGATGTGGCCGAAAAGCAGGTATTCCCCGATGACCGATTCATCGAGTGATGCGGCTATTTCTTCAAAGACGAGGAGGCATGCCAAGGTGTTGGAAAAGACGAGGGTATCACCCATTGCACCGTAATAAAACGGTCTGACCCCGAAGTGATCCCGGGCACAGAACAGTCTCCTTTCTTTTTGATCCCACAGGGCAAATGAGAAGTCTCCCTTGAGATGCTCCAGGCAGCGTTTCCCCCACTGCCGATACGCCTGGAGAATCAGATTGAGATCCGGCTGGTGTGTCGGGTTTTCCAAACCGGAAGGATCAAGCGCGCCGATCAGCTCATCACGGGCATCCAGACGCACGTCTCCGACGATCGCCAATTCGTCCGAGCGAAGAAAGGGGCCGCTGCAAGGGCGACGATCTTCGATGTTCAGGTTGCTGTATCCGAAGCCGATGCCCTGATCCGACCAATTTCCATCCCCGTCCGGTCCCCGCCGACGGAGGATCGGTAAAAAGCGGTCGAAAACGGCCGGGTCGATGGGGGCGCCGTCGGTGCGAAGCACCCCTGCAAAGCCGCTCAATTTTCTCCCCTCCCGTTCGGCAGCGGAAAAATATCCATCGGGGTATAGATGGTGGGCACCTGGTCGATGTCGTTCAGCACGGTCCCGTGAAGTTCGACCCAGGCGTGGGATTCGAAGGCGCCGGTAATGGTACGGACGCCGATGCGCAGATCCGCAGGGATTTTCCGGCGCCGGAGCATCCACCACAACGTGATCGATTCGACGAGACAAGTAGCTGGAAAAATCCGCATCCGCCGGTTGACCCTCAGCACGCGGCTGGTGATCTTCAGTGCCGTCGCACTGATTTTCCTTTCTTCCAGGGAGGAAGGTTCTTCTGGGAACCGCTGGGTCATCCAGGAAGCCAGCTTCCGAAAACTGCACAACCGAATGGCAACGGCGACGACTTGTAAGTGGAGATAGACCCCGAAGACTTGGAGAAACCCGATTTTTGCCCGGCTATTTCTGGCGGGGGACATTTTCAAAGTCAATCAGACCATTTTCGAAGAGCTCTTCCAAAAGGGACCCCAGGTCCTTTTTCAAGGTGTCGGGAGTCACATCGTATTCGGATAGCAGCGCATCGTAGGCCAGTTGAATCGACGGCGATTCGGTCAATTGCCGCCACATCCGGGTGCCCACGTCATCCAGCCCGAAGTAGGTTTCGGTCTCGATGTTGAGCAGGACCGACTCCCCTTCCAGTTCCCGAAACATCACCTGAGTCGGCACCACCGCCCTTTTGGTGAAATCGATGCCCACCGTGGTCTCCTTGTCCTCGTCATCCGAATCGTCTTGGCGATTGGGTGAACCTGATGAATTTGCCGAATGATGAATATTATAGGATACAGAACGTATTTGGTAAAGTCGTTGGGCTTTTTGCAGTGGGAATCGCGCCGTTAGTCTTGACCGAAAATCGGTTTCAGTGCCGAATTGACTCGTCGAAAATTACCGAGCATAATGGCTTGGCGCTTGCGATAACATAAAGGCATCCCCTTGCAGAAATACGCGAACGGCATGAACAAAAATCACGATTCCCCACCTCCCGAAATCCTGGCGCCGGCCGGCAACCGGCGGTCGTTTCTGGCCGCCATCGCCGCCGGGGCCGACGCCGTGTACTGCGGCCTGAAGCAGTATTCGGCGCGCATGGCCGCCAAGAACTTTTCTGCACCAGAGCTGGCGGCCCTCACCGGTCTGGCCCATGAAAAGGGGGTGCGGGTCTATGTGACCGTCAACACGCTGATCAAACCGGGCGAGGTCGAGCGCGTCGCAGATCTGGTTTCCGCCGTGGACCGGCAGGTCCGTGCGGACGGGATCATCATCCAGGATCCGGGGACTCTCGAACTGGCCCGGCAGATCGGCTTTACCGGGGAGATCCACCTTTCCACCCTGGCCAACGTCAGTTTCCCCGCCGCACTGGCTGCGGCGGCCGGTATGGGGGTCCACCGGGTCGTTCTGCCCCGGGAGCTGACCATCGACGAAATCCGGAGCATGGCCGCCGCCTGCCCGGCCGGGTTCGGCCTCGAGGTGTTCGTTCACGGGGCGCTTTGCTACGGCGTTTCGGGCCGTTGCTACTGGAGCAGCTACCTGGGCGGGAAAAGCGGCCTGCGGGGGCGGTGCGTGCAGCCCTGCCGCCGGCGATACCGGCAACAGGGGAAAGAACGTCGTTTTTTTTCCTGTCTCGACCTGAGCCTCGATGTCCTGGCCAAGGTGCTCCGGACCGTTCCGGAGGTGATGGCCTGGAAGATCGAGGGGAGAAAAAAGGGCCCCCACTACGTATACCACACGGTTCAGGCCTATCGGATGCTCCGCGACGAGGGGACCGATCCGGCGGCCAAGAAAGAGGCGCTGTCCCTTCTTTCCTATGCCCTGGGGCGGCCCGCCACCCACTACCGGTTCTTGTCCCAGCGGCCCTGGAACCCCATTGGGGAAGACGACCGGACCGGATCGGGGCTGATGGTCGGCCGGATCAAAGGGGGCGGCAAGAATGCCTATCTTGCCCCGTCGATGGATCTGCTGGCAGGCGACGTTCTGCGGATCGGCTTCGAGGACGATCGTTGGCACGGGATTCGCCGCCTGGGCCGGTTCGTCCCGAAGGGCGGAAGATACACCCTCAAATTTTCCGGCGGCAAGGCGGCCCCCGCCGGAACGCCGGTGTTTCTGACCGACCGGATCGAAAAGGCCCTGGATGCAAAGCTCTCGGCCTTGGACCGGCAGGCATCGCCTGTATCGGATGCCCCTTCGCCGAAGGCGGTTCGACTTCGCTGGCCTGCCGTGTCCCGCCTCGCCGTGCACTGCGTGGAGGTGGCCCTGGACCGGGCGTGCTCCAAGGGGCGCCGCTCCGGCGACATCGGATGCTGGCTGGAGGACGGGGCGCTGGACGACATGTCCGAGAAGGACATCTCCCGGCGCTGGTGGGTGCTTCCACCGGTGATCTGGCCTGAAAACGAGCCGGCCGCCGCAGACCGGATTGGTCGTTTGGTGCAAGCCGGCGCATGCCGGTTCATGGTCAACGCCCCCTGGCAGACGGTCTTTTTCTCCGGCATTCAGGGGCTTGAAATCTGGGCCGGCCCCTTTTGCAACCTGGCCAATCCCATGGCGATCGCGGCGATGGGGCGGCTCGGGGTCGCCGGGGCCGTTGTCAGCCCGGAGCTCGGACAGGAAGAATATCTGGACCTGGCGGCCCGGCGTCCGCTGCCCCTGGGCATCGTCCTGCACGGCTTCTGGCCCCTTTGTGTCTCCCGGACGGCGGCCGAGGACCTTCAACCCGAACAGCCGGTCGTCAGCCCGCGCGGGGAGCAGGCATGGGTCCGACGCTACGGACCGGACCACTGGGTTTTCCCGAACTGGCCCATCGACCTGCGGTCCGAAAGGGCACTGCTGCAAAAGGCCGGCTACAGCCTCTTTTTGACCATTAATGAACCGGTGCCGGAAGGGGTTTCCGTAAAAAAGCGGCCCGGCCTCTGGAACTGGGCGCATCCGCCGGCATAGCGGCCTTTTGCGCATCTGCGGGTGCCATTGCCAGGGGCAGAAGGCATCTAAAACATTTTCCCGGGCCCCGGGGCACCCGATATTTTCGGATGGGGGGGAGTCTACATGAAAAACATGGCGTTGGTCACCGGCGGAGCCGGCTTCATCGGATCTCACCTGGTCGACGCACTGGTCGATGGCGGCTGGCGGGTGACCGTGGTGGACGACCTTTCCACCGGCCGCATGGAAAACCTGCACCGCTCCCTGGATCGGATCGAATTCGTCGAAGGCGACATCCGGGACCTGGACCTGGTCTGCCGGATGGCGAAAGGATGCACCTCGGTCTTTCACCAGGCCGCCGTGGTGTCGGTGCCGCTGACCGTGGAAGATCCGGTCGGCTCTGCCCAGGTCAACGAGATCGGCACGCTCCATGTGCTGGAGGCCTGCCGCCGGTGCGGGGTTACGTCGGTGGTGCTGGCCAGCTCCTGCGCCGTTTACGGCGACGATCCGCAGCTTCCCAAATCCGAAACCATGCCCCCCCGACCCATGAGCCCGTACGCGGTGCAAAAGCGCACCGGTGAACAGTACGCGAAGGTTTTTTCCGAGCTGTACGGGCTAAGGGCGGTCTGCCTTCGATATTTCAATGTCTACGGCCCTCGGCAGGACCCTTCGTCGCCCTACTCGGGGGTGATCTCCATCTTCATGGACCGTGCGGTGAAAAAGCGGCGGCCGATCATCTACGGCGACGGAAAACAGTTCAGAGACTTTGTCTACGTCTCCGACGTGGTTCAGGCCAACCTGCTGGCAGCCGGTTCGGACAAGGCGTCAGGGGAGGTCTTCAACATCGGCACCGGCCGCCGGACGACCGTCGCAGAGCTCTGGGAACGGATCTGCGCGGCCGCCGGATGCACCTTGCCGCCCGAGCACACGGCGCAGCGGCCCGGCGACATCCGGGAGTCGCTGGCCGATATCGGCAAGGCGGCGGTCGGCCTCGGCTTTTCCCCGGCGGTATCTTTTGACGAAGGCCTTGCCGCCACCTACCGCTGGTTCGAAGAAAACTGAGGCCCCTGGCCGAATCACCGCCAGAGAAAGGAGCGCCATGGCCGAGACGATCCTCTATACCGAAAACGTTCAGGTGTCGCTGAAGGCGGGACCGGATATCGTCGATATCACCGATGCGCTGAGGCGCGTGGTACAGGCTTCGGGCGTTGCAGCGGGCCTGCTTGCGGCAAACATGGTCGGGTCGACCGGGTCTTTGACCACAATCGAGTACGAACCCGGTGTCGTGGCGGACCTCAAACAGGCCATCGAGCGGATGGCCCCCCGGCATCTGGCCTACGAACACGAAAAAGCCTGGCACGACGGCAACGGCCACAGCCACGTGCAAGCGGCGATGATGGGGCCGAGCATCACCCTTTCGGTCCGAAACGGCGCGCTTGCGTTGGGCACCTGGCAGCAGGCGGTGGCGGTCAACCACGACAACCGCCCCCGGAAAAGGAGCGTGGCGGTCACCGTGATCGGACGGTAAGGAGCAGTTGCGTTTCGAAGGGTCTTCGGCCTTGGCGTTGATCCGGACGACGGACGAACCTCGCCTCCAGGAAGGCCTGTCGCCCGGCGAGGCCCGCTGCACGGCGGGGGCCTGAGCATGTTGATCGGAAAAGAAAGCTTCACTGAAAAAAAGGGAGTCCGGCGTCAGGGCTCCTTTTTTTTCAATTTTTTGTCCAGGTCGGCAAAGAGGTTTTTTTTCTTTTCTTCCTGCTGGGCCTTGAAGGCGGCGATCCGCTCATCCATCCCCTTTCGTGATTCCTGGAACTTTTTGACCTCGTCGGCGATGCCCGCGCTTTCCGCGGTTTTTGGCAGTTCCTCCAAAAGGTGATGGTCCCGAAGGAACACCTTCGTGCCGAAGGCCCCTTTGACCACCTCGACGATCTTTTGCTCCTGAAGGCGGCTGCAGAGCCGATGGCATTGCTCGGTCGACAGGGAAAGGCAGCTGCAGATGTCGTCCACCGACGGCGGAACCTTTCGCTGGTGTTCCAGAACACGAATGGCGGCTACCACCAAATGGCCCTCTTCGTATAAGGACTTCCCCTTCATGTTCGGGTCCTTTCCGTCCTGCAGATCGCCGGAGAGTGCCCGCCGGCACCGCACCTGGCGCCAATCCGGCCCGGCGGCCCGTCTTGACATCCCTGGGAGGGGAGAGTAACATCTGGGCCGATTTCGTCAAGCCCGATCCCATAACGGACGGTCACTGGGCCACCGAAAAATCCTTTCCAGATACGCTCATCATCCTGACCGGGAGGAAACCATGACGGAGATCATCGACGTAATGGCCAGAGAAATCCTCGATTCGCGGGGCAACCCGACCGTCGAGGTCGACGTGGTACTTGCCAGCGGGGCGGTCGGCAGGGCCGCCGTGCCCTCCGGCGCCTCCACGGGAAAGCGAGAAGCTTTAGAGCTGCGGGATAAGCGGGCCAAAAGATACGGCGGAAAGGGTGTCCGCAAGGCGGTTCAAAACGTGATGGAAGTCATCGGCCCCGCCGTCAACGGTATGGATGCCGCCGATCAGGTGGCCCTGGACCGATACCTGGTCAGCCTCGACGGAACCAAAAACAAGTCCAAACTCGGCGCCAATGCAATCCTCGGGGTATCCATGGCCGCGGCCCGCGCTGCGGCCGACGCTTACGGGCTGCCCCTGTATCAGTACCTGGGCGGCGTCAACGGCCGGACGCTCCCTCTTCCGATGATGAACATCGTAAACGGCGGCGCCCACGCGACCAACAATCTCGACATCCAGGAGTTCATGATCGTGCCCATCGGGGCCAAGAGCCTTGCCCAGGCTGTACAGATGGGCGCAGAGACCTTCCACGCGCTGAAGAAAAACCTAAAGAGCAAGGGGCTGAGCACCGGCGTCGGCGACGAGGGGGGCTTTGCCCCGGACCTGTCGTCCAACGAAGATGCCATCGTTCAGGTGATGGCTGCCATCCAGGCGGCCGGCTACCGTCCGGGCAAAGACATCGGCATCGCCCTGGATGCCGCGGCGAGCGAATTTTTCAGCAAGGGGAAATACTGGCTCAAGTCCGAGAAGAAGAAGCTCTCGGCAAAGCAGATGATTGACTATTATGAAGCACTGGTGGACAAATATCCGATTCTGTCCATCGAAGACGGGCTTGCCGAACAGGACTGGGAAAACTGGGCTCTGATGACCGACCGGCTCGGGGGCACCATCCAGATCGTGGGCGACGACATTTTCGTCACCAATCCGGAAATTTTCGCCAAGGGCATCGAAAACGGCATCGCCAACTCGATCCTGATCAAGCTCAACCAGATCGGGACCGTCACCGAGACCCTCGACGCCATCGACCTGGCCGAACAGGCCGGCTACACCACGGTGATTTCCCACCGCTCCGGAGAGACCGAGGACACGTTCATCGCCGATCTTGCCGTGGCGATCAACGCCGGCCAGATCAAAACGGGATCGCTGTCGCGGTCCGACCGCGTCGCCAAATACAATCAGCTGATCCGCATCGAGGAAGAACTCGGTGCCGCCGCACGGTTCGCGGATCAGATTTTTCTCGCCGGGTGATTCGATGCGGAATTCCATCCGGGCGCTATTGATCGGTCTGGCGGTGGTTGTCAGTGTGGCTTCGGTCTCTTCCCACGCCCTTGCATACGTACCCGTGGCGGACCACCTGCTGGTTCTGGTCGCCTCCCGCCTGGATGACCCGGCGCCTTCCGTGGTTCGGCAGGTTCGCATCGTGACGGGACCGGTGGCCGCGCAAGTCCCGCTGCAGTACCGGGAGGTCGTCTACATTCGGTTTCCGGGGACCTTCCGCTCCGAGTTGACCACGGAAGACGGCCGGCGGGTGCTGGTCGAACGAAGCGGACGCCGCTGGACCACCGAGGAGGCGGGTCTTGCCGAACCGGCCGCCGAGCCCATCGACCTGGCCCTTCGCCTTCTGGCCCACAATCGGCCCGAAGGCCTGGCCCGGGTGCTCGCCGCACAGGGCGTGGATTTGACCGTGACCAGTCTCGGGCGCTTCGAGGGCCGTCTCGGATTCGTCCTCGGTGCCCGGTATCCGGACGAGTCCGCCCCGCAGGTCTGGTTCGACCGGGAAACCCTGCTCCCCTTTCGTTGGCTGATGCTGCGTCCAACCGCAGACGGCCCTCCCCAGCGCACCGAGATCCGCTATTTTGGCTGGCAAAAGACCGGCGATTTGCGTTACCCTCAGGTCATGGCGTGCTATCAGGACGGGCAGCTCGTGTCCGAGGTCCGCGTCGAAAAAATTCAAAGCCCGGCCGAGATACCCGATTCGCTTTTCAGCCCGGTGCAGGCGACGGATCAGCCCGGCCCGGCGGCGGGGCCGGAGGGGCAATGACCGGTTCAGGTCCACGGGGCGAGCACAGGATCGAAAGAGCAACAGGGAAATCCGGTTTCAGGATTTCCGCAGCAACCGAACCCCCGAACGGCGGGTTCCGATCATCATAACCATTGAGGTGATTTCATGGGGCACAACACAAAGTACATCTTCACCACCGGCGGCGTTCTTTCTTCACTAGGAAAGGGATTGGCCTCGGCGGCCATCGGTGCGCTGCTCGAAAGCCGGGGCCTGCGGGTAACCCTTCAGAAACTGGACCCTTACATCAACGTCGATCCCGGAACCATGAACCCCTTTCAGCACGGCGAGGTGTTCGTGACAGACGACGGCGCCGAAACCGATCTCGATCTGGGACACTACGAGCGGTTTACTTCCGCCAAGCTGGGCCGAGACAACAATTTCACGACGGGGAAAATATACCACCAGGTCATCAGCAAGGAGCGCCGCGGGGACTATCTGGGCGGCACCGTGCAGGTCATCCCTCATATCACCGATGAGATCAAGCAGAGCATCC
Organism: Desulfobacterales bacterium; assembly: GCA_050115795.1. GTDB lineage: Bacteria > Desulfobacterota > Desulfobacteria > Desulfobacterales > CAFBRK01 > JAIPEL01. The sequence goes on from JASFPT010000043.1 coordinate 14,673, forward strand.
AGCTTGTGGCAGACGGTGTCGACGTGGTCATCGTCGAAATCGGCGGGACCATCGGGGACATCGAAAGCCTTCCCTTCCTGGAGGCGATTCGGCAATTCAAGGCCGACGTAGGAAAGGAGAATGTCCTGTACATCCACCTGACCCTGGTCCCCTACATGGGCAAAGCCGGGGAGTTGAAAACCAAGCCGACCCAGCACAGCGTCAAGGAGCTTCGCAGCATCGGTATCCAGCCCGACATTTTGCTGTGCCGGGCGGACCGGGTGCTGCCCAAGGACATCAAGAAGAAGATCGCGCTGTTCTGCAACGTGGGCGTTGATGCGGTCATCACCGCAAAGGACGTGGACTGCATTTACGAGGTGCCGCTCATGTTCCACCAGGAGGGGCTCGACGGCAAGATCCTCGAGATGCTCAACATCTGGACCCGGGCCCCCAAGCTGGAAAACTGGGAGGCGCTCGTTGCCAAGATCAAAGAGCCGGCAAACGCAGTGACCATCGCCATCGTTGGGAAATACACCGATCTGACCGAGTCCTACAAAAGCCTCAACGAGGCCCTGGTCCACGGCGGGATTCCCAACGACTGCCGCGTCCACCTCACCTTCGTCGATTCGGAAACCGTGGATGAAAACACGTGCAGCGAGCACCTGCTCGAGGCCGACGGTGTCCTGGTCCCCGGAGGTTTCGGATCGCGCGGGGTGGAAGGAAAGATCTGTGCCGCCCGCTTTGCAAGGGAAAAAGGGGTGCCCTACTTCGGCATCTGTCTCGGTATGCAGATCGCCGTCATCGAGTTTGCCCGCCACGTGGCCGGCATCGAGGCCGCCCACAGCTCCGAATTCGACCCGGTTACCCCCGACCCGGTCATCTATCTGATGACCGAGTGGTTCGACGAACGCACCGGTAAGGTGGAAAAAAGGGATCTTTCCTCGGAAAAGGGCGGAACCATGCGGCTGGGCGCGTACTCCTGCCGGATCAAAGAGGGAACCAACGCCTGGGCCGCCTACGGCGCTTCCCAGATTTCCGAACGCCACCGCCACCGCTACGAGTTCAACAACGCCTACAAAGACGCGCTGGAAGCCGGCGGGCTCATCATCAGCGGGGTTTCACCCAGCGGTGAACTGGTGGAGATCGTCGAAATCAAGGATCACCCCTGGTTTCTCGGGTGCCAGTTTCACCCTGAATTCAAGTCGCGGCCCATGGCGCCCCATCCCCTGTTCAGGGAATTCATCCGGGCCGCTTTTGCCTTTTCAAAGCAGCGAGGCGGCAAATAGAGCGCTTGTTAGAATAACGTTCCGATTGCCGTGTTTCTGTGGATGCGGATGAGGCTGTCCATCACTTCTGCAATGGCCAGATGAGCGCTTTCTACCCATGGACGGCACTGCTTTCCCCGGGTGTGTTCGATCAGAAACTTGGAATTTCGACCCCCGCCGGTCAGCGGCGGGTTCGGCCCCCCTTTCAGTCCCCCGCCAATGCATCGACGTTCCAGCCCTTCAGCTCGTCGAGCAGTTCATGGGCGGTGCCGTCACAGCGGATCGGTGTCACCGAGATGTATTGCTGACAAAGGGCCGCTTCGTCGATGTCCGGATTTTCGGCCTCGGCAAGGGCATCGCACCCCTGCCAGTAGTAGTCCCGGTTTCTCGGGTCCCTCCGCTTTTCCACATATTCGGTGAACAGCTTGGTCCCCTGGCGGCTGATCCTTACACCGGCAACCTGCTCGGGAGACAGATCCGGCACGTTGACGTTGAGAAAGACCCCCGGCGGAAGGCCTTTTTCTCCGATGGCCGCCGCAAGCCTCACGGTGAAGGCGGCGGCCGTATCGTAGTGGGTCGTATCCGGACCCGGCATCGATACCGCAATGGCGGCGATGCCGTAGATGGCCGCCTCCTTGGCGGCGCATACGGTCCCGGAATAGTTGAGATTGATCCCGACGTTGGCGCCGGGATTGATGCCCGCCACCACCAGGTCCGGGCGTTCTTTCAGAATTTCGAGCAAGCCGAGCTTGACGCAGTCCACCGGCGTGCCGCTCACGGCGATTCCCGGATAGCCGCCGTTGTTTCGGATGGGGCTGGAACGCAGCGGCTTGTGGAGGGTGATGCCGTGGCCGACGGCGCTGCGCTCCCGGTCCGGAGCGATCACCGTCACCCGATGCCGGGCGGAAAACGCCCGGTACAAGGCCCACAGCCCTTCAGCATGGATGCCGTCGTCGTTGGTGAGAAATACGTTCATGGGAATGTGGATTCCTTCGGTTCGATCCTGATGGTCGCCGAACCGGTGCCGGCCCGGCCGCAATGCCTACCTTGACATCATAGCAGTTTTTCCCGTATAAGCAATATCCTAATCGTTTTCAGCGTGTTAGGCTTTGCCCCAAATGATGACCCCCGCCAGGAAGGCACCGGCGCAAATCCGTTGCGGTCGGTTGGGTTCACAGCGGCCGAAGGAAGGATTTTCGAATGGACCGGGTGGCATGACACATTCGGGCAGTTCCAGCAGCCGCCTCCGTCAACGCCCTGGTCGCCGGGTGCTCGGTCCGACGCCGTTTCTATGGTTCGTCCTTTTCCTGATCGTCTGCAGCAGCGCCGTTCCCTGCCCTGGGGCCTCTTCTTCGCCGCTGTCGGACCTGCAGGACCCTCAAGAACCTTGGCACATCCTGGCCGACGAGGTGCGCCACGACCGCCAAGCCGACCTTTACATGGCTTCCGGTAACGTCGTGATCCAGCGCGGCGACGTGCGGATCGCGGCCGATACGATCCGCTTCGATCACAAAAAGATGCAGGCTTTAGCCGAAGGCCACGTCATGATTTCCTCGGGCAAGGACCTGATCACCGCCCGGAGTGCCGATCTCGATCTGGCCAACGAAACCGGCGTGGTCATCGACGGCAGCCTCTTTGCCTCCGAAAACCACTTTTATTTCCGCGGGGACCGGATTGAAAAGGTCGGCCCGGATTCTTACACCGCCGATCGGGCGACGGTGACCACCTGCGATGGGGATCGGCCCGACTGGAAAATCACCGGGCGCGATCTTTCCATCACGATAGAGGGATACGGAACTGTCCGGAACGCCACCCTTTGGGCCGGGCCGGTGCCGGTGTTCTATTCGCCCTGGTTGGGATTTCCGGTCAAAATCAAGCGGCAGAGCGGCTTTTTACCGCCCCAGTTCGGGGTTTCCGACCGCAAGGGATTCGAGTATCTTCAGCCCTTTTACTGGGCCATAGACGAAAGCGCCGACGCCACCTTTTACGGGCACACCATGAGCAAGCGCGGCCTGCGGCTCGGGGCCGAGTACCGCTATATCCTCGACGAGCGGTCCCGCGGCACGGCCATGGCAGACGGGTTTTCAGACCGTAAGGTCGACGACGGCACGCCCGGCTCTGAAAAGTGGGGCTATGGCGGCGACGATTATCTGCGTTCCCATTCGGACCGGTACTGGTTCCGGATGAAACAGGATCAGGCCCTTCCGGCCGATTTCACCGCAAAACTCGATCTGGACATCGTCAGCGACCAGGACTATTTGCAGGAGTTCAAGACCGGCTACACCGGTTTTGAGCGAACCCGGGCGGAGTTCCTGGATACCTTCGGCCGGGACATCGATGAGTTTACCGACACCACCCGTGTCAACCGCCTGAACCTGAACCGGATATGGTCCAGCTACAGCCTCAACGCGGAAGCCCGCTGGTACGACAATGTGGTCAAGCGCCGGTATGAGGAGACCGACGACACCCTCCAGAAACTGCCGTTTGTCACCTTCACCGGATCCCGGCAGCCGCTGCTTTCCTCGCCGGCCTATTTCGACTTCGAGACCGAATATGTCCGGTTCTATCGACGCGACGGTGACCGGGGAAACCGGCTCGATCTTTACCCGCGGTTTTATCTGCCGTGGCGCTATGGCCGCTTTGCAACCGTGGAGCCCTCCGTTGGTCTTCGGGAGACAGCCTGGGCAATCGACCATGAAGAGAGCGGTCAGCCGGACAAGGACCCTTATGCCCACCGGGAATCTTACGATTTCAAGCTCGACATGACCAGCGAGGTCTATCGGGTTTTTGAAACCGACTGGGGAGAGATCGAGCGCATCCAGCATTTGCTTCGCCCGCAGATCGTCTATGAATACATCCCCGACCAGGACCAGTCTTCGTTTCCCGAATTCGATGAAAAAGACCGGATCGAAAAGCGCAATCTCGTCACCTATTCGCTGACCAACACATTGATTTCCCGTTCCCCGGCCGGCGAGGACGCCGATCCCCGCTACCGGGATTTTCTCCGCTTCAAGCTCCTGCAGCAATACGACATCAACGAAGCCAACGTGGAAAACGACCCGCGACCGTTTTCCCCGATATCCGCCGAATTGGAGCTCACCCCGGCCGACCCGGTCAGCCTCAAGGCCGACGCCCAATGGTCCGTCTACGACGCGGCCTTCGTGGGCCACAATATTTCGGGTCAGCTGCAAGACGGCCGGGGAGATCAGCTCTCCTTCGAGTACCGCTATGTCCGGGACAGCGAGGAGTCGATCATCGTCAACGCCCGGGTAAAGGCCACCGGCACGGTCTCTTTGACCGGGGTGTTCGAGGAAAATCTCTTTGACGATGAGAACTTGAAAACCGGCGTCGGTATCCTGTACGAATCCCAATGCTGGGCGGTCGATTTGACCTATCTGGAGGAGGGTGACGACAAGAGCATCAACTTCATGGTACGTCTCACCGGGCTCGGCGCCCTGGGCGCCGGCCTCGGAGTGGGCGGAGAGTAAGAACGGAGATGACCCTCGGCCTGACAACCGCAGGCGTCGATCTTTTTTGGTTCTTTGCTTGATCCCTCCGACGGTTTTGGTTTACAAGCCGCCCCATCACCCGGCGCAGAAAGGGGTACCTTGCCATGATCATCGTAAAAACGCCTCTGCGGATCAGTTTTGTCGGCGGCGGCTCCGATATGAAGCGCTTCTACGAGCAGTGCGACGGCATGGTCGTTTGCACGGCCATCGACAAGTTCGTCTACGCCATCGTCAAAGAACGCTTCGACGATATGATTTACATCAACTATTCCAAGAAGGAGTG
>JASFPT010000044.1:0-19552 GCA_050115795.1 Desulfobacterales bacterium
GTCTTCATGAAGGTCGATCCGCTTTTACCATCGATGTGCCCAAGACCGACGGAGAAAAGAAAGGACGAACGTCGAAGGTCCAATGAAAAATGCAATGGCTTCCGATCCAGATTTGACGCTGAATCCAACTTGCCGAACATTTGGGTTCGATGGCGTTTTTTTGATTCGACGTTGAACGTTCGACGTTCGATGTTCGAGGTTCGTCCTTTAGTGGTTCGACGTTCGCCTTCTCCATCTTTCCAATCCTTCCTCGATCCGGCCCGCCTCCAGGGGAACGAAGTTTTCCGGCCGGGTTTTCAGGGGTCCGGGATCGAGTCCGGTTGACTCTCCTTCGCCCACCACGGCAACCACGAGGATCGGGAGCAAATGGCGCTGGAGAATCCGGACGAGTTCCTGCCGCTGATCGTCCCAGTCGAGCAGCACCAGGATGCAGCCGCTGAGCTGCGGGGCCCGCTGCCGGGTCAGGGCTCTCAGCGTCGAAAAGGGGCGGTCCGGACAAACCTCCGCAGAAGCCAGGATCTCCAGCATCCGGTCTTCTTGGGCCAGGCCCCGACCGCCGGTAAAGCAGTATGCCTCGGTACCGACAAAGAGAAGGTCGAGCAGCGACTCCCGGGTATCGACCGCCGCCACGAACGAAGCGGCCACCGAAACCGCCTCCTCGAATCGCTCGTCCCCCTTTACCGGCCAAAACGTGTCCAGGACCAGGGCGTGACGGACGAAATACTCCTCCTGAAACTCCTTTACGATCGGCTTTCCGGCCTTGGCCCAGCTGCGCCAGTGAATCTGACGGATCGGGTCGCCGGGCCGGTAATCGCGAAGGGATACGAATTCTTCGGCGTCGCCCACCGAAGAGGCCAAGGCCACCCCGCCGGGCTGGTGTCTCCGCCGGCCCGGCAGATCGATCGGCGGGAGCCGGTAGCGTCGGGGCAGCACCAGGATCGATCCGGGCTCCTTTTCGACTCGCAGGGCCCGGTACAGCCCCAGGGGGTCGGTTCTGGAGACGGTCACCCCGGGAAGATCGAGCCGCCCGCGGCGCCTGGGGGTCAGCGAGACGGTGACCTCGGCGGAATCACCCGGGCCCACGGCCGGCACCGGAACCATTTCCGCCTCCGCCCGCCGGTTCAGGGCCACCAGCCACATCCACCGGTGGTATCCGACAGCACGGTCAAAGAGATTTCTCCGATCCTGCAACGGTTCGCGGGCTGCGGAAAATTCGGCAAACCCGGGCCGTGGATCCGCCATGCGTTCCGACAAAAACAGTCCGCCCGCCTTTTTCCGCCGCCGGTTGGTTACCACCATTCGATAGGAAAGCCGGACACCAACGGTGCCAAACCTGGGGGCGGTCCGCCGAACCGAGAAGGGGGATCGGAAAAACATCGATCCCCAGAAGGCGATCACCACCATGGCGGCAAGGAAGGTGAACCCCTGGTAGGCCAGGTTCACGCCGGTGTTGATGCCGAAAAAGGCGCACAGCACCATGGCCGAAAAGACCAGCCTGCCGGCGGGGGTAAACCGGGCAAGAAACCAGTGCTTGACCGCAGCGACCGAACGGAAGTTGAGAAAGAGGAATTTTCTCATGACGAGCCCAAGGGTTGGCGGTTCCATGGTCAAGGTTCGAGATACGAACCTTCTTTATTCGGGCTTTTGGGTTTTCGGCTGACGCACACCGCCGGACGTCTCCCGCGCTTCGAATTGGGATTTGGAATCCGGAACTTGGAACCTGAAACCTGGAACTCACGCTTTTCAGCTCGGCACCGGCACGGAATGCACCAGGTCGGCGACCAGGGAAGCGGCCGTCACCCCTGAAAACCGCGCCTGGGGGTCGATGACGAGGCGATGGGCGATCACATCGACGGCGATGTCCTGCACCTGTTCCGGGGCCACGTAGTCGAGTCCGTCGATCAGGGCCATGGCCTTTGCGGTCCGCACCAGGGCGAGGGTGGCCCGGGGACTGGCTCCCAGTGCGACGCCGGGGACACGTCGTGTTTCCCTGACGAGCCGCACTGCATAATGCTTGATCTTTTCGTCGACGGCCACCGCCTTGACCCGCTCACGGACCTCGAGCACCTCCTGCAAGGTGGCACAGGGCCGAAGATCTTCGATGGGGTGGCGCTGCCGCTGATCTTCGACGATGGCCGCCTCTTCTTCGGCCGAGACGTACCCGAGCCGAAACATCATTGCAAACCGGTCCATCTGGGCTTCGGGAAGCGGATAGGTTCCCGCACTTTCCACCGGGTTCTGAGTGGCGATGACGAAAAACGGCTCCTGAAGGGGATAGCGGTTCCCATCCACGCTCACCTGGGATTCTGCCATCGCCTCCAGCAGGGCGGACTGGGTCCGGGGCGAGGCCCGGTTGATTTCGTCGGCCAGCAGGATGTGGGTAAACACGGGCCCCCGGTGAAAGCGGAAGCGGTTTTCGGCCGGATCGTAGATGGATACCCCGAGGATGTCGGAGGGAAGGAGGTCCGGAGTGAACTGGATGCGGGAAAAAACGGCGTCGATGGACAGGGCCAGGGCCTTTGCCAGCGTGGTTTTGCCGGTGCCGGGGAAATCCTCCAACAAGACGTGGCCACCGGCAAAAAATCCGGCAAGCAGCTTTCGAATCGATCCGGACTGGCCCCGGATGACCCCTCCGACGCTTTCGGCAATCCGCCTGCAGACTTCGGTCTCCATCGCGCCCTTCGCTTTTTGGGGAAAGCGCCCACCAGCAGGCGCAGAAAAGGCGGCCGGAACGTCTCCGGCCACCCAGCGTTTGCACCTCGCAGCAGGATCGACTGTAGCAAGATCCCCCTATCGAGTCAAAAACGGAAGGCTCATGCGATTGCCATCGCGGCGTGGTTTGAAATGCAAAGAATTATACTTATTTTATGAGTCGGCGTTCGGGATCGATCATTCCGCGAAAGGGACAATTTTCAGGCGCTGTGCAGGCTCGCTCCCCAAAAGCCCTGCGATCAGGGCCGGCTGACGCGTCGCCGTCGCCCTGTGGCGATGGGACGACAGCATCGGTCAAGCAAAAGCCGGCCGGCACTTCCCGGGGGTTTTTAAAAAAACTCGGACGGTGCACCAGGGTCCGGAAAATTGCCCCTTTTGCTCTTTTGACCCCGGAGCCCGAAAGAAGATGGACGATAAATACAAAAAGATCATCGTGGATCATGCGAAAAGCGAATCGTGTGCTTCGCCGCAAGACAGCCGACCGCGTCAAGTCCACGATGCGTGAAATGCGTCCTGAAAGTTGAGTTCGAAATTGCCTGATCAAAAAGGAGCGCTTATGGACTTCTACTGCCCTGAAAAAAAATGCCCGTCGACCGGGCGTGATCGATTTGTTCTGAGCCTGCCGGACGAAGCCTGCATGGACGAGCGAAACATGGCGGATGTCTTCTGTCCCCATTGCGGAAATTCGCTGGTTCGAAAGGAAAGCGTCGTCGACCTCGGTTGAAACTGAGGTCGACGCCAAGTCTTGCGCAGACGGATGTGCCGAATGCCTCCCGGGCGGGACGAATCGCCTCCGGTCCGTTGGACGGCGTTGCTCCATGGGCTTTTTGCCGGTTGGGGCCGGGGGGCGCTACGCCTCGTCGGGGCTCAATTCCCGGATTCTTGCCTTGAGCCGCAGGATTTCGTCTCCTGCCCGGGTGAGCTTGTCGGTGGTTTGCTGGAGACGTTGGGTGAGGACCTCGGCCAAAAGACGGTAGAGCATAAAGCCGAAAGCCAGCCGGTCGTTTCCGCTCAACTGTTCGAATCCGGCGGCGTCAACGGTCAGGCAGGCGGAGTCTTCGTCTGCAAAGACCGAGGCGGTCCGTCCCGTTCCGCCCAGGGAACCCATCTCGCCGAACACGTCTCCGCACCTGCGCAGCACGGCGACCACCTTGTTTTTTTTCACAACCCGGACCTGGCCGTGGTAGAGGATGTACATCAACGGATCGTTTGCCCCCTCCCGGATGATCTGCTCGCCTTTGGTGTACTCCCTGACCTTGCTGATTCGGAGCAGCGCCCGGAGATTGTCGACCTCGACCTCCTTTAGGATGGGAATCTCCATGAACTTTTCGATGTTCCGGATGTCGTCTCTGAGCTGCCTGGACTCTCTCATCACCCCTCCCGGCGTTTTCAGTTTTTGGGTCCGATGAAAAGCTCCTGAAAATGACCGATTTGTTCTTTTACCGTCGTTGTGTTCGTGCTCCTGGTGGTGAAACATGCAGGTCAGTATCACACTTGGATGGGCGACCAACAGTTTCCTGCTGATGGATATGACAAACCCCACTGCAAAGACAACACAAAAAAACCCGGGGAAGCTTCCCCGGGTTTCGGGCCCCTTAACCGGCGCTGCAGCGCCGGCATGAGCGATGCGGTGATCTTTACAGCGTCATGACGATATCATGCAGTTTCGGGAGCGTTCTCCGCTCTTTCTTGCCACCGAGCGGTAGCAGCGATGGCGGTAGTCAGCGCTCGACGCGCTGTCGCATCGGGCCACCTCTCGAGAAACCCGTTCTTTTTCGACCGAACAGCAGGCTTTCGCCTTGGATCTAAAAGTGCTGGACATGGTACACCTCCTATACAAGATCGCGGCAGCGATTTGATTACCAGCAGCAGGCGCAGCAGTCGGCGTCTTCTTTGTCTTCACTGCAGTCGAAGCCGCACTCGGCATCCTGCTGGTTCCCCGGTTTCCAGTTTTCGAGCTTTTCGGTGTCGACATCTCGTTCTTCGGACATGGACTCACCTCCCGATACAATGGCTCCGATAAAATGGCTTCGCAATTTTAGTAACTGCGGCATTGCCGCAGAAATAATGCCTATGGGTAACATGACCACTGCAGGAAGATTTTCAAGGCCAGCCCCCAGGCGGGCAACTTGCATCCTGATACCTGCTGCGACCACGCATAGGTGAAAATCCCATCGCCAGGTTCCCCATCTGTCATTGCCGCGGAGGAGGCTGTGTTAACATTCCGCTGTCTGTCATTCCGGACGCGACACCAGCACCGGCATCGGAAAAACGCGCGGGATAAGGGGAAAAAGGCCTTTCCGATTGTATATGATGTTCCAGGAGGGAAAAATAAGCGCAAAGGCCTTTTTAAAGGACCTCTTCCAGCTCGCGGATCAGTTGCTCGATGAGGGCTTCGGCCGCCGGCTTTCGGGACGCCAGCCACGCAGCGTCCACCGGGATGCCGTTTCTCGCATCGAGGGCGCGCCGGCGGAATTCGGCGGCCATGGATCGGGCCTGATCGGCCGCTGCGGGCAATGTTACGGCGGGAAAGTTTTCGGCGTTGCAAAGCGCCGCGTTCAGGGTGTAGGCGACGAACTCGGTCATCTGGTAGGTGCCTGAAATGTCATGGGGAACCATTTTCCCGTCGCAAGGTCGGCCGTCGATCCACCAGGTGGGGGCTTCGAAGCGTTGCGCTCGGATGTAGCGCAGACCGTTTTCGAGGCCGTAATGCCATTTCAGCAACTGCCGGGGCTCCGGCCGGCGCTCCGGCACTGTGGAGCCGGGATCTGCGCCCACAAAGACCCTGGACCGGCGAAATCCGTTCACCACGAAAGGGCATACCCGGGTCAGCCATTTCTCGGGCCAGATCGTGATGTGAAAAACAAGGGTCGCCGCCTTCGGGTAGGGCGTCCGGTAGGGCCCGTTGACGGCGGCAACCCGCAGCCGGCGCCCCTGAAAATCCCCGGGCAGTCGGTCTGCGGCATCTGCCAGGCGGCCACTGTCGACGACCGGGCCGACTCCGAAAAAGTCGACCTCGTCGATCCGGCTGTGCTGCAGGAACAGATCGTCTTCGAGGTCCCGGCAGCCGGGTCCGAGGGCTACGCAGGACAGACCGAGTCCTTCGGAAAGGTCGTCCATAAACCCCCGGACCAGCGATCCGAGCGGCGACGGCGACGGTTTCTTTTCCAGCGGCATCTGCATCGAATATATCCCTCGGCCCTCCGGTTTTTTCAAAGGGTCCGGGCACCATAACAGAAGGGCACCGCCCAGGCAAACCGCCGGCCGCCGCCCTTGACATTTCCCTGGATCGTCAACAAAGTACATTTTACGTACCGGAGCTGCGGCTGCTGCTTCACGCCCCCCGCCACCTCACCACACCACTGGGAACACCGCCTGCAGGGCCGCGCACCGCGCAACCCATGCGACGAAAGGTGGACTTCATGGGTAAAACCGCTGCCGCGAAGTTGATCGAATCGCACCTGGTGCAAGGCCGTATGCGGGTGGGAGAAGAAATCGGCCTTCGAGGTGAAACACAACCTGAGTCGCCGGCAGCTCGACATGGTCCTGGCCGGCAGCCTGATCAACCATGTTCGGAACCGCCAGGGGCCGGAGAAGTAAGTCCGAAAACACAATCGCTTGCGCAATCCAATCGAAGGCGGCTTGCCGCCGAAAAAGAATCTAACTGCCGATGAAAACCGTCACCGCCTGCACCATGGACTGCCCGGACACCTGCTCTTTGGTGGTCTCCATCGACAACGGCAAGCCGGTCCGGCTTCGGGGAAACCCGGACCACCCGGTGACCGCCGGTTTCACCTGTAAAAAAATCCGAAAACACCTGGCACGGCTGAATTCTCCCGATCGCATCCGCCGACCCCTTTGCCGCAGGAAAAACGGATGGGAACCCGTCTCCTGGGATCAGGCGCTGGATCTGTGTGCAGCAAAGATCGACAGCCTGCGCGGCGAACCCGAATCGATCGTCCACATCCACGGTTCCGGGGCCCAGGGCGTGCTGAAAGCCGTGCCCCGGCTTTTTTTCGACCGACTCGGGGCCACCCGCGTCCGGGGTTCGCTGTGCGACGCCGCCGGTTTCATGGCCTTCGTCCACGACTTCGGGTCCCGGAAAAACAACGACATCTCAGACCTGGCCAACGCCCATCGAATCGTCAACTGGGGCAAGGACCTTCCCCGCAGCTCGATTCATATCGCCGCGGCCGTGGCAAAAGCACGCAGAAACAAGGCCCGACTGCTGACGATCTCACCGGGGGGGGACGGCAGCAGCGCCTTTTCCGACGATCACATCCGGGTCCGGCCGGGCACGGACCGGTTCCTTGCCGCCGCCGTGATCCGCCGCTGGCTGGAAAGCGAACCGGTCGACGAGCGCATACCGTTGCGCTCCAGGCACTGGGACCGGTTCGGGGGGCTGCTGGCCCGGCGCACCGAAGGTGATCTTCTGGCGGCCTGCGGGGTGGGGGCAGAGGAAGTTGGACGGCTGTTGGACTTCTACCGGGCGGCGGGCCCCACCGCGTCCCTGGTGGGAACCGGGCTGCAGCGCTACCGGTACGGAGGCGAAAACGTGCGCTGGATCAACGCCCTTGCCCTGGTCAGCGGCAACGTCGGCCGGTCCGGCGGCGGAAGCTACTATCACCTCCACTCTTATGCGAACCTCGACCTTGGCTGGGCCGAGGCCGAAACGCCCGGGCCCCGCCGGTCCTTTTTCAAACCGACCCTGGGACGAGAGATCGAAGGGGCCGCAGACCCGCCGATCCGAATGGCATGGATCAACGGCGTGAACATCGTCAACCAGGCGCCGGACTCGGCCCGGACCGCTCGGGCTTTGAAAAACATCGATTTCACCGTGGTCGTGGACGCGTTTTTCAACGACACGGTCGACTGTGCGGACCTGATCCTGCCGGCGGCGCTGATGCTCGAACAAGAGGACATCGTCGGCTCCTTTCTGCACGACTACGTCCAGTACGTGCCGGCCGTCGTCGCCCCGCCGCCGGAAGCAAAACCCGACGATCAGATCATCCGGGAGCTGGCTGGCCGGGTCTCGCCGGAGGTGGCGATTCCCGACAGAGAGACCTGTCTTGCCCGCTCGCTGGCCTCTTCTCGTCTGGAGACCGACCTGCAGCGTCTCCGAAAAGCAGGGTCCGTTCGGGCAAGGCGGTCGGCCGTACCCTACGAGGGGCTGCGCTTCGATCACCCGGACGGGAAGTACCGGTTTCCCCTCGCGCTTCACGACGAGCCGCCCCCGCCGGAGGGGTACCCGCTGCGGCTGCTTTCCCTGATCCGGAAAGAATCGATGCACTCCCAGATCCTTGCCGAAGAACAGACGATTCCCCCCAGCGCCTGGGTGGCGCCCGATTGCCCGTATCTGGAGCGGCTCGACCTGAGCCGGGAGACCTACGTCGCCTCTGCGCGGGGACGTCTGAAAGTCCGACTCCAGACCCTGGAAGGACTTCACCCGGAGGCGGTGGTCTACCGGCGCGGTGACTGGATGAAGCTGGGCGGGGGGATCAACCGTCTGATCGAAGACGGCCTGACCGACATCGGCGGAGGCGCGCCGTACTATCAGCAGTACGTGAGGCTGGAGAATTAGAAGTGGTTTCCTTATACGTATTTGCAAAACTTAAAATTCGTATCGTCGGATTTTTCATCTGTCATTGCCGCCACGAAGGATCCAGAGGCACATGACAGTTTTTGTCCGAAACTTCGGTCGAAGTTGTCTTGTAGGGCACGACCTCCGTGTCGCGCCGTCATGAACTCCGGAATCTATGGCAATGAGAGACAAGCGATTGACTGGATTTTTCGAGCGGTGCCGGAACTGGTCCGCCAAGATGGCAGGGATCGAAAAGACCCCGGAGCGGATGCGTTTCATGAGCGAGGCGCTGCCGGACCTGCTGCTCGACCGGGTTCAGGTCGGCGATATCCTGCAGGCAATCGAAACCGGAGCGCTCCCGCGCCAGCCGGCCCAAAGCGGTCTTTTCGACAGCGAAATCCTGCTCTACCTCGACCCGAGCCGCCGGTTTTCCATCCGGCTCTACTTCCACGAACCGGGCCGGTACACCCCCATTCACGATCACAGCGCCTGGGGGATATCCGGAACCCCTTTTGGAACGCTCGGAGTGATTCGATACCGCCGGCTGGACGACGGCGCCGACGAACGGTTCGCCCGCCTGGAAAAAGCCCGGGAGCTGGCCCTGGCGCCGGGAGAACTCGACACCGTTTGGCCGCTGGAAGGCGGCATCCACCAGACCGGGAGTCCGACCCGGGAGCTGAACGTGATGATCAGCGCATACGGATCGCCCATGCGCCGCCTCTACATCCGAACCTTCGACGCCGCCACCGGACGGATTCAACGACACTTTCCGCCGAAGATTCACCTTCGGCGGCTGGCTCAGCAGGCCGCCGGTCTGATGGGCAAAGGGACCGCACCGTAAACAGGCTTCCCGACCAAGGAGCGCCCTCGGAAAAACGACGGAAAGGACGGTCATAGCCATCCGAAGGGAAATTCCCGTGAACGACGCACAGTCCCTGCAGCAAAAAAGCCTGATGACCTGCGGGGAGATCGGCAAGGCGGTCACTTCCACCCTCCACATGAATCAAATCCTGGAGATCGTATTCGATCGCATCAGCCAGCTCATCCTGGCAAAAAACTGGACGCTTTTTCTGCTTCGGTTCGGAAAACAACCGGCGAGGACAAGCCCTTTGACCATTGCTCATTTCTTTGACATTGTTGTCTGTTTTGGATATCAACAAAACGGCGGGCGCCTTCCGTCCGCCGGGACCAGACAATTATCGCCCTGACGGGGGCAACAGCTCCCACGGCGAGCGGAGGATACCCCAGTGAATGCTGCCAGGCTGCTTACCGTGCTGGCGATCGCTGCGCTTATCGGTTTTTTTCATACCAGCGCCCGGGCGGAATTGGATTCGCCAAACCGGGAAGTCGCCAAAGATGCCCAAGAGCTGGTCACCCGGGAGCAGTTCATCGACATGCTCCGCATCTGGGCGCCGAAAAACAACTACCCGGAGAAGCGCATCCGATCCATGGACGCTGAAAAGAAAGAGCCGGCACGGGTCACGGTGAACATCTTGTTCAACGCCGGCTCCACCGAACTGGCAGACGACTTCTCGGTGCGCCAGATCCAGGAAGCCGGCGAAGCCCTCTCCTCCGATGCGCTGGTCGGGTACCGGTTCGAAATCGCCGGGCACACCGACGATACCGGGACCAAGGAGGAAAACATGAAGCTGTCCCAGGAGCGTGCCGAGGCGGTAAAAACCTTTTTGGTCAATTACTACGGAATCTCGCCGGACCGGCTGGTGGCCAGGGGCTATGGTGAATCCCAGCCGGTGGCCTCCAACGACACCGAGGAAGGCCGTGCGCAGAACCGGCGGGTGGTCTTCACCCGGATCGACGAATACAAATAAAATCGCTACGCGATTTTATGATATGCGGCTGTGCCGCACTTGATCGCAGGATGCCGGTGCATCAGAATGCATTGCGCATAAACAAATGATCGGAATTCTCTTCACGCATTCTTCCCGCAGGAAGTCCGAATTGCCATGCCGCCATCGACCCATCGTCTTTTGATCGGGGGTTATGTTTTTTTTCTGATATTTGCCTTTGCCGGCTGCCCTCAGAAACCGGAACACGACCTTGAGGTGAAGAAATTCGTCGAACTGACCCGGCGCGATCTTCAAACCCTGAAAAATCGGCTGGTGCCGCTGCTGGGCCAGACCGACCGCAGCCGAAAGGTGGATGAGGCCGTGCGTGGCTTTTTGAACAACGCCGACGCCATGGCCGGGCGGTCGAACCTGGGCATCGCCGTGCTTGATGAAAACATGAACTACATCGCCGGAAGGTCGATCTCCGCCGAACAGCCGGATGCGGCTCCGATTCAAACCAGCCTCAGGGACTTTTCCTACCTCAACGACCTCTTCCATGCGGCCGGGGACGGAATTGCGCATCGCCCCCTTTACTACCAGGGACGGGAAATCTTCACCGTCTGTTCTGCGATCCGCAGCGGGGAGGAAGCATCCGCCTACGTTTGCCTGTTTTACGACGCAGAAAAATTTCGCCGGGTATTCGGATTCGGCAAGAAGGTGTTTGCCGGGGTCGATTTTTCACGGTAGAGCGCTTGTCGGCATGACCGCGTGCGATTTTCTGTTCTGCCCCTTGGCCGGCCACCCCACCCCCGGGTTTGCCTCCCGAGGTTACCCCCCGCTTTGCCGCCCTGAGGACGCCGTGCCGCCGGCGTCGTCCAAAACGGCGCGCACCTTTTTTGAAAGCTCTGCCAAGGTGAACGGCTTTTGAATGAAAGCACTGCAGCCCCGCCCCATGATGGCCTCCGCCTCGCCGTTTACGGCGTATCCGCTGGACAGGATCACCGGCAGTCCGGGTGCCGCCTCCCGAATGAGGTCAAATGTCCGGCCGCCGTCGATTCCGGGCATGACCATATCCAGGATCACCAGGTCAATGGGGGGATTCTCGTTCCTGACCCGGTTGATTGCCGCCTCCCCGCCGTGGACGGAGATGACCCGGTATCCCAGCTTTTCCAACATCGCCTGCCCCACGTCGATGATCATCTCTTCGTCATCCACCAGCAGGACGGTCTCTGCTCCGTGAATCAACCGGTCCTCTTCCGGGTCGTCCGGCTGGACCGCCTTGTCCAACAGCGGAAGGAAAATATTGAAGGTGCTTCCCCGACCGACATCGCTCTGGACGGTGATAAAGCCGGCGTGATTTTTAATGATGCCGTAGGCGGAGGCCAGGCCCAGACCGGTCCCGCGGCTTTTTTCCTTTGTGGTGAAAAACGGGTCGAAGATCCGCTGCCGGGTGAGTTCATCCATGCCGATGCCGGTGTCGCCTACCGAAATCTTCGCATACCGGCCCGGGGCCGATCCGTGCGCTTTGCAAAACGCCTCGTCCAGTTCCACGATCCTGGACTCCAGGAAAAGCTCCCCACCGGAGGGCATGGCCTGCCAGGCGTTGACGAACAGGTTCAGCAGAACCTGCTCGATCTGCCCTCGGTCTGCCGGAACCACCGGCGGCGGCTCCTGCAGCTTGGTGTGGATGCGAATTTCTTTTTTCGTCCGCCCGAACATCGACGCCGTTGCCAGCATCAGGCCGTTGATGTCGATGGGACGCACCAGGTATTTACCGCCCCGCGCAAACCCCAGCAGCTGCTTGGTCAAGTCCGTTGCGCTGCGCACATACTGCTCGATCGCAGCGATGTGCTCCCATCCCGGATGAACCGGCTCCAGATCCGTGGCCAGCAGGGAAGCACGGCCCTGGATCCCCATGAGCAGGTTGTTGAAATCGTGGGCGATGCCGCCGGCCAGGGTCCCGATGGCCTCCATCTTCTGGGCCTGCTGCAGCTGGATCTGAAGGCGTTCGTTTTCCTCCTGCGCTGCTTTCTGAGCGCTGACGTCCAGCAGATGACTCAAAAAGTAGAGCGGGCGACCGTCGTCGTCGCGGATCAGAGAGTTGGTGACAAGGGCCCAGATAATCCGGCCGTCCTTGTGCAGGTATCGTTTTTCCGCCTGGTTGAAATCGGCCTCTCCGGAAAGCAGCTTCCGCCAGCGTTCCCGGCCGTCTTTTCGATCCTCCGGATGGGTAAAGGCGTTAAAGGATCGGCCGATCAATTCCCCCGGGCCATATCCGAGAATCCGGCAAAGCTGCCGGTTGACTTCGCGAAATCTTCTTTTCTCGTCGATGACGGCCATTCCCACCGGAGCCCGCTGGAAATTGACCCGAAAACGGGCTTCGCTTTCCCGCAGATCGGCTTCGGCCTGCATGCGGTCGGTGATGTCTTCTGCAATCCCCACGAC
Organism: Desulfobacterales bacterium; assembly: GCA_050115795.1. Lineage (GTDB taxonomy): Bacteria > Desulfobacterota > Desulfobacteria > Desulfobacterales > CAFBRK01 > JAIPEL01. Next base: position 12,526 of record JASFPT010000044.1, read on the forward strand.
GCGACTGACGCTGCCGTCTTCTGCACGAACGGCAAAGCCCCGGTCCGATATCCATCGCACCTCCCCCCCGGGACGGACGATGCGGTATTGGCGGCCCTCGCCTCCGCCGGTTTCCACGATCTGCCGGAAAGATTCGCTGGCCGCCAAGACATCTTCGGGATGGATGCTCTTTTCCCATTCTTCGTAGTTGTCCAGCAGCGACCGGGCCGAACGCCCCCATATGGCTTCGTATGCCGGGCTGACATAAAGAACCCTTTGGCGCTGCCAGTCGAAAATCCAGAAGACCTCCCGGATGTTTTCGGCCAGCTCTCGATAGCGCAGCTCGCTTTCGGAAAGCGCTTTTTCGGCCTGCTCCAATTGGCGAACCCGATGCTCCAACTCCGCGTAAGTCGGCTTATGGGTCATCCTGGAACCCTCGTCTCCTGGAAAAAGTGCATATTGTGCGGCGGTTCACAGACTACTTGCTGGTCATCACCCAGACCCCTTCCCATTTTTCTGGCGGGGCAGCGGCAAGCTCGCGGCATTTGAGCCGGTAACGGGCCGCCGGCGGGTCCTTTTCTTCGATATCGGCGAATGCGGCGGCCGCTTCGAAAAAACGGCCGGCGTAAAACAGGGCAAGGGCTTCGGCAAAAACGGACAGGACCCTCCGGCGCTCCTGGTAAGCCGACGGCCACATCGGCTCGAAGACCGTCACCGGCTTCTTTTTCCCGACCACCGCCACCCGGGCAAGTTCCCGCGCGGCGAATTCCTCCCCCATCTGCGCCCGGGTGTCGGATGAAATCATCGTATAGGTGCCGAATTGCTTGTTCACCCCTTCCAGCCGGGCGGCCAGGTTTACCGCATCGCCGAGCATCGTGTAGTCGAACCGCGTCCGAGACCCGAGGTTGCCCACCACCGCCGGGCCGGTGTTGATCCCGATCCGCATGAACATCTCCTTTCCGATCCGCTCGAAAAAAAGCGGCCGCAGCTCGGCCAGGGCATCCTGGCACCGAAGGGCTGCGCGGACCACCCGAACCGCGTGGTCCGGCAGGTCCAGCGGTGCGTTCCAGAAGGCGATGATCGCGTCCCCCTCGTATTTGTCCACGGTGCCGCCCTCTTCCTGGATGATATCGGTCATGGCCGACAGATAGTCGTTGAGCAGCGCCGTGAGCGCCTCGGGCTCGAGTCCCTCGGATATGCTCGTAAATCCCTGCAGATCGGAGAAGAAGATGGAAAGCACCCGCCGCTCGCCGCCGAGTTTGAGACGATCCGGGCTCCGGATGAGCTCTTCGATGACGGCCGGACTCAGGTACTGCCGAAAGGCGTTTTTGATAAACCGTTTCTGCCGCCCCTCGGTGGCGTAGTTGACCGCCATGGAGATCAGAACCGAGAGGACCGCAGCAACCACCAGAACCGCAACGGGCATCCAGTATCCCAGCCGGTAGACCCAGAGAGACAGCGCTACGGGGACTCCGACGGCCGCCGCCCCGACTGCAGCCCCCCCTGCGGCGGTGGAAAAAACCGAGGCGGTGACAGCAGCCCCGAGGGAAAAGACGACCGCCAGCACCGCTGCAGCCCCTGCCGGAAACGGTGCGGGCAGGTCCCCGGAAAGAAGATTGTCCAGTAAGGTGGCGTGGATTTCAACCCCCGGGTAGACCCCATCCACCGGTGCGGGGCGCAGGTCGAACAGGCCCGGGGCCGAGAAGCCGAAAAGGACGTATTTTCCTTTCAACTCATCGGGCCGGACCGGCGGGGTCTCCCCGTTTTGGATCCGCAGGTAGGACTGGAGCACGGCCGCCGCACTGAAGCTCTGGTGGGTTCCCGACGGTCCGCGGAACCGAAGAAGGGCCCGGCCCCGTCCGTCGACGGGGGCGAAATGCGATCCGACGGTCAGCCCCCCCTTTTCGAGCTGCAGCCCGGTACCGGGGTGGGCTGCGAAGAAGGGGCCCAACCCCAGGGCGGGGAGAAGGCGGCCGTCGAAGCGGCCGAAAAGCGGCACCCTGCGGTAGATGCCGTCCGAATCCGGGGTCATGTGAACGTTGCACAGCACGGCCGCCGAACGGGCCAGCTCGGGAACCGGAAAAGCCGCACGGGGGTAGTCGCCGGCATCACCGCCGTTCCGGGCCAGCCAGCGGTCGAGCCCGGAAACGGTAAACCGGGGATCGGGTACCGGATCCGGCCACTTTCTGAGCGCTCCCGAGGCGGCGCCCAGAAACACCGGAAGCGCCACTTTGCCGTAAGCATCGACCGCGGCACCGAAAAGGCGGTCGTCTTCGACCCCGTAAGTGGACGCTTCGGTGTAGAGCACGTCGAAGGCCAGGGCCCTGGCCCCGGCCATGCGGCAGAACTCGACCACGGCCCCGTAGATCTCCCGCGGCCAGGGCCATGTCAGGCCGTTCTCCCGGGCCGCCCAATCCAGGCTGTTCTGATCCAGGAGCACCAGCACGATCTCGGAGGTCGCCGCGCCGGGCTGCGCCAGGACCCGCGCGCGCCAGTCCCAGGTCTCGGCCTCCCAGGTTTCGAGCCATCCGGCCGACCAGACGCCCAGACCGATGAGGGCAGCCGCAAGTCCGATGGCTGCCCCCTGGAGGATTTTTCGCCCGCTGCGGTTGGTGAAGGTCATCATCATAAAATTAAGAAGTAACCACGGGGGCCCTTGGTAACGATGAACAAGGGCGAAAAATAAATTCGAAATCCGAAGCACGAATATCGAAACGATTCGAACTTCGGATTATTCAGGCGCTTTCCAAAACGCTTCCTTTAAGTAAATAAGTCAATTTCCGGGGTTCATTTTATCCATTGTGGACTTGATGCGCTTCGAATGCTTTGCGATAGACCATACCGAGTTGCTTTTCGCATAAGGTTTCGGCCAGCGCTGATTGTAGGGTTTCTTGGGAGCGAGTTCGCACAGCGCCGGCGAATTATCCCTTTCGCGGAATAATGACCCCGGAAGTTGAATAAATAAGTAAAACACTTTTCTTAGACCCCCGCCAGCGCTTCTTCGAACCGGTGCTGACGCGCCGGAGGCCGCATGACGGGCCGGTAGGGGCCGATGACTCCTTCGATTTCCGAGATTCGACTCTCCGGGGCGGGATGGGTGCTGGCAAAGTCGGGCCGCCCGGGAACCAGGTTTCGGCCCATGACCCGGAGCATGTCGACCAGGGCCTGGGGATCGTATCCGATCCGCTGTGCAATGGTGACGGCCGCCATGTCGGCCTGTCTTTCGAACCCCCGGGAATAGCCGTTGACGATCAGGGTCCGGGTGATGTCGGAGATCGAGTTTTCGAAGGTTTCGGTCAACTGAGCGATTTCCTGCCCGCCGAAGGTCTTTGCCCCCTCGACCCCGAGGGTGGTCAGGGCCTCGGTCACCCGGGCCTTTTTGATTGCCTGAAGGCCGTGCTTGTATTGGACGTGCCCGATTTCGTGGGCGAGCACGGCCGCGACCGCATCCTCGGTCCGGCAGCAGCGAAGCATACCGCGGGTGATGAAAATCAATCCGCCGGGCGCCGAAAGCGCATTGATCTCATCGGAATCCTGGATCAGGAAATGATACCCGCCAAAAGTCTCGGGCATGTCCGAGGCCATGGCCAGGGTCTGCCCCAAAAGGTTCAGGTACCGGGTGGCTCTTGCATGGTCCCACGGGGGGTATTTGTCCAGGACCACGGCCCCGATCGTCCGACCGATGTAATACTCCTGCTCCGGGGTGAAGTCCTCGAAGGTGCGGGCCACGGCATAGGCGCTTTTCCGAAGGGATTCGGCCTGGTCCTCGCTGATGGTTCCGGTGGCGGTGCCCAGGGCCGCTCCGATGTCGGCCACCTTGCCCATCTCTGTGCACCCGACAAGCCAGGCCGCCGGAAGAGACAGGCTTCCGGCGGCAAGGGCCAGCCGGGCGGCCAGGTCCAGAAACTCGCGTCGAGAGGTCCGACTCCGACTCACAGCACACCTCCTTTCGGCGAAAGACCGCCCTCTTTCAGAAACCGGCGCACCTCATCGGCCGATGAGCGGAAGGTCTCCATCCGGTCGACCCATGAAAAATCGAGTCCGGGGTGGTCGGCGCGGAAGCGCTCCTCCACCTGGCTGTTGAACCCCTTCCCCGCCAGGGCCAGCTCGTCGGTGGTGGCCGCCCGCTCCACGTCCGCCGCCCCGGCCCGAAGGACGATCTCCTTTTCGGTCAGGGCAGAGTCGTGAATCCAGCCCGCATTGGATCCGACGGCGACCCGGCTCCAGGCCCCCTTGCGTTCCAGCACCCGAACCCGGTCCCCGTAGCGAACCGACCCGACGATTCCGCCCAGAAAGGACGGGGCGGCCCGAAGCCGTCCATCTTTGATCTGGATGCTCCGAAAAGCGTTATCGGCACACATGGAATACTCCTTTGTTCCGTTGGTGGTTGGTGGTTTATGGTGTGTGGCCGGTCGTGTTCGGTTTATGGGGCGTCGCAGACAGCAAGCCTCCGGCCGCGACCCCGGCCGGCGGACACGGGGCCACAAACCGCATACGACGAACCACAAACCGTCTTCACATTCCTGCCTTCCGCACCAGCAGGGCCCGGTCTTCATCCACGGTCTGCTGCAGCCGGGCGATGTCCCCGGGGCCCAGATGGGCGAAGCGGCGCTGGGCAGCCAGGTATTCGCCCACGGGTCGGTCACCGAGGATGTTGATCCGGTAGTCGGTGCCCTGCTCCACCTCGTAGAGCGGAAAGACACCGCATTGAACCGCAAGCCGGGAAATCCGCACAGATGCGTCCGATGCGATCCCCCAGCCGGGCGGGCAGGCCGCAAAAAGGTGGATGAAGCGGCTTCCGCCTTTCATCTTCTTTGCTTTGCGGACTTTGCCGATCAGATCGTCGGGATATCCGATGCTGGCCGTGGCCGCGTATGGGATCCGGTGGGCGGCCAGCGCTTCGACGATGTTTTTCTTTCTCGTCTGCTTTCCTCCACCGCCGGGGGTGGTGGTGGTTCGCATGCCGACCGGCGTGGCCGAACTTCGCTGAACCCCCGTGTTCATGTAGGCCTCGTTGTCGTAGCATACGTAAATGAAATCCTCGTTTCGCTCCACCGCCCCGGACAGGGATTGGAACCCGATGTCGAAGGTCCCGCCGTCCCCGGCCCAGACCATGACCGTGGTCTCGGTGTCGCCCTGCATGTCCAGCGCGGCCCGAAGGCCGCTGGCCGCCGCACCGGCACTGGCAAAGGCGACCTGCAGGACCGGCACTTTCAGGGTCGACTGGGGGTAGGGGCCTGCGATGATGCCCCAGCAGCAGGCCGGAATCACCACCATGGTCTTTTCACCCAGCACCGACAGGGCCAGCTTCATCCCTAAGGCCGCCCCGCAACCGGGGCAGGCCACGTGCCCGGAGCGCATCAGGCCGCTGTCAGTGAAACGAGTTTCTCTTGCGGGTGTGGCGGTTTCCATCGGTGTTGCCCCTTTTTGCAGCATAGAGGGTTGCCAAGCTGACGAGCTATTGAGCTATTGAGCTGTTAAGCTGTTGAGCCTTGCAACCGGAAACATTTCATTTATCGCCAGGGTACTTTCGATTTCGAGCCTATGGGTTAAGTCTCTCTGGTTTTTGGGTTTCATTCCACCATAGGGCTGATGCTTTTCCATGGGTTGTATTCGTGAATCGTTTATCTCATTTCGGAAATTCGCTTTATGGTAATTCTATCGCTCACCCGCTTACCCGCTTATCAGCTTATCAGCTTACGAGCTCAACAGCTCTATCGAGAAGCGTCGTTGAGACCTATCCAGATGCTGTCCTCCTCCGGAGCATCGGTGTCTCTCGTCCGGGTGTAGATCTCTTCGATCGTATCCGGCGTGATGTCTCTTCCGCCGAGTCCGGCGACGTAGCCGAACACCTGCGGACAGGTCTTCTCGCGGCACAGGGCCGCCCGAACCTCCTGGGCGAAAATGCCGCCGGCACCCACGGAAAAATTCCGGTCGATCACCGCCGCTTTCTCGACGCCTTCCATCGCCCGGCGGATCGCATCGGCCGGAAAGGGTCGGAAGGTGCGGATCTTGAGTAGGCCGACCCGCTCTCCGGACCGCCGAAGGCGTTCAACCGCCACCCGGGCCGTGGCGGTGACGGTGCCGGAGGTGACCAATACGACCCGGGCATCTTCGCAGCAGACCGTTTCGGTGGCGGCGTATCGCCTTCCGAACCCCTCGGCAAAACGTTCTTCGATCTGCGCCATCCTCCCGGAAGCGGCCTCCATCGCCTCCTGCATGCTGCGACGCATCTCCATGTAGACACCGGGGGCGGCCATTTGCCCCAGGGCGCAAGGATCGGCGGTATCGAGGCGGAACCGGGGCCGGTACGGTGGAAGAAACCGGTCCACCGCCTCCTGGTCCGGGACATCGATCGGTTCGAAGGTGTGAGAGAGAAAAAACGCGTCGAGGATGACCATCACCGGCAGATTGACCGTCTCGGCCAAGGAAAAGGCCATCAGGGTGGTGTCGAGCACCTCCTGGCCGTCTTCGCAGTAGAGCTGTATCCAGCCGGTATCGCGCTGGGACAGGCTGTCGGTCTGATCGGTCCAGATATTCCAACCCGGTGCCAGGGCGCGGTTGACCTCGGCCATGACGATGGGCAGCCGGGCGGCCGAGGCCCAGTGCAGCAGCTCGTGCATGTAGGCCAGCCCCTGGGAGGAGGTGGCGGTAAAGGTCCGCACCCCGCCGCTGGCGGCGCCGATCATGGCCGCCATGGCCGAATGCTCGCTTTCCACACAGAGAAACCGGGCGGCAAGCCGGCCGTCCTGGCATTGCTCGGAAATCGCCTCCACGATGTGGGTTTGGGGCGTGATCGGATAGGCGGAGACGACCTGCACCCGGGCCAACCGAACCGCCTCGGAGACCGCATGACTCCCTTCGAGCACCGTTTTCATGGCTCCTCCGAAAGACCCAATGCACAACGGGGGCATTCCGAAACACAGATGCCGCATCCCTTGCAGTATTCCGACAGAAACCGTCGGCCGCCTTCACCGGCGGTCACGGCCATGTCCGGGCAAAACACCCGGCAGTTGTCGCAGTCGTTGCAGATCCCGCAGTTGAAGCA
>JASFPT010000045.1:0-19460 GCA_050115795.1 Desulfobacterales bacterium
TCACCCCCCCCCCCATCGTCCCGCGCCGAGCATCGCAGAAGCGGGCGGGAAAAGCGGGACGCAGGGTGCCCTTTCTTTTGCTTCGTTTTCTTTGGGCGAGCAAAGAAAATGAAGAATAAAAATAAGGATATATTTTAATAGAATTCCTGCCCGGCTCTTTCCGCAAAAGGGTACGAATTACGCTAAAAGTGAATGGGTCGAATCACAGGGTTTATTTTGGGCCTCCAACCGGTTTCAAAACGTGAACCGGGAGACAATGTGAGTTCCGTTTCATTTGGATAGCCGGCTGGCCAGCAGCTGGGCGATGTGGATCACCTTCACCGGCAGCCCTTTCCGATGCAGCATCCCCTCAATATTCAGCAGACACCCCATGTCGGCCCCCACCACCCATTGGGCCCCGGAGGCCACGATGTTTTTCACCTTGTCTTCGAGCAGGGCCGCGGAGATGTCCGGGTACTTCACCGAGAAGCTGCCCCCGAACCCGCAGCAGTGGTCCGAATCGGGCATTTCACGAAATTCGGCCCCGGCGACCTTTCCGATCAAGCGCCGCGGCTGAAGGGCGACGCCCAGGGCGTTCAGCAGATGGCAGGAGTCGTGGTAGGTGATGTGGCCCGAAAAGGAGGCCCCGAGATCTTCGACGCCCAGCACATCGACCAGGTACTCGGTGAACTCGAAGGTGTGGCGGGCCACCGTCGCCGCCCGGTCCGCCCAATGCCGGTCTTCTTCAAAGAGCTGCGGATAGTGGTGACGAACCATCGCCACGCAGGATCCGGACGGGCAGACCACGTGCTCGTGCGCTTCGAAGATCTCGATGAAGCGCCGGGCCGCGGTCCGGGCCCTTGCGCGGTATCCGGAATTGAACGCCGGCTGCCCGCAACAGGTCTGTCTGTCGGGATAGACCGGATCCAGACCGAGCCGGCGCAACACGGTCGCAACCGCCTCGCCCACCTCCGGAGCGAACGAATCGACCAGGCAGGGGATGAACAGGGCGGGGCGCGGCTTCTTTTCTCGGCTATTTTCTCTTGAAAGGCCGGCCAAAGCCTATGGCTCCTTGGGGTGAATGAATTGTTCAACCTTTTATAAAATCGCGTCGGCGGTTTTATCGCCGGAACAGCATCCGGGCCAGCCACGTTTTCCACCGGGAGTAGGGCGGGAAGCGGACTGGCAGCTCCGGGAAAGAAGTCCGCTTCAGCATGCTTTTCGAATGGGAAAAGGCGTCGAATCCCGCCCTGCCATGGTAGACGCCCATGCCGCTTTGCCCCACGCCGCCGAAGGGAAGGTGCGGATTGGCCAGGTGGAGCAGGGTGTCGTTGATGCAGCCGCCGCCGAAGGAGATCCCATTGACGACCTTTTTCCGCTCCTTCTCGCTCTTTCCGAAAAAGTAAAGGGCAAGCGGGTCGGGGCAATTTTTCACCGATGCGACGGCCTCGTCGATGTCGGAAAAGGAGAGCACGGGAAGAAGGGGGCCGAAGATCTCCTCTTCCATGATCGGATCGCCCCAGGAAATCCGGTCGATCACGGTGGGGGCAATGTAGCGGTCGTCCGCATCGGTTCTGCCGCCGCATCGAATCCGCCCTGCGCCCAGAAGACCGGAGAGGCGGTCGAAATGCTCCCGGTTGATGATCCGGGAATAGTCGGGGCTTTTTTGCGGGTCTTTTCCGAAAAAAGCGCCGATCGATGCCTCGATCCGATTCAGAAGGTCTTCTTTGACCTGCTCGTGTACGAGCAGGTAGTCCGGAGCCACGCAGGTCTGGCCGGCGTTGATGAATTTTCCCCAGGCGATGCGGCGGGCGGCCGTGGGCAGATCGGCGTCTTCTGCGACGATGCAGGGGCTTTTCCCCCCCAGCTCGAGGGTGACCGGGGTGAGGCGCCGGGCGGCGGCGCCCATCACGATCTTCCCGACGCGGGTGGAGCCGGTGAAGAAGATCTTGTCGAAGCGCATGTCGAGGAGCGATCGGCTGACCGCCACGTCGCCCTCCACCACGGCCACATGCGCTGGATCGAGCCACCGCCCAAGGATCCGGGCAATCGCGCCGGAGGTGTTCGGCGAAAGCTCCGACGGCTTGAGGATCACACAGTTGCCCGCGGCCACGGCGGCGACAAGGGGCGCAGCCGCCAGTTGAAAAGGATAGTTCCACGGGGAAATGATCAGCGAAATTCCGTACGGCTCGGGGCGGACGACGCTGGCGGCCGGCCAGTGGATCAGGGGGGTATGGGCACGCCTGGGCCTCGCCCACCGGCGGAGGCGGCGGCGGGCAAAGCGGATCTCGTCATACACCAATCCGACTTCGGACAGGTAGCCTTCGTGGGCCGTTTTCCCCAGATCCGCCTGCAGCGCCCGCAGGATTTCGGCTTCCCCGTCGACGAATGCCTGCCGGAGAAGGTCCAGCGCGCGGCGGCGGAAATCAATGCCCCTCGTGGCGCCGGATTCGAAAAACGCCCGCTGCTCCTCAATGATGTCGTCGATTGCGGTAATGGCCGGAACCTCCCCTTTGTCTTGAAACCACTTTAAATCAGACGATCGTAATCCCGGTGGAAACCTGGGATACGCGCCGACACCCCTGATCGGTCACCGCGACAACGATTTCCACCCCCACGGCGAAGTCGCCGGGGAAGCACATCTTCGGCTCCAGGGCGATGGTCATGCCGGGGAGCAGAACATCGCTTCTGTTTTTGGCGATCATGGGCGGTTCGACGAGCTCGACCCCGATGCCGTGGCCGACGAACCTGGACTTGGTTCCGGGCAGTCCGAGAAACGGGTCCTGGTAGCCGAGTCGTTTCGCGCAGGCAACGGCCCGTTCGAACAGCTCTCCGGTGACCGCCCCGGGTCGAACGGCGCCCACCAGATCGTCCAGGATTTCCAAGGCCCCCCCGCAGGCGTCCCGCGCCTTTTCAGGCATCGAACCGATGGCGAACATGCGGGTTTCGTCCATGTGGTATCCGTTTAGCACGGTGCCGAAATCGACCATGATCGGCTCTCCCGGCGTCAGCAGACGGTGGCCCGCACCGCTGGGAAATGCCGGGGAGGTTCCTTCGCCGGAAACCGGCGAGTCGATGGCGCCGCCCACGCCGCCGCTTTTGCCGGAGACCACGTGCCACGGGTAGGCGTTTTCCGCAGCGGCGCGGGTCATCAGCATCCCCGCGTGCCCGTTGGCCCTGGCGTAGGCCTCCACCAGCCCGGCGAAGGCCATCTCGGAAAGCCCCGGCTCCAGAATGGTTCGCATGTGGGCAAACGTCTTTGCCGAGAGGGCGGCTGCCGCATCCATCTGCAGCAGCTCCCATGGCGATTTGACGGAACGGACCTTTAAAATCGTCGGCGAGCCGTCGGCCACGGCCGCCGGTGCGAGCAGCTCCCGGTAGTATTCGAACTCGCGCACGGGAAGCACGTCGAGTTCGAATGCGATCCTGGCGCGGCCGGGGCCGAAGAAGTCGACGATCCGGTCGGTCAGCTCCCGAAGCGAGCCGATTTCCACGATCCATTCCAGTCCGGATTCTTCCCGTGCCCGGGGAGCGTAGCGGCGGACGAAAAGGACCGGATCGCCCTCTGCCGGGATATAGAGGCAGCCGTTCTGGGCGGTTCCGGAAAAGTAGAACAGGTCGGCCCGCTGCACGACGAAAAGGGCGTCGATCTGTTCCTGGCGCAGTTCGGTCTGAACACGCCGGATCCGGTCGCCAATTTCCTCGTTCGGTACACGGAAGGGGGAGGTCATGGCCGGGGAGGGAAGAAATCCGCTTCGGCCAGATCGGAAAGCGGCCGGCACTCCAAGCGGATTCGGTTGAAGAGCGGGTTGCTGGCTTCGTGTACCCGGTTTACCGCGATGCGGCAGACTTCCGGGTCGGCCTCGACGCCGACGCCGTTTCGATGGCACTTGAGGGCGGCGGCCAGGACGGCCCCGGAACCGCAGAACGGGTCAAAGACCGTATCGCCCCAGTAAGAAAACATCCGGATCAACCGCTCTGCGATCTCCACCGGAAGAGATTCAACCGGGTCGTCGACACGGGCCGTGGTCCACATCTGGCGGAACCACTGCCGGTATCGGTCCCGGTCGATCCGGCTGTGACGACGCTGCAGCGGCGTCGGTCGGCGGTAGCCCCCGGGCTTGCGCTGCATCAGGATAAACGTCGCGTCGCTGCGAATCCCGCCGTTGGGTTCGTAGGGTTTGCCGAAAAAAGAGGGGCTTCGTCGAGCGGGCGGACGATGCCAGATGATCGGCGTCAGGTGGTCGAAACCGATATCCCGGCACAGCAGGCTGACATCGGCGGAAAACGGAAGCAGCCGATGCCGGCCGTGGCGTCGCCGGGACAGCCAGATGTCCGGGGCGATGCAGACCATCCGGCCGCCGGGAACCAAGACGCGGAATATCTCTTCGATCACCCGGCCCAGTTCGGCGAGAAAGGGGCGGTAGTCGAGGCCGGCACCGAAAACCATGGCGGCGGAAGAAGACGCGCGAATCGGCCAGCGTGGCGGCACGGTCACAGCCAGGTGGACGGACCGGTCCGGGATGCCGCACAGTCGTCGGGGGTCCCCGGAAAGGACCAGGAAGCCGACGTCCTGTTCGCTGGCTGCGGTTTGCTCCGGCATGGATAAATAGGTCCTTCCCGATGCCGATTCCGGCGATCGGAATCGTTCACCGGGGTGGCGATCGAGGCGAGTTCGGTTCGGAATGCGGCTGTTTTCCCCCGGACTTTTTTCCCGAACGGCTTTTACCCGCTTTGCATACCACAAACCTGAGGGTCGGACAATCTTGCCTGCCACCGCGGCCTTTGGGGAATCGGCCCTTCTTGCCATCCGCACCCGGCCCGGCTATGGTTCGTACCATGGTGACCTTACCGACGGAGTTCTTTCATGCCGCCACACCGATATTGCCCTGATTGCGGACAGCGGCTCGAGGCGCAGGGCCGGCGGGATTATTGCCCGCAGTGCCGGGCGCCGCGCTACCGGAACCCCACCGCGGGGGTGGCGGTGGTCCTGGTCGAAGACGGCCGGCTGCTGATGGTGCGCCGGACCGGCTCCCACGCAGGGGCCTGGTGCATCCCTTGCGGCCATGTGGAATGGGGCGAAGACGTGCGGGATGCGGCCAGAAGGGAAATGAAGGAGGAAACCGGGCTTTCGGTCGAGATCGGGCCGGTGTTTGCGGTCCACTCCAACTTTCACGATCCGGAACTCCTGACCGCCGGCATCTGGTTCTGGGCGACCGCCGCCGCGGGAAAGATCGCCGCCGGAAGCGATGCGGACCGGGCCCGGTTTTTCCCCCTGGAGCGGCTGCCGGAAAAGATCGCATTTCCCACCGACCGGCTGGTCATCGAAAAGCTCCGGCGCTGCCTGGCCACCGGGGAGTTGGAATACTGGTTGAAGCTTTGTGTGGCAAGATCCCCGTAACCGATTGAACCACAAAGGCGCAAAGCTCGCCAGGAACGGCGTTTTATCTTTTTTGAGAAAGAACGCCCCTCTTTGTGTTCTTTGCGCCTTAGCGTTGAAAACGTTTCCGTTATCGGCATGGAGGAAAATGAAAACCGTTCGGCAGGAGATCATTCGACTGCTCGAAGAAGAAGAGCGCGACGCCAGGGAGCTCTCCCAGATGCTGGGCATCAAGGAAAAAGAGGTCTACGAGCACCTGGCCCACATTGCCCGGTCCATGAAGGCCCAGAAAAAAAAGCTGGTCGTTTTGCCCTTTTCCTGCCTGGCCTGCGGGTTTGTCTTTTCAGAGCGGCGCCGCTTCACCCGGCCGGGCCGGTGCCCGAAGTGCAAGGATTCGCGGGTCGAGTACCCGACGTATAAAATCGACTGACCGGAGGAAGCCCCATGTCAAAGACCATCATTCAGCACTTCTACCGTGACGAGATTGCCGTCTGCTACGGGTGCGGGAAAAACAATCCCCGGGGGCTCAGGATCCAGACCGAGTGGGATGGGACGGAGGGAACCTTCCGGTTCACCCCCGAGCCCTATCACACGGCGTTTCCCGGTGTCGTCTACGGTGGGCTGATCGCCTGCCTGATCGACTGCCACAGCATCGGCACCGCCGTGGCCGCCGCCTACGACCGGGAAAACCGTTCGCCGGGAACCGATCCGGAGATCCTGTTTGTCACCGGCAACCTGAATGTCCGCTATCTGGCACCCGCCCCGATCGGGGCGGAGCTTCAGCTCAGGTCGACGATTCAGGAGATGCATGAGCGAAAGACGGTCGTGGCCTGCACGGTGTCCGCCGAGGGAAGGACGTGCGCCGAAGGCGAGGTGGTGGCGGTGAGGGCGGCCTTTGCGTGAAAGAGCCCGGAGGCTTCAGCGCGCACCGCAGTAAACCCGGTCTGTTTTCTTCAGCGGCGCCGCGGCACAAGGCGACTCGAGACGGCGTCGGTGCCGGGCGTGCTTACAGGTGGCCGTCGGGCATCTGGCTCTCAAAACCGATGGCCGACTCCACTGCCAGGACGAATGCGATCCCGGTGCCCGGCTCGTGAAACCGCCCGGCTTCCCGGATTGCCGAGAGAACCGGCGGCACCCGGTCGCCGGTGACCAGAAACAGCACCACCTCGGTGCGGATGTCGAGGCTGAGACCGAAGAAGGTTTTCGCCTCCTGCGCCCCGGTCCCGGAGGCGTCGATGATGGTGGCCCCGGTGGCGCCGGCCCCCTTTGCCGACTCGACGACCTTGTCGGTCAGGTCCGGTTTCACCATCGCCACGATGCACTTGAACCCCATGAGTCCCTCCTGTCCGGCCGCTTTCGCCGGATTGCCGCTCTGCCTTTCGGCAAGGCGGTATTGACATCGGCCGCCGGGGCCCGTCCGGGTGCGATCCTAACCGGCTGTCGGCCCCGTTCTCCGGTGTCTTCTGCGCCGCGTCTTCCACTGGGCGAGCTGGGCGTAGCCGAGCACGCTGATGATCGGAAACAGGCTGGCAAAGGCGATGAGTCCGAATCCGTCGAGCACCGGGCTTCGCCCCGGCACGGTGGAGGCCAGCCCCAATCCGAGGGCCGCCACCAGGGGGACGGTGACCGTCGAGGTGGTCACCCCGCCCGAGTCGTAGGCCAGCGGCACGATCATCTTCGGCGCCAAGACGGTCTGCACCGCCACCGCCACATAGCCGATCAGGATATACAGGTACAGGGGCGTGCCGGTGACGATTCGAAAGGTGCCCAGCGCGATGCCGACGGCCACCCCCACCGCAACGGCGATCCGGAGCCCCCAGGCGGAGATCGACCGTCGGGAGGCCTCCTGGGCCTTGTGGGCCACGGCGATCAGGGACGGCTCTGCGATGGTGGTGGAAAATCCGATCAGAAAGGCAAACAGGTAGACCCATCCGTAGGAACTCCAGGTCGCCTGGCCGCCGCGCTGGGCGCCTTCGGTCAGCAGAATCGCCATGGTCCGGCCCACCGGGAAGAGGGCCAGATCGAGGCCGCCCAGAAAACAGGTCATGCCCACCAGTACCAGGAAAAATCCGAAGACGATGCGGCCCGGCCGCGGGATCGGCCGCCGGAGAACCGTCGTCTGGAACAGCACCAGCAGCATCAGGACCGGCACCACGTCTTTTGCCGTGGCCAGCAGCAGGCGGCCTGGACTGAACAAGAGTTCCATCTTCCTCCTAGTAAACCAACAGGCCGAAGAGCATGACGAAGATCATGGGCGTCAGGGACGCCAGGGCGATGAGACCGAAGCCGTCGGTGACCGGATCTCTTCCCCGGATCGTCCGGGCAAGACCCACGCCAAGGGCCGTCACCAGCGGTACGGTGACCGTCGAGGTGGTCACACCCCCCGAGTCGTAGGCCAGTCCGACGATTTCCTGCGGCGCAAAGAGGGTCATGACCATGACCAGCAGGTATCCCCCGATGATCAATACCGGAAGCGGCCAGCCGCGGAGGATCCTCAGGACCCCGAGAACGATGGCGGCCCCCACCGACACCGCCACGGTCAGACGGACGCCCAGGGCGTACCGATCGATGGCGGAGGGGATGTTTTCGATGAGGCCGGATGTGGCGGCGGCGACCGCCCCTTCCCGGGTCACCGCGATCAGTGCCGGTTCGGCGACGGTGGTTCCCGCCCCCAGGGCAAAGGCGAACAGCAGCAGCCAGAACAGACTCCCCTTGCGGGCGAACTCCTCGGCAAGGGTGTCGCCCAGGGGAAACAGACCGATGTCGAGTCCCACCACGAAAAGGGCCAGCCCGACCACGACCAGCCCCAGGCCGGTCATCACCGAGATCAGCTCGGGAAACGGCTGTTGCAGAACCAGGGCCTGGAATGCGGCGATGACCAAAACGATGGGGGCCAGATCCCGGCAGGCTCCCAGCAGCGCCCTGCCCAGCAACGATCCGGTTTGAGTCAGCAGCGATGGTTGCATGAATCGATAGTTCCTCCGCCCCGTCTCCACCGACCGGCGGGGTCCGCTTCAGTCTGCGTCTTTCTCGGCGGAGGACAGGGAACGGGAGTCGTAGATGTTCGCGTAGGGAAGCGTTCGAATCAGCTCCTCGAGGTTGGTTCGTCCTTCTCGAAGCAGCTTCACCGCTTCATCCCGCATGAAGGTGGTGCTGGCATAGGAACTTTTGCGAAGCTCTTCGGCGGAACCGCCCTTGTTGATCAGGATCATGTCGTTGTCGTTGGGTACCCAGAGCTGGGCGACGGCCACCCGGCCCTTGTAGCCGGTGTAGTTGCAGGCCGTGCATTTTTCCCCCCGGTACCATTGAAAGCCTTTGGGCGGGGTTCTGAAAAATTCCTGAATCAGTTCCTCGGAAGGCACATACTCCTTGGCACACTCGGGGCAGATCGTTCTGACCAGGCGCTGGGAGAGAACCCCCAGCAGGCCCGATGTAATCTGGTTGCGTTCGATGCCGAGTCCCAGCAGGCGGGAGACCGAACTGACGGCATCGTTGGTGTGGAGAGTGGACAGCACCAGGTGTCCGGTCTGGGCGGCCCCGAAGGCCATCTCCGCCGTTTCGGCGTCCCGGATCTCACCGACCATGATCACTTCCGGGTCCTGCCGCAAAAACGCGCGGATGTAGCCGGCGAACGTGTTCCCGATCTTGGTGTTCACCTCGCACTGGGTGATGTTGTCGTAGACGTATTCGATCGGATCTTCTGCGGTCAATATCTTGATGCCGGGGCGATAGATCGACATCAGGGCGCCGTAGAGGCTGGTGCTCTTCCCCGAGCCGGTGGGGCCGGTGATCAGAATGATGCCGTGGTTCCGGGCCAGCAGCTGGCGGAGCCGCGAAGTGACTTCGTTGGAAAACCCGAGGCTTTCGACCGACTTGGGTGCGTTTCGGGCGTCCAGGACCCGGATCACCACGTTTTCCCCGTAGTATCCGGGCAGCACCGACAGTCGAAAGTCGATTTTCAGGGAGCGGCCCTCCTTGAGCACCTGGGCGCGAAAACTGCCGTCCTGGGGCCGTCTGCGTTCGGCGATGTCGAGCTTTCCAAGGATCTTGATCCGGGAGATGACCTGCCTTCGGTTGGCATTCAGGTCGTTTTGCATGTCGCCTAGAAAGGGTTCCTTGAGAACGCCGTCGATCCGGAAGCGCACCGCGAGCTGGCGGTCTCCGCTTTCGATGTGGATGTCGGAGGCGTTTTTCTCCAGTCCCATCCGGATGATCTGCTGGACCATCCGGTCGGCTGTCATGGCGTCTTTGGTGCCTACGTACTTGAGCGAGTCGCCCTCCTCCATCTCGTCATCGATCAGCTCGATGCCGAGGCCGTCGCTGCCGGTCTGGGAAAATCGCTCGTAGAGGCGGATGTAGGCGTCCTCGATGTCCGAACTGGTGGCGCTGACCACCTGGACGATCAGTCCGGTCATGTTCTGCAGTTCTTCGACGACATCCTTGTTGGTGGGGTCGTCCATGGCCAGGGTGATGATGTCGCCCTTGCGGAACACCGGAACGATCTTGTGCCGCTGGGCATAGTTCTTGTTGATCACCTTGGCCAGACGCGTATCGATGTCGATGCTTCTCAGATTCACATAGGGAATGTTGAGCTGGGTGCACAACACCTTCCGCATCGCCTCTTCGGTGACGAATTTTTGCTGCACCAGCTCTTCACCGAGCCGCCGGCCCGATTTTTTCTGCAGCTTGAGGGCGACTTCCAGCAGCTCCTCGTCGATCAGGCCGCTTTTGATCAGGATCTCGCCCAAAAGGGCCCGCTTCAGGTGGCGATCCAGCAGGAAATTGAGCTGCTTCTGGGTCAAGACCCCCTGGTCCACGAGGATCTGACCCAGCGGCTTGTACCCCTTGGCGGTCTTCTGGTGGCGGTAGGCCTGTTCGAGCTGCGCTTCGGTGACGAGTCCTTCGTCGAGCAGAATCTGACCGATTTTGCGATCATTCAGGTGTACGTTTGAGATCATCGACCCTCCATTAAAATCCATGGGCGTGTTCGATCCACCGAAGCTCCCGATCGGCATCGCTCCGTTCGATTTGAAGCCGGGCTCACCGGCCCACCGGAATCAGGTACAGCGGGTGCTCGCCGTCGGTGACGGCTGCGGTTTGCTGCACCTGGCGGTCGCGAAAAGCGCCGATGACCACCGCCCCCAGGTCGAGGGAGACCGCCTGCAGGCATAGGTTCTGGGCGGCGTGTCCCGCTTCCATGTGGACGTATCGGGCGGCCCTTTCCCCGTATCGCTCCCGGGTGCGTTCGTAGACCGCGGTGACGATGAAAACGGCCGGTGCGCCGGCCACCGCTCGTTGGCTCAGTGCGGCCCGGAAAAGGTCCGGCCGGCGGTCGCCGCCGGCCACCTCGACCAGGTCGTGGGAGGTCGCTCGATATCGATAGACGCCGGGGGACAGCCCGGTGACGTTTCCAGCGGCGACCAGCACCTCCAGGGGGAAGGTTGCGCCGGCCGAGGGGGCGGTGCGAAATCCCCTCGGATCGGTCTTTCCCTGGGCGGCCCACAGCAGCTGGGCGACCTCCTGAAGGGCCACGGGGCGGTCCGAGTAGGACCGCACCGAACGGCGCGCTCGCAGGGTCGCCTCCAGCGACAGGGGACCGTCGGAGCGCGCAGCAGGAAGTTCGACAACCCCGTGGGGCGACGACATGGCGGCACCTCCCTCGGCGGGGGAAGAAAAGACCGCTGAGGCGGCAAAGAGGGATAAAAGCACCGCCGCCAGCCGGCGGCGCTTTTCAAGTCCGCTCAAAAAAGGCCCGCAGCGGGGCGTGTGGTCTGCGATCCGATACACGTTGCGATCACTTCGACACCGCATGGGGCGCGGGGTGTGCATGCGTCTGGAACCGGAAACCCGGAACCGCTTTTTCAGTTGGCCACCTGCCGATGTCTTCCCCTTCCGTTGGCCATCATGTGCCGGTGGAGGCGGCGTGCCCGGAGCAGAAAGGCCTCCAGCTTTGCATTGATCAGCTGGGGAAACGGAGATCCGTCGCTTTCGATGGCCAGAAACGGAAGCGATTCCACCTCGGTGAGCACGGCCCTGATGTGCCCGTTTCCCGGCTCGGCCGCCAGCTTGTCGTCGCGGGTCATCGCTTCGGTGAGAATCGCCTCCGAGAGCCGGTTCGGCATGCAGCCGAACGGACCGATGGCGATGACGCCACAGGCGTGGGAAGCCACTTCGGCCAGTGCGCCGCCCACGGTCAGCACCGCCTCTCCGGCCAGTTCGTCGGAGATATAAGGTGCGGCGGTCTTGATGATTTCCTCGACCTTGATCGGCTCGGTGCGGATCAGCCCGGAGGCCGCCAGGGCGGCCTTGATTCGCTTTTCGTGGTTGGCCATGAATTTTTTCTTGGCGAGAAAACCGAGTCGTTCCATTTTGGAAAGGGCCGGGCTGCCGATGCCTTTCCACACCAGGTAATCGGAGTAGTGCAGCCATTCGGCCACCGGGGTGCAGACCGTGGCAAATCCCATGGCGGCCAGTTTGCGGACCAGATATTGCCGGGAGAGGCTGTCTCTTCGCACGAAGATCTCCCCGGTCAGGTTCACGGTGGGCACGGACGCCGGAGGCATCTTCAACGGGATCGCCCCAAGCCGCCTGGCCGACGCGCGAAGCTGCCGCTCGATGGCGGGAAAATCGCCGCCTTGGATCGCCGCCCGGATCGATTCACACTCGGAGCGGAACAGGCCCATTCCCGTCTCGGGATCTTTGGCGTCGGCCAGGAGCATCGAGCGGATGTCCTCGAGCAGATCGGAGATGACGATCGCCCACCAGCCGTGGAGCTGAAAATCGTTTCCGAGCCCGGCGTATGCGTTGTCCGAGGTCAGCGAAAGCATCGCCACATCCGGGATTTCGAGCCGGCGGACCAGGTCTTCCATGAAGATGTAATACTGGCCGAATCGGCAGGGGCCGGACCCTGTGGCCATGAAATAGACGAGGACCTCGTCTTTCCGCTTTTGGTGCCAGGCGTAATTGAGCAGGGTGCCGGTGGTCAGAATCAGCGGAAGACATTCCTTGCAGGAGGTGTTGGCCCGGCCGATTTTGAGCACGGCTTCATCGGCCGGCGGGTGGGGATAAACGGAAAAACCCCGGGCCTCGAAGGCGGCGGCCAGAAGACTGGTGGCGATTTCGCCCATGGACGGGAACAGCACGGTGACCCGGGGGTCGGTCATCGGCAAAACCTGTCCCGAGGAGGTTTCCACCACGGCCTTTTCCGCTTCCAGCCGGACCCGGGCCGGGCGAAACGCCGATTCCTTCCGGCGGATCCCGCCGGCGGCCGATAGCTGCCGGTAGGCGGCCACAATGTCCAAAAACGCTTCGATCCGGGTTTCCAGCCCGGCGTCGGCCGTGTGGCTGTCCAGCTCCAGGGTCAAGGACGGTTTCCGCCCCATGATCTCCCGAAAATAGCCGATGATAAACGAGTCCGGACCGCAGGAGAAGTTGGTGATGTAGGTCCCGAACAGTTGCGGATGCCGCTCTACCCGCCGGGCCGCCTTGAGTATGAGCTCACCCATCCCCCAGTACATGTGCCGTTTGGAATGCTGTTGGTCGATGTCGAGAAAATCGAGCGGGAGAACCATGACTCCCCGGGAGGCCAGCTTGTGGGGAATGCCCATGTGGGCTTCTTCGGCGAACGCGTTGTAGGGTCGGCCGAAGATCACCACCGCCGTGCTGTCCGGTTCCTGTTCAAGTGCTGCCAGCGCTTCGCGCCCGATCTGGCGCATCCTTTCCCGGCACCGGAGCTGACGTTCGACGGCGGTTTGAAAGGCGATCTCGGCCTTTCGGCGGCCGACGCCCATCTGGACGGCCATTTTCACCATCGACTCTTTTGCGGTATTCAGCCCGTCATGAAAGTCGAGCAGGGGGGCCAGCACCCGGGTGCCGAATTTCTCCAGCCGCCTCAAAGATTCCCGAAAGGTGGCCCGGAGGTAGAAGGTTTCCCCCTGGACCAGCGGACAGACGTAGGCGTTGGAGATCCGGTCGGGCACGGCCACCGAGCGCAAATGGGGAATGAAAATATAGTCGGGCCGGGGTTCTGCGTGCAGCATGCCGTAAAAAAAGCCGTGCGCCAGCTCGGCCGGGTAGCAAAAAGCGGCGTTTCGCTCGTCGATGCCCTGCCGTATCGGCTCCTGGGCCAGAACGGGCGTAAATCCGAGTTCGGAGAAAAACGTCGAATACAGCGGGTAAAGGGTTGCCGACAGAAAGCTTCGGCTGATGGCTACCCGTGGGGAGGTCTTGGATGCTCCGGCCTGCGGCTTTCCGGCGAACTCCTCGAACACCAGCTGCTGCCGGACCCGGACAAGGTCGAGTTTCTCCACGTCGTAGCGGACGTTGTGGCGAAGATTGTAGTACCGGTTGCAGGCGCCGCCGAAGGGATAGGTCCTGCCCTCCACGGCGATGCGGGAAATCGTACAGCGCCGGTCGCAACGCTCTTTGCCTCCCCGGCAGGTAAACGGGTCTTTGTAACGGACGTTTCGCTCGGCGAGCGTCTTCAGGTCGAAGCGGCGCTTTTCCATGAGGCCGGAGTCGATCCGGTGCTGGACGGCCAGCGCCACGCCGAATGCACCCATGAGCCCCGGTTCGGGGGGGACGACGATCGGCTTTCCCACCAGCGCCGCCATGGCAAGCGGAACCGCGTGATTGTAGCAAACCCCCCCCTGCATGAAGACCTTTTCGCCCACCGGCCGGTTTCCCTTGACGCGGTTGCTGTAATTCATGCAGATCGAGTAAACGAGGCCGGCCACGATGTCTTGCCGGGGGATTCCTTCGTGAATCGCGTTTTTGATGTCCGAGGCGATGAACGCCGCGCACTGGTCGTTGAAGTTCGGCGGCCGCCGTCCGGAGACGGCGATGTCGGCGATCTCTTCCATGGCGACGCCAAGGGTTTCATAAGCCGATTCCTCCAGAAAGGAGCCGGTGCCTGCCGAGCAGGCTTCATTCATGGCATAGTCGGAGGGGACGCCGTTGGTGATGTAGGTGTATTTCGCGTCCTGGCCGCCGATCTCAAAGAGGGTATCCACCCCCGGATCGAAGAAGACCGCGGCCGTTGCATGGGCGATGATTTCGTTGATGACCCCGTCGGTCAGGGCGTGAAGCCCGGCGATCTGTCGCCCGGATCCGCAGACCCCGAGGCCTTCGATCTCGACGGTCTTCGGATCCACCTGCGCCGAGAGCTGTTCGAGCAGGGCACTGTAGCATCGACGCGAGGCCCCCACCGGGTCGCCGCTGGTCCGCAAGTAGATCGATGCGAGGATGGCCTTGTCGGCGGTTCTCACCAGCACCGCTTTGGTGGTGGTCGATCCCACATCGAGGCCGAGGATGATGCGGTCGCCGGGTCGTGCGGCGCCCATTTCCATTTGCTTGAACTCCACCATCGGCCGGAATTCGGCAAGGGGAGGCAAGGCGTCGAAGGCGTTGGCCTCGGAGCGAAAGAGATGTTCCATCCCGGGAAAGGCGAGCGTGTCGTTGTCCAGGGCCCACAGGGCCGCCCCCAAGGCCTCGAAGTAGGGGGCTTCCTTCGGGACGATGAGGTTGTCGATACTGCGGCCCAGATATTCGATCATCATCCGGTTCCGAGTGGTGCCGCCGGTGACCATGATGTTTCTTCGCTCCACCTTTTTCAGCAGTTCCAGGATCTTGTTAGCCATCATCATGCACAGGCCGGCCGTCACCTTGGATCGGGGGATCCCCTTGTTGGTGGCGTGGGTACAGTCGGATTTGCAAAAGACCGAACAGCGTCCGGAAACGTGGTGGGGTTCTTCGGTGGCGGCCCACTCGGCGGCCTCCTCCAGGGTCACGTCCATGCGCCGGAGCTGCTGCAGGAGGAATTCGCCGGTGCCCGAAGCGCATTTATTGCCGGTGAGCACGTTGGCGATCCGGCCATCGCCGTCGAGCACATAGACCATGAAGGTCTCTCCGCCGGCCGAGACCACCGCCGGGCAGTCGATCCCGTCGGGTTTGGCGAACCGGTAGGCGTGTTCCACCGCTTCGGGTTCTGCGATGGCGCTCAGGTTGACAAAGTGCCTGAAACGTCTCCCCGTGGCGGCGATCCGGTCAAAGGCGCCGATGTCGATTCCGGCCAGGGCCTTTTGGAGGGTCTTTTTCGGATCGCCCTCGTGGGGAAACTGAGCGTGGGACTCGACCCGCGGGACCAGGCCGCCCGACGAGTCGGGCCTCAGTGACACATGCACCAGTGAAACGGTGGATGCACCCATGCACAGCCCCAGGGTGTTCGCACCGGCAGCAGCATCGGATTTCATGATATCGATTCCTGTCTGTTTCGATTGGGACAGAAGAATCCAGTCGTTACAGGCGGCCCAGCAGATCCCAGACCAGCCTCACCCCGAACCCCGTTCCGCCGGCACCCCAGTAGTCGCCCGCCTTTTTCGTGTAGGCAGGCCCGGCGATGTCGATGTGGGCCCAGGGGATGTCGGCAACGAATTCGGATAAAAACAGCGCGGCGGCTATGGCCCCGCCCCACCGGTTTTCTCCGATGTTTCGAATGTCGGCGAATTTGCTTTTCAAAAGGTCCTTGTAGTCCTCGGGCAGGGGCAGGCGCCAGCAGCGCTCATGGGTCGCCTGGCCGGCGGCCAGAATTGCCTCTGCGATACGGTCGTCGTCGGAAAAAACACCGGCGATCTTTTCCCCGAGGGCCACCAGACAGGCCCCGGTAAGGGTGGCCAGATCGATGATCAGGTCGGGCCGGTACCGGTCTGCGACATAGGACATGGCGTCGGCCAAGATCAACCGGCCCTCGGCATCGGTGTTTCCGATTTCAACCGTTTTGCCGTTGTACGCCCGGACGATGTCGCCGGGTCGGGTGGCCGCACCGGAGACCATGTTTTCCACCATCGGCAGGGCCGCGATCACCCTCATGGCCGGCTTGAGCCGCGCCACGGCGATCATGACCGCGGCTACGGCCGCAGCGCCGGCCATGTCGGCCTTCATCCCGTCCAGGGACCCGGACGGTTTCAGGTTGTAGCCCCCCGTGTCGAAGGTGACGCCTTTTCCCACCAGGGCCACGGTCTTGTTCGCCTTCTTCGGATGGTGGTCGAGCAGGACCAGGGCCGGACGGTTTTCGCTGCCGGCCGCCACAGCCAGCATCGCCCCCATCTTGTTTTTCTCGAGTTCGGCATCGGTCATCACCTGCACGCGGAGGCCGGCCGACTCGCCCGCCTTGCGGACTGCGGCGGCCAGCTGCCGGGGCGTTTTTTCATTCGACGGATCGGATACCCACTCCCGGGCCAGGCAGGCGGCGTCGCAAACGGTCTGAACCGTCTTGACCAGCGGAGAAAACCGTTTTTGATCGGCTGGTTGCACCCTCAGGTATATGTCGGAAAGGGGCGCTTTTTTCGGCTCGCTTTGAAACCGGTCATAGACATGGTTGGCCAGGCAGGCGCCCTCCATCAGGGCCTGGAGGAGGCCGTCGGCAGGGAGTCCGGTTTTTTTCGCTACGGGTACGGCCAGACAAAGCCCCTTGCGTTTCCGGGCGATGGCGGCCTTGACCGCCTTTCCGGCCATCCGGCGGAAAGATTCGACGGTTATCGCCTTTGCCGGACCGAGTCCGATAAAGATGACCCGATGCACCCCGGCCCGAGGCGGATCGTAGAGTACCAGCAGATCGCCGGCTTTTCCGGTGAATTCTTCGTATCGGGAGGCCTGCCGGACCAGGGTGGCCACCGCCCCCCGATGGTGGATCGGGGCATCTTCGCAGACGGGAACCGCCAGGGTGTCGGCAGGGAGATTTCGCAAGTCGGCCGTCGTCAGCTTCAGCACGTCGGGCTCCCTTCGTTCAGGCCGAATCGGCAGATGGGTCCAACTAGTAAAAATCTATAGTGGATTTTCATCAGAAGCTCAAGGGTATCCAGCACCTGGGGCCGGAGGATCCCCCTGCAGCATGGCCGACAGAACCCCGGGGTCGGTGACCGGCTCCTCACCGTTTCGCCCCGACCCGAGATAGGCCGCTGCCCGGCCGTCCTTCGGCGCCATTTGACGGGTAAACGGTGCAAGTTCCGCCAGTCGCCGTGCGTTTTTACCGGTCCTGAGCAGAACGGCGGCGGCCGGCAGCAAAGGGGCCTCGGCCGCATCGAGCATGGCTCGGGTGTCGGGACTTTCCGGCTCGCCGGCGATGACGATCGCCTTGCCCGGATGGACCATCGAATCGAGTGCTTCAAGCAGCCGGGTAAAGGCCGTCGGCTGCCGAACGACGGTTCCGGCCACCGATGCGGCGAGCCCCTTTGCGCGGGTTTCCCACTGCGGATCGCCGGTGAGCCGGGAAAGGCGCATCAGATTTTCCAGGGCCACGGAATTGGCCGAGGGCTGTGCCCCGTCGTAGAGCGTCTTCGGGCGAACCGGAAGCTCGGATGCCTCTGCGGTTGTCATGAAAAAGCCGCCGTCGGCGTCGTCCCAGAAGTCCTCGATCATCTGTCGCTGCAGCACCGTCGCCGCCGCCAGATCCTCCGGATCGAAGAAGGCCCGGTAAAGGGCCAACAGCCCGGCGATCAGAAAGGCGTAATCGTCCGCCATGCCAGCGATGCCCGCCTCCTTGTCCCGAAAGCGGTGAAGCAGGCGTCCGTCGGGGGTTCGCATTTTTGCCAGGACAAACCGGGCAGCCCGCCGGGCTGCCCGGCCGTATTCCGGCACCCCGAGGATGCGGGCCCCGTCGGCAAGGGCGGCGATCATCAGGCCGTTGCAGTCGGTGAGGATTTTCTCGTCCCGCAGGGGGCGCTTGCGCCGGGATCGGATCTCGAGCAGCCGCTGGCACAGCCGCTTCCACTCGCCGGCCAGCGCCTCCTTGCCGAATCCGAGTCGCCGGGCCCAGGCCGAAATGGGCTGTGGCGTCGACAGAAGGTTGGCGCTGCTTTTTTCCCCGCTGGCCTCCTCGGCGAAGTTTCCGTCCTCGGTCACCCCCAGGATCCGGGCCCAGCGACGGGCCAGCTGATCGTCGGCCGCCGCTTTGCGGAACGCATCTGCGGTCCACACGTAGAAGCGGCCCTCCTCTCCCTCGCTGTCTGCGTCTTCTGCAGTGTAGAATCCGCCTTCCGGATCGGTCATGTCCCGCAAGACGTATGCGAAAATCTCCTCCGCGGTCTGGAGGAACCGCCGATGCCCTGGGATCCGGCCCGCCTTCAGGTAGACGTCGGCCAGCAGGGCCTGGTCGTAGAGCATTTTCTCGAAATGGGGCAAAAACCACTGCGCATCGGTGGCATACCGGTGGAAGCCGAACCCCACATGGTCCCACACGCCGCCCCGGCGCATGGCGGTCAATGTTTTTTCCACCATCTCCACGGCCCTGGCGTTGCCGGTGCGGTGGCCGTAGCGCAGCAGAAACGAAAGGCGGTGGGGCGTGGGAAACTTGGGGGCGCCGCCGAAGCCTCCGTGAACCGGGTCGAAGGAGGCCTGGAGCTGAGAAAAGGCCGAATCGAACACTTCCGCACCGGGCATTTCAGACGGGTCATAGCGAAAGGCCCTGCCGAGCCGACCGCGGATGCCGGAAGCCGCTTCCAGGAGCCGGCCGCGGTCGTTTTTCCACAGGTCGACGATTCGTCCCCCGATTTCGATCAGGCCGGGCCGGCCGAAGCGGCTTGTTTTCGGCAGATAGGTGGCGGCAAAAAACGGCTCTCGCTCCGGGGTCAGCGCCAGGGTCAGCGGCCAGCCGCCGCTGCCGGTGAGCATCTGGCAGACCGCCATGTAGACCGCATCCACATCGGGCCGCTCCTCCCGGTCGACCTTGACCGAGACGAACCCGTCGTTGAGGACCGCGGCCACCTCCGGATCCTCGAACGACTCTTTTTCCATCACGTGGCACCAGTGGCAGGTGGCGTACCCGATGGAAAGAAACACCGGGCGGTCCAGTTCGGCCGCCCGGGCAAAAGCCGCCTCCCCCCAGGGGAACCAATCCACCGGATTGTCGGCATGCTGCTGCAGATACGGGCTTTTTTCGTGGGCGAGGCGATTTCGGCTCATGGGGTCACCTGTCGGTGTCGGAACGCCGCGGCGGATCGAGGTGGGCGTAGGGGGGCTCGGTGCGCAGCCGGGGGTCGGCCACCGGAAGCCCCGCGGTGAAGTGATACAGGCTCTGATATCCGGTGCCGGCGATTCCGGCCAGCTC
>JASFPT010000046.1:0-19262 GCA_050115795.1 Desulfobacterales bacterium
GACATCGGGGAAATCCAGGGGCTCAAGATCGACGTCCTGACCGAGACGAGCTGGTTCAACAACGACCTGTTCAAAAAGAACATCATGGATTACGGCGGCTCCATGACCAACCAGTACACCATCCCGTGGGACTGGGACAACGCCGGCGGCTACTCCGCCCTGATCACGGTGACCACCCTGGAAGGCAAAGAGCGCAAATTCATGATGGACTTCGGGTGGAACAACGACTGGATGGAGTACATCTACACCGAAAAGAGCAACGTCGGGGCGATGATCGAAAGCGGCGAGGCCGAGTTCGTCGTCCTGTCCCACTGGCATCTGGACCACTTCTGGGGCGTCGAAACCACCCTGAAACGCAAGCAGGACATCACCATCTATGCACCCGAAACCTACTACCCGGAAGACATGGCCCTTCTCAAGGAAAAGGCCCATCACAAGGCCAAGGACAAAAATACCGGGGAGATGGTCCACATCTGCAAAAACGACTACCCGCACACGGGCAAGCTCGTGCTTTGCAACCCGAAGGGCGAAAACGGGGAAGGTGTCTATCGGCTCATGCCCGGCGTGGCCGTCGTCAACTTCGACGTGCCGATCCTGCTTCGGGTCCGGGGTGAAAACGTGCTGTATTTCAATGTAAAGGACAAGGGAATCGTCACGGTGACCGGTTGCTGCCATCCCGGCATCCTGTCGCTGTTTTCCCATGCGCGAAGAAATTTCGAGGGGTACAAACCGTATGGTTGCTACGGCGGCCTTCACATCAGCCTGTTCGAGACCTGGGAACCCAAGTTCGACGACATCATCAAAGGGGTGAAGGGCTTCGGCATCCAGAAGCTGGGGTGCAACCACTGCACCGGCTGGGTCTGGGCGGAAAAGGCTGCCGCTTCAGGGATTCCGGTGGTCAAGGGAACCGACACGTACAAAAGCTATAAAAAGTACTCGACGGTGGCCAAGGCCAGCAACGTTTTTCTCACCAATGGGGATGTCGTCACCTTCTGATCCGACCGGTGGGCGGATGCGTGTTTGCCTGGCTGATGCATTTGGAACAAGGGAAGAAGTCCCTGCCGGGTGTCCATCCGGCAGCCTTCTTCCCCCGTTCAAGGGAGGTGGTCTATGACCGATGAAAACACAGGAGGAAACTTCAACTACCTTTTCGGGCTCGTCAATCTCGCCATCGTTTTCGTCATCGTCTGGCTTCTGTGGTATATTTTCATGAATCCGAACACGGTGATGAAACTGTATACACCGATGTATGGATTTTCGCTCATCGTGGTCTTCCTCTCCAGCATCCTGTTGATGACGAAGGTTGTCGAGTATCCTGCCGTCTTCGGCCGACAGTTCAAGGTCGGCCACCCGGCAGCCAGGGGGTTGATCCTGACCGTCATCTCTTTCTTCGTCATGATTTTTCTCTACTACGTCGTTTTTCGGGGCCTTCTGGGCGGTTTTGGCGTCGCCTACTTCAGCCCGGACTCGATCGTGGCCGGGGGCGGCATCGGTGCCGAGCCCTTCGTGGCCCGGGAAAACGCTTCGACGGCCGTCGTCTACTATTGCACCGCTTTTCTGTGGATGGTGCTTTTCTGGGACCTTGGATTCGGGCGATGGCCCTGGGAAAACGATACCCACGGCGTTCAATCGGTATCGAAAATCTTCGCCATTATCTTCTTTGTCAACCTGTTCTATGTGCTGCTGTTTCACCCCCACGTGTGCTACCTGTTTTACCCGGCGCAGACCAAGGCCGGTGTGGCGCCGTGGTGGGAAGCTCTGGCCGGAACCGGGAGTGCATTTTTCAGCCTCGGGTTGATCCTGTGCACACTGGTATGGGTCGTGTTCTCGGAGCTTCTCTGGGATGGCCGCCCGTGGCATCTTTTCGACGAATCCGGGAAGGGCAGCTTCCTCAGGGGCTTTGTGGTGTTCATCTCCACCCTGACCCTGGGCATCATCCTGCTTTGGGTGCTGCTGCAGATCTTTATCGTCGTGTGGTACGAACCCTTCGTCGGGGGGCAGTATACGGACGGCCCGGACTGGCGCTACATCCACGGCGGAGAAATTGCCGGCTTTTTCATCCTGGCCGCCTTTATCTGGAAAAATTACTTCAACAATTTCCCGAACCTGAAAAACGTGTGGGCCCGGTGCATCCTGCGCAGTCTCATCGTCGTCGCCCTGGGCATGCTGATCTACTGGTTCTACTTTTCGCCGCTGGCGACGTTCTTCCTGGCCAAGGTCGAAGGGTTTGCGCAACCGGGCGACACCCCCCTGGTCTGGTCGCTGTTGTTTCTGAGCGTCGTTTTGATCCAGAGCGAATTTTTCGACGGCTGGCCCCTGACCCGAAAAGACAGATAGGAAGGCGGATATGGTCGACAGCAAGAAGCGACAATTCTTTACCCGGTATCTGCCCAGCCGGATCGGCCGCTGTGTGGCTGATTTCGAAGCCGGACTGGAAGATGCGCGGCGCAGGGAGGAGTTCGACCGGTTCTTTTCCTCCTATGAGAGCAGCTACGCCCTGACCCTCGCCTACCCGGATGACATCATGATGGAAACGGCCCGGCAATACGGGATCGAAACGGAAGGAAGGCCGAAGCTCGACGTCGTCAAGGAATTGTTTCTTCTAAAAGGAGGGCTGTAAAATCGATCCGGTAAGCAACTTCAGAACCAAGATCGAGGAGCTGCTGGTCGTCGCCTCCTGGAGCGAAGACCTGCAGCGGGAATCCGGCCTGCAGCGGGCAAGCCAGGTCTGGACTGACGTACCGGCCTGGTATCTGTGGATCTCAGAGGCGCCGGGGGTATACCGCCTGGAACTGGTGCATGCAGGGCAACGGGAAACCGGCGGCCAGGGGTCGTGGGCGCAGTTTTCGATCAAGCTGTACCCGTACCGCCAGCGCCGGATATTCAGGCGGTTTTCACCCCAGGAGCAGGAACTGATTCAAAGCCAATCCTTCGATCATACCCACACCCCGACGTTCGAGGCCCAGGATCAGATTCCTCCGGATCTGTTTACCGTCGCGGGTCTCACGGTGGATGCCGACGACAGCGGCCGAATCTCGCGGTTTTGCTTTGAGTCGATGGAGCCTCTTCGCACCATCGACGGCAGTCTTGGCCCGCCGCCCGGCGGGATCGTTCGCGAGCTTTCCGGTATCGAGGCAGGGTATCCTCTCTTCGACACCCTTCTTTGTCTTCACTCCTTTGCCGGGCGCCAGGGGCCGCGCCGCGTGCAGACGGTCGGGACGCCGGGCTTCGAGTTTCACCTGGAGGGGGGCGACGTCCACTGTCTCCCGTCCGAATCGGTGGCCGGCTGCAGGGTCTCTGTCTGGTATACAGACCCGGAAGACGCTGAAAACGGCCGGGAACAAAGCTCCACCGAGGAGCCGGGGATGGAGGAGCGGGAGTGGCACCTTTTCGACGCCGCCCACGGCGGCGATCATCTTCCTCCCTCACCCGGCGGAGGCCATTTCAGGATTTCGATCAATGAGAAGTGGTGGGCAATTGCCAAGGCCCACCACCGCTCTCATTTGGCCTCCGCGTGCGGGTGCTCGATGGAAAGTCACGGGGAATGAAACGAATACTGGTGCCCATCTTTCAGGAGCGGATCTCCCCCGTCTTTGATTCCTGCACGCGTGTCCTGGTCATCACTGTCCAGGATGGGAAGGAAATCGATCGAGATCAAATCTACCTCGACAACCTGACGATTGAAGAACGGATCCCCATTCTGCGGAGACTCCAGCCGTCTGTGGTCATCTGCGGCGGCATCAGTGAAGAGTTGAGCCAGATCCTCGAGCAGCTCCATATTGGCCTGATCTGCGGCGTGGCCGGCAATGTGAACGATGTGGTGAAGGCGTTTCTGTCAAAAAAGCTAAACGATCCCCTCTTTTTCATGCCCGGCTTTAAAACGACGCACTAGAGCGCTTGCCGGAAAAACGACCCGAAACCCTGATGGTTCGACAACCGTCTCGCAGGTCGAACCGGGTAGGAAATGACGCAAGCGCTCTGAAAAAAGGATTATTGAACACTTCCTGCGGCGGCTCCACCGAGCTTGTCGAAGGCAGGCTGCCGGGCATCAAAGCCAACTCTGATTTTTCCCCCCCACCCGGGCCTTCTCCCACCCGGGGGGAGGGAATCCTCTGAAAGCACAATAGGGCCTACTGCAGGCCGACGATCTCCCGGACCGGCCTTTCGGTGTCGAAAAAGGACATGGCGGCCTTGGGCAGGGCGCCGACGCCGGTGTGAAGGTTCCAGCCGGCCGGCAGCAGATCCGCAATCCGCCGCCGCCCCATTTCGATGTTTTCCAGGACCGCCAGGGCGTCGTCGACCGCCTCTTTGCCCATCTCTTCGATGCGTTTTTTCTCCGGACGGCCGGTGGCCGGGTTTCGGTAGACGATCGGCTCGGGAAACAGCCGCCCCGGTGCCGGAAGCCGGTAGGGATAAAAGTGGGCCAGGTAGGCCTTGAGCCCCACCGGGGCGGATGGTGCCGCCCAGCCGGCCAGCAGCCTTGCCGGGCGGTTGGCAAACAGCTTGAGGAAAAGCACGTTTCGCTGCAGCGCCCGGCGCAGATGGAAACGATGCCGGCTCGGGTCCAGGTCGAACAGCTGTGCCAGCCAGTCGATCAGGGTGTCGACGTCGACCTCCAGGCCCCGTAGAATCTCGTCGAGCCGGCGGATTTCGGGCCGTCTGAAGTTGCCGCTGAAATGAAGGTCGATGAACCCCTCGATCCGGTGATGCCGCCACCGGGCGCTTGCCGTCCCAAATCCGCTATAGTAATAGACCATCGGATGAAAGACCGCGTCTGCCGCCGCATGGCAGAAAATGCCGGCGACAAGGGAGAGCCGCTGCTCTCCGTCCACCGATCCGGCTGCTTCTCCGGCGGCCGACAGGAAGCGTTCGATACCCTCGCCCCGCTCGTGAAACCCCTCCGCCTGCCGGTTCAGTTCGTCGCTACCCGGCCCCCAGAGAAGGTAGAACGGCGTGTCGGGTGCCACCGCCCCGTACCGGTAAAGATAGGGATTCCGGTCCACGGCCTTCCGAACCCGCCAACCCTTCGGCATCCGGCGCCGCAGATCCTCGGCAAAAACCCAGTGTGTCAACAGTTTCGGCATATAAAACCGCTTCGCGCTTTTATTGCTGGATCAAACGGGTCGGCGAGACGGCTGGTGGTGAGCTTGCCGAACCACGGCTGCAGCCTGCCCCGGAAATGACCCGGGACCGGGATGACGCCCGAGGATATGGGCATGGTATTCCGACAAACCCTCTAAACCGCCGTCCCCTGAATCTGGAACCTGGAATCTTGAATCTTCAATTCCCTAAACCGGGTCCTGCACCTTCCGCAAAAGCAGCCCCCCGATGACGAACAGCACCAGAACGCTCAGAATCCCGTAGCGGGAGTCGCCGGCCGCCTGGCCCACCACCCCCATGAGAAAGGGGCCGATGATCGTTGCAAACTTGCCGAATATATTATAAAAACCAAAAAACTCGGCGCTCTGCTGCGGCGGAATCAGCCGCCCGAAATAGCTTCGGCTCAGGGCCTGGATGCCGCCCTGGGAGGTGGCCACGAGCATGGCCAGCAGCCAGAAGGCATAGACCTTGACCCCGGCGGGCATCGCCGGCAGGAAAAACCCGATCAGCACGATGACCGTGTAGACCCCGATACCGGCATAGATCATGGCCCGCGCCGAATACCGATCGGCCAGCCGGCCGTAAAGAAGGGCAAAGGGGAAGGCAACCACCTGGATGGCCAGCACCACCAGGATGAGCATGCTCACCGAAAGCCCGATGTCGCGGCCGTAGGCCGCGGCCATGGTGATGATCGTATCGACGCCGTCGATGTAGAAAAAATAGGCCGCCAGGAACAAAAAGGCCCCCCTGTGGCGCCGGATCTGGCCGAAGGTGCGTGCCAGCCGGCGGAAGCTCTCCCGGACCGGCTTCGGATCGGGGGGCAGGAAATGGCGCTGGTCGACATGTCGGAGCATGGGGAGGCTGAAGGCCAGCCACCAGACGGCCACGATCACAAAGGCAGCCCTGGAGGCCCCGGGCGAGATCCCGGCAGCCCCTCCCCCGGCTCCCCCGGCCAGGATGATGGCGATCACCACGACAAAGGGGACGGCCCCGCCGATGTATCCCCAACCGTAGCCGATGGACGAGATCCGGTTCA
Organism: Desulfobacterales bacterium; assembly: GCA_050115795.1. Lineage (GTDB taxonomy): Bacteria > Desulfobacterota > Desulfobacteria > Desulfobacterales > CAFBRK01 > JAIPEL01. Next base: position 6,137 of record JASFPT010000046.1, read on the forward strand.
TCCGCTCCGGCACGGTCACGTCGGTCAAAAAAGCATCGTAAAAGACATTTGCGCCGGCAAAACCGATCCGTGCAACGGCAAAGACGGCCATGGCAAATACCCAGTTACCGGCGCCGGCAAAGGTGAGCAGGAGGGTAAAGACGATCCCGAGCGCGACAAATCCGCCAAAGAATCGCTTTTTCATTCCCCGGTAGTCGGCCAGCGTGCCGAGCACCGGGGCCAGTACGGCCACCACCAGAGATGCAGCGGCGTTGGTGATACCCCAGGCCGCGGTGGAAGATGCGGGATCCAGGTGCCGGGCGGTCACATCCTTGAAAAAAATCGGCATGACGGTGGTGACCACAATCAGCACGAAGGCCGAATTGCCCACGTCGTAGAGCGCCCAGCTCAATTCCTGGCGGGAAAGCTTCCGTCTCACCGGCAAATCCTCTCCTTTAAACGTTCCTTTGCAATCGTAACCCGCTAAGCGCCGGTGCCGCCGCCGACATCGCCTTGCCCCCCCGGCTTGCAGCGGCACCCCGTCGAAAGTTCGATTTCTTCGGAAAACGGGATATCGTGGATCTGTAACAGGCGCCATCGACCTTGTAAACCGGGCCCACGTTGCCGTTTTTTGACGGACATTTGCCCTTCTGTGCTTCATTTTTTGGTGGAAATCTGCCTGGACGGGTCGCCAATCGATCCCTCGGCTTGGCTCAAGATATCGAATTTACTTGCTTTGATTCATTTTTCGGCGCAGCCGCAAATCCTGGCATTGGCGTTGCAATCAAACAGGTTAAAACCATGGAATAAAAACCCCCGGAACCTGAGTACACCCAGGAAAGGATGCCCAAAATGAGAAACGTGATCCCGATCCGGTTTCAAGACGCCAACAAGGAAGTGCTGGCCCGCATCGTCAAGGCAGCGTCAAAAAAGTTCAACTGCACGATGAAAATCGACTTCGAAAATGGCCGGCGCACTGCCGAGTTTATCGGCGACGATATCTACCGGCCATTGATCGCCGAAGAGGTGGAAGAAATCTTCCGGCGCTAGGAAATCTTCCCTCCCTTCCGCTGCCGTTGAACAACGGGCGCCGATGCGGTATAGTCGTCTCAGCTCGTCCGATATCGATTCTGTGCATGCGCTGAACCGACGCCTGTGACGTATCGCGCCCCGACCGGCACCTCCACCGCCCCTCTTGTTCGACTCGCGAATCGGCTACGACCATTGTAAGGAGCTGGCGTTTCGTTCGACCACGACCAGAGCCTGCCGGAGTGCTGCCCGGCACCATCCGTAAACGTCGAGCCTGCGGGAGGAAACATCATGTCCGCCAACGAAGCCGCATCCCCCCTTCACCACCACCTGTTCGCCGTCAAGGAAGGATCCCGTTCCTTTGAGAACGCTTTTCGGGGCGTCGCCCGGATGATTCTCGAGGACGACATCGAGAAAACGATCGTCAACGGGAAAACCGCCTACGATTTTAAAATCTTCCGCAAGGGGAAAAAACACATCATCGGAATGTACGAGGAGATCAACAGCTTCGTGTCCTACGTCAAGGATGCGGCCGAAGGCGGATCCTCCAAGGAGATGGCCTTTGTCCTGGTGGGCGAGCCGGGCAACGGCAAGACCTTTTTCGTGGAGTATCTGTGCGGCCTTTACCGCCAGTTCCTCGCGCAGGACGAAAACCGGAAGTATACCTTTCGCTTCAAGAATTTGGATCCGCTGGCGTCCTACGGCAAAATCAGCGTCATCGAGTCTCAAACCTACGAGGACCCGATGATCCTGGCCATGAACCTGTTCGAAGATCCCGAACAGAACCGTGAATTTCTGACGCGGGAGATCGGCTTTTCCGAACAGGAGTTGGAGGTTCTCTACGAAGACTATCGGCCGCTTGGCGCCTGCAGCGGGTACATCCTCAACGATCTCCGCGCCCACGCAGACGGTGATCTGGCGCGGATTCTGGAGCATGTGGAAATCGTCCCGGTGCCGCTTACCGAAAGCCTCGGTACGGTCACCGGCAAATACCCGGCCAAAGACAAGATCACCTCCTCGTCGGTGGATCTGCTGGGGGAGGAGTCGATCCAACGGATGCTGCACATCAGCGACACGAACAATCCCTACCGGTTCGACCTGCGACGGGGCGCCCTTGCCCGCGTGGCCGGCGGCGGTATTCATTTCAGCGACGAAATCTACAAGAACAAGAAGGATCTGGTCCAGGTGTACCTCGGCGTCATCCAGAACCGGACCATCGAAATCGACGGGTACAAGTGGCCCATCGACTCGCTGATCATCGCCACCAGCAACAACTCTGAATTCAACCGGTTCATGGCGGAAAAAGAAGAAGCGCCGATCGTTGACCGCTGCCGCATCTGCTACGTCTCCCACAACACGAACTATCTCTTGCAAAAAGAGCTGACCAGCTATGCCATCGGCAGTGAAACCAAGACGACCTACACCAAGGAATACCTCCATCAGGATCCGAACCTGAACCAGGCCGCATCCGTGGCGGTGATTCTCACCCGGCTGCCCCGCTCCGAAAAGCTCACCCCGGTGGAGACCATGAAGCTGGCCGCCGGCCAGGTGGCCGGGGAAAAGAGCATCAAGACCCTGTCGGAGGTGATCGACGACCTGAGCCAGGATCCGGACATTACCAAGCGCTTCGGTCAAAAGGGGCTGGGGCAGCGGAACCTCGGCCGGGCGATTCAGCTGCTGGTGGAAAGCTCGGAGACCAACGAGGGCCAGTGCATGTTCGCCTATGACGTGTTCCGCGCCTTGGAGCGGGTGATACTGGACTACGTCAGCGAGGCCAACGACCGCGCCAAGTACCTGGAGGACCTGAAGACCGCCAAAGGCCTCTACCGGGAGCGGGTCATGACCGAGATGTTCAACGCCTACATGGACGAACCGCTGGCCATTCGCAAAGACGTGCTCAACTACGTGAACATGATCATCGGTATCGACGCTGAAAATCTGGGGCCGGACCAGATGTGGAAATACAAGGACCCCCAGAGCGGTGAACTCAAGGCCCTGAAGATCGACGAGCGCTACATCAAGAGCGTGGAAGAGCGCCTGCAGCTCAAAACCGCCGAGCAGCGGGAAACGTTTCGCACCTCGATTCGAAAGATCTACGGGCAGAAAATCTCCATGGATCCGAACTACGACTTCATGGACAACCTCGAATTGGTCAAGGCGGTCACCGATGTCCGGCTCAAATCCGACATCGCCGGCGCCGGCAGCCTGATCGGGGCTCTGGCCAACCGGACCAATGAAGAAAACCAGAAACTCTACGACCGGATGATCGACACGATGCTCAACAAGCTGGGCTACTGCCGCACCTGCGCCCAGAAAACGATCGAGTACTTCTGCACCCAGGAAGATGAATCCTGAAAGGGGCGCTCATTTCCAATGGTGCGTCGTTTATCCGAAAGATGAAGTGGAAGGAAGGTATCTATTGCCGGGAAGCCAGGATGCTGGAAGGCTGGGAAGCATAGGGTAAAAAGCAACCCGGGGATATCTTTTTGGTTTCAGCCTCCCAGCCGCCCGGCCTCCCAACATTCCAGCGATGCGAACCGACCATCGCCCGGAGTTTGAAAATGGGAAAGAAGTCCGGCAGCCAGCGCGATGACCCAAAGCCGCAAGCGCCCGAACGCGCCGAGAAGGAGGGCTTCGCGACACATGAGCTTCCGCCTGCGATCGAAGCCGACGACTTTGAAGCAGGGGTAAAGCGCCTCTATGACTGGCATGACCTGTTCGTCCTCCAGGCCCTTTCCTCGCCGCGAACCGGGCCGACCGCCCAGCTCAAATCGATCGACGAGCTGCTCGAACGCGATGCCCAGCGGGAAAAAGACGGATTCCCCCGGAAGATCCGCGTCGGTCGGCTGATCAAACCCGGCAAGGGGGGAAAGGACAAGGTGGTGGTGGTCCCCACCACCGTGGAAGAAAAGCTTTTCCACGACCGCTCCTACCAGGAAGAGGAAGAAGACGGCACCGGCGGCTCCGGAGAGGGGGAAGAAGGCGAGGTGATCGGCGAACAGCCGATCCGGCAAGACGACACCGGGGCGGGAACCGGTCCGGGACAGGGAGAAGGCGGCGGCCACGAGGTCGAATCGAGCGCCTACGATCTGGGCCGAATTCTCACCGAGCAGTTCCAGCTTCCGAATCTGAAGGACAAGGGAAAAAAGCGCTCTCTGACCCGCTACACCTACGATCTGACCGATCGCCACCAGGGTTTTGGCCAGCTACTGGACAAAAAGGCGACCCTGCGCAAAATTCTGGAAACCAACATCACCCTGGGCAACGTACCGGATGTGACCGCTATCGATACCTCCCGGTTTCTGGTCTCCCCGAAAGACAAGATCTACCGGGTTCTCTCCCGGGAAAAGGACTACGAGTCCCAGGCGATGGTGTTTTTCATCCGGGACTACTCCGGCTCCATGGATGGAAAGCCCACCGAGCTGATCGTCACCCAGCACGTGCTCATTTATAGCTGGCTGCTGTACCAGTATGCCCGCCAGGTCGAGACCCGTTTCATTCTTCACGACACCGAAGCCCGGGAAGTCGACGATTTTTACACCTACTACAACCTGAAGGTCGCCGGCGGCACCCAGGTGTTTTCCGCCTACCGGCTGGTCAACGACATCGTGGAAAGCGAAAGCCTGGCAAGGGACTACAATATTTTCGTTTTCCAGGGCACCGACGGAGACGATTGGGACACCGACGGGGAAAAGGCGCTTCCGGAGCTGGAAAAGATCCTCGGCTACGCCAGCCGCGTCGGCGTCACGGTGGCCGAGCATCCGGCCAGCGCCGAAAAAAAGACGGAGGTGGAGCGGTACCTGGTAAAGTCGGATCTGCTCCAGCGCAGCCCCAAGCTGATCCGACTCGACGTCATGGGCCAGGATGCCGATGAGGCGCGGCTGATCGAGGGCATCCGCAAACTGATCTCCGAATAGGCTGGGTCGACCGCTGCGCTTCGAAAAAAACCACTGGAGAGCCGAGAAGCGCCGGAAAAGGCCGATGGACGCAAACCCGAAATCCGAAGCACAAATATCGAAACGGTTCGACAAGCTCACCGCCCTGAGCGAAGTCGAAGGGCAAATTCGAATGACCAAAACTCAAAATCCAAAACAAACGCAGAGGGGAACCAAAGGTCGGATGCTACCCAAGCAGCCGCCGAAGAAGCCTGGTTTGTTTTTGTCATTTGATCATTCGAATTTCGGATTTGTTTCGGATTTAGAGGCGCCTGTCCATACCGGGCTCAAATCGATCCGTCACTGCTTGTATGCCCCGGCTTACCAAGAGGCCTCCCCATGGAACTGATCGACCAGCACACCAAGAAGATCATGGAAGGCTGCAAGGAAAGGGCCCGGGACGCGGGACTGCGCTTTGAGGACGAAACCCTGGAGTATATCGTCACCAACCGCGACCTGCTGGAGCTCTCTCCAAAGGTGATGATCCCCACCCTCTACGACTACTGGGTCCACGACGTGGAGGTTCTCAAAGAAAAGGGGAAATACGAACTCTATCCCGGCAACCCTTACGAGACGGTCATCAACACGCGTCCGGCCATCTCGTTTTACAACGACAACAATCCGGACTGGCTGAACGTGATGATCTTCTACCACGTCCTGGGGCATATCGATTTTTTCCAGAACAACCTCTTTTTCCGCCACACCTGGGACTACGACTTCACCGCCCGGGCCCTGGCCGACAAGCGCTTCATCGCCCGCCTGCGGGCCGAAAAAGGCCGGTGGGTCGACTATGTCATCGAATTTGCCCGGGGGATCGACAATCTGGTCGGGTTTCACCGGACGCTTTCCGAGCTTCACCGCCCCCCGAAACCGGCGCAATCCGCTCGGCTCGATTATTACTTCGATGTCTTTCTTCAGCGCGAAAAAAAATTGAAAACCGGCCAGTACATGAAGGAGATCGAGGCATACAACGAGGCGGTAAAGCGCCAGGGCCAGCGGAAGGGCGAAGAATCCTTTTTTACTGAAGTCGCTCGGCGCTACCCGGAGTTTGATGCGCTTTTCGCCAAGTCCCGTAAGGCGGAAAACGGCATTTGCTTCGACCTGCTCGCCTATCTGCGGGAGCATTCCGAGTTTTTGGACCGGGAGGAGAATCGGTGGATGAAACCCATCCTCCAGATCATCCGCAACACCTCTCTTTTCTTGCAGCCCCAGATCCGCACGAAGATCATGAATGAAGGCTGGGCCAGCTATTGGCACGAAAAGCTGTTTCTGGAAGACGAGCGCATCCACGGCCACGAAGTCGAATTTGCACGCGTCAACGCCGGGGTGACGGCCATGCCCCGGGTGGGGCTCAACCCCTATGCACTGGGGATGCGCCTGTTTCAGCACATCGAGGAATGCGCCGACAAGGGTCGATTCAGCATCGCGTTTCAGCGGCTGCTTGACGCTCAAGGTCGAAAACGGTTCGACACGCATACCGGCTCCGGACAGCAGGTCATCTTCGCGGTCCGGGAGAACCTGGCCGACTTTTTGTTTGTCAGCACCTTCCTGGATCAGGATTTCGTCACCGAAAACAACCTCTTTGTGACCGGGCGGCGGGCAAACCGCCAGAAGATGACATGGGAGTACTACGTGAAGAGCCGAAAGGTAGAGGACTACCGGAACATGATCATCGACACACTCTACCACCCGCCGCACGTCGAAATCGACGAATCGAAACGGGAAGAAGGCGCCCTGTACCTGGTCCACCATTTCGAGGGCAAACCGCTGATCAAGGACTACATCCCCAATACGCTCATGGGTATCGAATATCTCTGGGGAGCGCCGGTGAAGCTGGAGACCAGTGAGCCGGCCCCCTCCGCTCCGTCCGGAGAGGCAGCGGCAACCGGCGCTTTTTCCGTTGTAGAACTCGAAGGCGGCAAAAAAGAAAAACGCGACTGGCAGCGGGTGCTCTACACGATGAAAGACCGGAAGCTTTCCCGAACGGTTCTGGAAGGGCCGTCTGGAAAAGACGCCGCTTCGGCAATCGCATGAACGGGGGTCACCGGCTCCCGGGAAAATACGAATGAAGCCGGATCCGGAGCAAAACTCCGGTCCCGGTAAGATGAAACCCACCAATCGCCGCTTCCCACGGAGGCTGTAGTGAAAATCAAGAGCGCGCTGGAACATCTGGACAAGCAAATGAGCGCCCACCACCGGCATCGTCGCGTCCTGTCTTTCGAAGCGCTTCTCACGCTGTTGATGCTCAGGCCGGAGCTGGTCATCCGCAACGTCTTCCAGGTGTTCCACGACATGTTCGAAAAGCTTGTCGGAAAAGGCGTGGACGAATACCCTGACGATCCGGAATCGATCCAGTTCGTCAAGTACGATTTCGGCCGCCTCTTTGTGGAAGGGACCGACCACCCCTTTTTCGCCGACCGGCTGTTTGCCAACCGGTTGATCAAACACGTCGAAGCATTGAAGCGGGGAGCCCAGCAAAACAAGATCTATATCTTCGACGGGCCGCCGGGTTGCGGCAAGAGCACTTTTCTCAACAACCTGCTGCTCAAGTTCGAAGAGTACGCCAATTCCGGAGACGGGGTGCGGTTCGAAACGATCTGGCGGCTGGAGAAAAAGACCCTGAGCGATCTGAAGCCGCTGCAGAACCGTCCGCTGTTCGACGGCTGGCTGAAAATGATGGACAGCGCCGAACTCGACCAGGACGAGGCCCTCGAGTTGACGGGCGAACGCAAGCCGCCGGAGGCGCCGGATGCAGAAGAGCCCTCTCCGGAGGGGGAATCGGATCTGTTCGGCGCAGGATGCATCGAAATCCCCTGCCCGAGCCACGACCACCCGATCCTGATGGTTCCGAAGATCTACCGTCGGAGTTTTTTCGACGACCTGCTCGAAAACCAGGAATTCAAATGGAAGCTTTTCACCGAAAAGGAATACGATTGGGTCTTCAAGCAAAACCCCTGCACGATCTGCTCTTCCCTGTTCGACGCCCTGCTCGAAAAGCTCGGCAGCCCCCGAAAGGTTTTCGAGCGGATCTTTGCCAGGCCGTATCTGGTCAACCGGCGCATCGGAGAAGGCGTCAGCGTTTTCAACCCCGGCGACCGGCCCCCGAGACAGCATGTCCTGAGCAACCCCATGCTCCAGGGCCGGATCAACGCGGTTCTGGAGGACAGCAACCGGGTTCAGTATCTCTTCTCCCGGTACGCCAAGACCAACAACGGCATCTACGCGCTGATGGACATCAAGTCGCACAACACCGAACGGCTCATCGAGCTTCACAACATCATCAGCGAGGGGGTCCACAAGATCGACGACATCGAGGAAAACGTCGACTCACTGTTTTTCGCCTTGATGAATCCGGAGGACAAGAAAAATATCCAGGACATCCAATCCTTCTCGGACCGGATCGAATATATCCGCATCCCTTACGTCCTGGATCTCAACACGGAGGTTGAGATTTACCGGAATATATTCGGCAGGCACATCGACGATTATTTCCTTCCGCGGACCCTGCACAATTTCGCCAGGGTCATCATTTCCTCCAGGATCCATGAATCCTCCGAGGCCTTGAAAGAATGGATCCAAGACCCCGGAAAATATCGCCTGTTTTGCGACACGAACCTGCAGCTGCTGAAAATGGAGATCTACACCGGGCATATCCCCCTGTGGCTCACCGAAGAGGATCGGAAGCGCTTCACCGCCAAGAGGCGACGCAGGATCATTGGAGAATCGCAAGCCGAAGGGGAAAAGGGGTTTTCCGGAAGAGACTCGATCAAGATCTTCAACGATTTTTTTTCCGCCTACGCCAGGGAGGACAAGCTGATCAACATGGCGACCTTGTGCAACTATTTCGGCAAGGTCAGGACCGACCTCAACGCCAAGATCCCGGGGGGGTTTCTGGAGTCCCTTCATCGAATGTACGACTACACCATCCTGCAGGAGGTCAAAGAGTCGCTCTACTACTTCAACGAGGAGCAGATTTCAAGGGATCTCCAGAACTATCTGTTCGCCTTGAATTTCGAACCGGGCACCACCGAAACCAGCAAGTTCACAGGCGACCGGATCGAAATTACCGAAGAATACCTGTCCGGAATCGAGAACCGCATCCTGGGGGCGAAGGTTTCGGCTGAAACCCGGCGCGGCTTCCGAACCGAAACCCAGAGGGAATACACCTCCAAAACCCTGACCCAGGAGATCATGCTGGAGAACAAGCAGGTCCTGGAAACCGCCCTGTATCAGAAACTGTATGAACGCTGCCTGCACAACATCAAGGAAAAGGCGCTTGATCCGTTCCTGGAAAACGAGAATTTCAGAAGGGCGATCAAGGACTGGGGCGGCGAGGACTTCAAAACGTACGACCGGAAAATTCGCGAAGACGTGACCTACCTGGTCGGCAACCTGGTCCGGAAATACCGGTATACGGAAATCGGCGCCCGGGAGGTATGCATCTACGTCATCGACCAGGACCTGGCCAGACGGTACGCCGAGAACAACCCGGGCCCGTAGAGGAAAAGCGGCGCGGCTATCCCTTCTGGGTTCGCGACTTGGCGAGGGGTCCGCGGGACATTCGGCCCCTGGGGCCTCGGGAGCCGGTACGGCGGCTTCGCCCCCCTTTGGACCCGCCGCGCTTGGGGCCCGGCCGTTTCGCCCCCCGGGGCGCCCGCTTCTTCCCGCGACCGGGAATCTCCTTTGGCGGTGCAAGCCACGACTCGTCGGGCATGGTGCACCCGATTTCCCGCCCGATGAACTTTTCGATGGCCGGGATCTGGAACGAGTCGTCTTCGTCGGCAAAGCTGATGGAGGTTCCCACGGCGCCGGCCCGGCCGGTGCGTCCGATCCGGTGGACGTAGTCTTCCGGATCCTGCGGCAGGGTGTAGTTGACCACGTGATCCATGTCTTCGATGTGAATCCCCCGTCCGGCCACATCGGTGGCCACCAGCACCCGGATTTTACCGGATTTGAAATCGCTCAAGCGGCGGGTTCGCTTGTTCTGGGGAACGTCACCGGACAAGATGGCGCAATCAATACCGAACCGCCACAGAAGATCCGCGAGGCGCCGGGTTTCGTCCTTCCGGTTGCAGAACACCAGGACCCGATCGAGCCCTTTTTTCTCGATGATGTTGTACAGCAGCGCAAATTTCTGCTCCTGGGTGACGATGTAGATCACCTGGTCGACGCTGTCGACGGCAACCTGCTCAGGCTCGATCTCCACCTTGACCGCACCGCGCGTCCATGACTGGGCGAGGCGGTTGACCGCCTCGTCCAAGGTGGCGGAAAAAAACAGGGTCTGGCGACTGTCCTTGGCCGGCGTGCTGTAGACGATCTTCCGGACATCGGGGATAAATCCCATGTCCAGCATACGGTCGGCCTCGTCGATGATCAGGATTTCGACCTGCTGCAGGTGGATGTCTTTGCGCCGCTGAAAGTCGAGCAGCCGTCCGGGGGTCGCAACGACGATGTCCACAGGCCCCCTGCCGAGCTGTTTGCGCTGCCGTTCGAGATCGACTCCGCCAAAAACCGACACGACCGCAAATGGGCAGTAGCGGCCGAGTTCCTCGGCCTCCGAGGCGATCTGCAGGACCAGTTCCCGGGTCGGGGCCAGGACCAGAACTCGCGGTGTCCCCGGCTTGCGGTCTTCGGCGGCGGGGTTTCGAAGCATGTGGGTCATCACGGTAATCAGAAAGGCGGCCGTCTTTCCGGTTCCCGTCTGGGCCCGTCCGGTGGCGTCCATCCCTTTTAGCGTGCTGGGCAGAATCTCGGCCTGGATCGGGGTGCAGTAGCGAAACCCCAGCTCGTGTATGGCGTGCATGACCGGCTCGGGGATGTCCAGATCGTGGAAGCGGACCTTGCCCTCGGACCCGGGAACCTGGAACTGCTCGATGCTCCAGGCGGGTCCGGATTCGTCTTTCTGCGCGGAAGGCCCTCCTTCCGGAGGCCGCGGGTCGGGGCTTTGGCCCGCCGAAAGACGCTTCCCCGGGCGGCCACGCCGCGACCGGCCGCTTTTTTCGGGCGCCGCCTCGGCTGCCGACTCCGTTTTTCCCTTCCCGGGGTCGGGGGTTGTCGGGTGCTCGCCTGGCTGGACCGTTTTTTTGCCGAACAGTCTTTGGATCAGTTTCTTCATCGAATTTTGTGTTTGTCCTTCCCTATCCGCCGCCTGCACGCGGCGCTCAGAACCATCCGCGCACGGTGAAATAAACCAGGGGCACGAAAAGTGCCGGCAGCATGTTTCCGACCTTCAATTTACGAAGCTCCAAAAGATTGATGCCGATGGCCAGAATCAGAAGGCCGCCGACGGCGGTGGTTTCGTTGATCACCGCAGGGGTGAGAAACTGCCGAACGAAGGAGGCGGCCAGGGTGATCGCTCCCTGGTAGACCAGCACCGACAGGCTGGAAAAGAGCACTCCCACACCCAACGACGAGGCGAAGATGATCGAGGCGACGCCGTCCAGGGCCGATTTGGCGAACAGCGTCTGATGATTGCCGGCCAACCCGCTTTCCAGCGATCCGACGATGGCCATCGCCCCGACGCAATACACCAGGCTGGCCGTAACGAACCCGGCGGAAAAGCCTTCTCCCGCCCCCCGGAGCATCGACCCGAGCTTTTTGCCGAGGCCCTCCAGCCGGTCTTCGATCCTGAGATTTTCTCCGAGGAAAGTGCCGACCGCCAGGCTGCCGATCACCACCAGCAGGGCCTCGGTCTTGAGGGCGCCCTGCAGACCGATGAGAATCACGGCAAGGCCGACTGCATGCATGACCGAAGAAGCGGTTTTTTGAGGGATGCCGCCCCTCAGGGCAAGACCGATGAGGCTTCCAGCGATAATGGCCAGGGTGTTGACATAGGTGCCCAGCATAGGTCTCCGTCCCGGTGCAGCCCTTCCTCCGGCAAACGCATCGGCCTGCAAATGAACCATCCGGACCGGAGCGTTGGAAAAAAATTCAGCCAGAATCGAACGCATCCTGCGGCAGGCTGCGGTCCCGTCGAAGCGGGATTCTGCCGCAAGGCATTCTGTCTGATTCGATTCACTCGCTTCCCCCGCAGCCCCGCAAATCGGGATTTTCACTTCGCACCAGCCAGCTGCGGGGAATGCGCTCGCTGGTGCGGTTCAACAAGTTGTGAAGACTAATGCATTACCGGGAGCGAGTCAATGAAAAGGCGCCGGGCGATTGGCCCTCCAGCGCCTCGATCCAGCGCTCCACCCGCGCAGGGCCGTATGCGGCCTTCCAGGCGGCCACGATGGTGTCCACGGGCACATCGTGGAAAGATCCGTGGTTTTCCAGGTATTCCATGAACCGGCGCTTTTCCCGGTTGAACGACTGCAAAAGGGCGTCGTGGACACCGTCAAAATCGAGGGGATCGACCCGGTGGCGCCGGCAAAGTTCGATGTTGAACGTCGGGGTCGCCTTCACCCACCGATTGTGGAGAAAAAATTCGGTATAGCCGTGGTAGACGAAAAGATCGGTCCCCATGTATTGGGCAAGCCGCCTGGTGGTCAGATGGTTTCGCACCGTGGCAAATCCGAGCCGGCTGGCGATGCCGCAGGCCCGGCCCAGGGCGCAGAGCAAAACGGCCTTGGGAATGCAAAATCCCCGGCCGCGCCGCAAAATCCGGCTGGCCCGGTAGTGTTCCGGACGGTAAAAGGGGGTATACGGGTCGTATTGCACACCGTCTCGCACTGCATAAAAGAGATGAACGGCCTTTTCACTCGGGTCGTCCACCCCGGTCGTAACCTCTCTGGCAAACGACCGGATCGCTGCGCCGTCGCTGTCGATCATGGCTGTCGGTCGAAGATAACACGGGTCGGTTTTTGACATCTGCGGCTTCCCTCGCTCGGCAGGCTGAAGCCTGCCGGCTGTCTGCAAATTCTTGACAGACTCCTTGTAACCATCTAATTTTTGGCTTTCCATAAAAGGCCGTAACCGACGACCCCGGATGGCTGACCGAACCGCATCCACGGACAAAAGAACATGCCGGCATTCACATTCGAAAACAACCCCGTTGCCGCCCTTGGCCGCAGCGCCATTTTTTTGGTTCAGGAGCTGGGCCGGGTCGGCATTTTCTTTGTCCGCGGGTTTTTTCTCATCTTCACACTTCCGGTTCAACTCGGCAAGTTCATTCAGCAAGTCTATTTCATCGGGATGAAGTCCGTGCTGGTGATTTGCCTGACCGGCGCTTTTACCGGAATGGTGTT
>JASFPT010000047.1:0-19194 GCA_050115795.1 Desulfobacterales bacterium
CCCACCGCGGAGAGTTGCCGGCCTGCGTGGTCTGGCCGGAGTCGACCGAGGAAGTCAGCGCCGTATTGCAATGGACCTATGAAAACGATATTCCGGTCGTGCCCTGGGGGGCCGGCACGAGCATCGAAGGCAACCCGGTGCCCACCCGGGGGGGGCTCGTGATGGACATGACCCGCATGAACCGGATTATCGAAATCCGGCCCGGCGATCTTCAGGCCGACGTTGAGCCCGGCGTCCTGCGCAAATCCCTGAACAAGGAGGCAGGCCGCTACGGGCTCTTCTTTCCGCCCGATCCGGGGGCCGACGCCACCATCGGGGGCATGATCGCCAACAACGCATCGGGTGTGCAGACCGTCAAGTACGGGGCAACAAAGGATTACGTGATGCGCATGACCGTGGTGCTGCCCGCCGGCAATGTCATCCAAACCGGCTGCAGGGCCCCGAAAACCTCCTCCGGATACGATCTGACGCGCCTGCTCGTCGGCTCGGAAGGAACCCTGGGGGTGGTCACCGACGCCACCCTCCGGCTGGCCGGCATCCCGAGTCATCATCTGGCGGCGACCGTCGCCTTTGACGACCTGGCGTCAGCCTCGGCCGCCGTGGCGGCCATGATCGGCTCCGGCCTGGAACCGGCCGCCCTGGAGCTGCTTCCCCCGGCCCTGATCCGGCTCATGAATCGGGAAAACGGCCTCGACCTTGCAGAGACCCCCTCCTTGTTCTGCGAGTTTCACGGAATCAGCCCCGCCTCCCTGGCCGAGACCGAGGCCCTGACCCGGGAGCTTTGCACCGACGTCGGGGCGGTCGCGTTTGCCTTCGGCGTGGAAGAGGCCCGGCGCAGGGAGATCTGGCGGGCCCGGCACGAAGCCTGGGAGACGATCCACCGGGCCCATCCGGGAAAAGAGACCCTCATCGTCGATGCAGCGGTGCCGATTTCCGCCTACCCGGAGATGGTGGTCTTCGCCCAGGAGCAGGTGGACGAGCGCCGTGTAATCGGATACGTCTTCGGCCACGCCGGCGACGGGAACCTGCACGTGGTCATGGTCGGCGACCCCTCCGACGCCAAGGAGTGGGATGCCCTGGAGACCGTCAACGAGGCGATCGTCAAGCAGGCGGTGATCCGGGGGGGGACCTGCACGGGCGAGCACGGCATCGGCATCGGCAAACGCAAGTTTATGGCGTTGGAACACGGAGAGGCCTATCGCCTGATGAGGCAGATCAAAGATCTGATCGACCCCAAGGGGCTCATGAACCCGGACAAGATCTTCTTCGCCGATCGTTGATCGAAAGCCCCGGCCGGCGGCAGGTGGCGGGCGGGCCGGGCGTGGCCTGCCGCCGCCTTCGGTTCTTCCAACGCCGTTGATCGTCGTCGCCGGCCATGAGGGCAACAACGACCGGAACCGTCGAAAGGAGAAACCATGCTGCCGCAAATTCAAAAAATTTTGTACCCGACCGACCTGTCCGAAAGTGCAAGACATGCCTTCGGCTACGCCGCCAGCCTGGCCGATCGCTACAAAGCGAACATCACCATCCTGCACGTGGTGGAGGAACTTTCCCAGAACACGTCCCTGCTGCTCAACTCCATGCTCGGCGAGGAACGATGGCACCAGATCCAGGAAAAGAGCACGGAGGAGTTTGTCGCGCTGATCCGGGAGCGAATCGGCCGGTTCTGCCGGGACATGGAAACGGAGTATTCCGGGTGCGCCTTTTCCGTGGATCAGATCCTCGTCCGCCATGGGCGGCCCACCGAATCGATCATCTCCGAGATCCGCGCGTCGGTCTACGACATCGTGGTCATGGGCACCCACGGCCAGGGCGGGATCACCGACGCCATGATGGGCAGCACCGCCCGCCGGGTCAGCCGGCGCTCGAAAGTCCCGGTCCTGGTGGTGCGCCTGCCCGAATAAAATGGCTCCGCATAAAATGGCCCCGCCATTTTATAAAATAGATGCGCCTACGTTTCTTGACGAAAATACGATGGAACCGTTGAACATGAATCCAATCGAGGGGCTGTTTACGATTCGACATTCGATGTTGGACGTTCGATGTTCGACGTTGCGCCCACATCACAGGAGATCGGATTGCCAATGACTTCTATATCCTACCCGCACCTTCTGGCTCCCCTGGACCTGGGGTTTACGACGCTCAAAAACCGGGTGTTGATGGGATCCATGCACACCGGCCTGGAAGAGGCCCCCGGGGGGTTTGAAAAGATGGCCGCCTATTTTGCCGAGCGGGCGTCCGGCGGGGTGGGCCTGATCGTCACCGGCGGGGTATCGCCGAACGCGGAAGGGGCGGTCGCCCCCGGGGCCATCCAACTCACGGATCGAGATCAGGTCGCCGACCACCGGAAGGTGACCGGGGCCGTCCATCAGGCCGGCGGCAAGATCGCCATGCAGATTCTGCACACCGGCCGCTACGGTTTTCACAAGCAAATCGTGGCCCCTTCGGCCCTGCAGGCGCCCATCAATTTTTTCACCCCGAAAGAACTGGACGAAGACGGGATCGAAAAGCAGATTGCCGACTTTGCCGCCTGCGCCGCCCTGGCCCGGGATGCCGGCTATGACGGCGTGGAGGTGATGGGCTCGGAAGGCTACCTGATCAACCAGTTCATCGCCCCCAAGACCAATCGGCGCCGAGACCGGTGGGGAGGAAGCTTTGACAACCGGATTCGGTTTCCGTTGGCCGTGGTCGGCCGGGTGCGGGAAGCGATCGGCAGGGAGGCGATCCTGATCTACCGTTTGTCGATGCTCGACCTGGTCGCCGGCGGCAGCAGTTGGGACGAGATCCTACGCCTGGCGGCGGCCGTGGAAGCGGCCGGGGCGACCCTCATCAACTCCGGCATCGGCTGGCACGAGGCCCGGATTCCGACCATCGCCACCATGGTGCCCCGGGCGGCCTTTACCTGGGTGACGGCAAAATTGAAAGGATCGGTCGGCGTCCCGCTGATCACCAGCAACCGGATCAACACGCCGGAGACGGCGGAAAAGGTCCTGGCCGCCGGCGAAGCGGACATGGTCTCCATGGCCCGGCCCTTTCTGGCCGATCCGGAATTCGTTCGCAAGGCCGCCGAAGGCCGGGCCGACGAGATCAACACCTGCATCGGATGCAACCAGGCGTGTTTGGACCACCTTTTTGAGGGAAAAATCGCCTCCTGCCTCGTCAATCCCCGCGCCTGCCGGGAGACCGAGCTCCACTTCCGGCCGGCCGTACGGCCGAAAAAGATCGCCGTGGTCGGGGCAGGACCTGCCGGGCTTTCCTGCGCGCTCGGCGCCGCCGCCTGCGGACACCAGGTGCACCTGTATGAAGGCGCTGACCGGATCGGGGGCCAGCTCAACATGGCGGTTCGGATCCCCGGCAAAGAGGAGTTTACCGAAACGCTTCGCTATTTCGACCGTCAGCTGGCGCTGGCCGGCGTCGATCTGCGCCTTCGGACCCGGGCCGAGGCCGATGGGCTGGCCGCCGAGGGATACGATGTGGCGGTGCTCGCCACCGGGGTGGTTCCCCGGGTTCCAGAGATCGAGGGGATCGAGCACCCGAAGGTGCTGACCTACATCGACGTCCTGGCGCGGGGAAAAGAGGTGGGCCGCCGGGTGGCGATCATCGGCGCCGGCGGGATCGGCTTCGACGTGGCCGAATATCTGACACACTCCGGAACGTCCACGAGTCTGGACCGCACTGCCTTTCTTGCCCAGTGGGGGATCGACCCCGACTACGGCGCTCCCGGAGGTCTGGCCGAATCGGGTCCGGTCCTTCATCCCCCGGCGCGATCCGTGTACCTGCTGCAGCGCTCCACCAGCAAGATGGGAAAGGACCTGGGGAAGACCACCGGCTGGATACACCGGGCGACCTTGAAGATGAGCGGCGTGACCATGATCGGGGGGGTCCAATACCGGAGAATCGACGACGAGGGGCTGCACATCGCCGTAGACGGGGAGAACCAGGTGCTCCAGGTGGACCACGTGGTGATCTGTGCCGGGCAGATCTCCTTGCGGGAGCTGGAAGAACCCCTGACCGGCTCCGGCACCGCCGTCCACGTCATCGGCGGTGCAGACCTTGCCGCGGAACTCGACGCCAAACGTGCCATCGACCAGGGCGCAAGGCTGGCGGCAGCGCTGTAGAAGAGCGGTTCGTCGTCGTTGGTTTGCGGCCCGCGGCAAAGGCTTCGCTGTCAGCAGCGCAGTTGAATCCAGCACGATCCGACGGACAGAGCAAAGCCCCCCCGTCGCCTCCGACCGGGGGAAAAGCGCACATCATTTTCTTTCGCCCGTCAGGGCGGCTCAGGCCTTTGAATGGAGGTCGCCATGAACCGAAATTCGTCTCTTCCATCGATGATGGCCGCACTGCTGTTGGCCGGCATTCTCACTGCCGGCTGCGCAGCGCCGAAGGTCACCCTCTTTTCCGATGCCGCAGAGCCCCTCAAGGAGTTCACCCTGTCGGGCAAGGGGACCGGCAAGGTCCTGGTGATCACCGTCAAGGGGATCATCGACGACAATCCCCGCCGCCGCCTCCTGCGCACCGAGCCTTCCATGGTCGAAGAGGTCGCGGCACAGCTGAAAACCGCTGAAAAAGACAAAGACATCCGCGCCGTTTTGTTCAAGATCGATTCGCCGGGGGGAACGGCCACCGCCACCGATCTGCTCTACCACGAAATCACCGGCTACCAGCAGCGCACCGGGGCCAAGGTGATCGCATCCATCATGAATGTGGGCGCCTCCGGAGGGTACTACCTCGCCCTGCCCGCGGATCGCATCTTCGCCCATCCCACGTCCATCACCGGTTCGGTGGGGGTAGTCTTTCTGCGGCCTCAGCTCTTTGGCCTGATGGACAAGATCGGGGTCGGCGTGGCGGTCAGCAAATCCGGGAAGAACAAGGACATCGGCTCTCCGTTTCGTCCCGCCACGGAAGAGGAGGATGCCATCTTCCAGGACTTGACCGACCGGCTGGCCGAACGGTTCATCGATCGGGTCCGGGCCCACCGTTCGATCAGCGGACCGGCCCTGACCGATGTGGCCACCGCCCGTATCTACATCGCAGAGGAGGCCAGAGCGCTGGGGTTGGTCGACGAGGTGGGCTACCTGAGCGATGCCGTCGCCGCCGCGAAAAAAATGGCAGGATTGGCCGAAGATGCCCGGGTCGTGGTCTACCGGCGAACAGCGTATGCCAACGATACGATCTACAATCCCGCCACCGGACCCGGGGCGGGGCCGGAGATGCCGAGGCTCGATTTGGGACTGCTTCCGGTGCAGGCCGGTTTTTACTACCTGTGGCCGATGGCCGCGCCGGGGCAATGACGCTCCGCTGAGCCGTTGAGCTGCTAAGCTAAAAAAGCGGGGAAAAAGAATGCCACCGCTGGCATATGAATTCGGATTTCGGCTGAACAGTAGCTCATGAGCTTATGAGCTCAGCAGCTTAACAGCTTTTCGGTTTGCACCGTGTCAGCGGTGCAAACCGCGGATGCGAAACAGCTCCTGGAAGACGAAGAGCGATTTGCGGAGGCTGTCGTACTGGATTCGCGAGTCGCCCACGTGGGTCCAGTGCACGGGGAACTCGGCCACCGTAAGACCGTGCCGCTTGGCCAGCCAGAGGACCTCCGGGTCGAAGATGACGCTGTCGAGCCGCTGCAGGGGAAAAAGCCGCCGGGCCGCATGCCGGGTAAAGAGCTTGAATCCGCACTGGGTGTCCCGGTAGGGAATTCCAAGGTAGGCGATCTGTACGAGCGTGTAGATCCGGGCCGAAAGCTCCCGGAAAAAGTTCTGGCGGGCCTCGATCCTGGAGCCGGCCATGGTCCGGGATGCGATGGCAATGTCAAAGCCCTCTTCAAGGAGTGCTCGCCCCTTTTCCACCTCTTCCATGGGAACCGAGTAGTCGGCGTCCATGAACAGGACCACTTCGCCTTGGGCCCGGCGCATGCCGTAGCGGACCGCATACCCCTTGCCGCGGTTGGGGTGGTATTCGAGCAGTTGCAAAGACACCCCCGGTGGCGGTGCAAAGGATTCCACCACCTCGCCGGTGGCGTCGGTGCTGCCGTCGCTGACCACCAGCACCTCGGCGGCGTAAGGTCGGCCGCCCAGATAGGCCAGGGTCTGGCGAAGGGTGCCGACGATCCGGTCTTCCTCGTTGTAGGCCGGGATGACGACGGTCAATTTCACGGTCGGTTCGGCTCCTGGCCCTCTGCCGCACCGTTGTGCTGCATCTTGTAAAGCTTGCAGTATTCCCCGTTTCGGCACAACAGCTCATCGTGGGTTCCTTCCTCCACGATCTGCCCGTTTACGATGACGATGATCCGGTCCGCATACCCGGTGGTGGCCAGCCGGTGGGCAATCACGAAGGTGGTGCGTCCTTTCATCAGGTTTTCCAAGGCCTTCTGAACCAGGTGTTCGGACTCGGCGTCCAGCGAAGAGGTCGCCTCGTCCAGGATCAGAATCGGCGCGTCCTTGATCAGCGCCCGGGCAATGCAGATGCGCTGTTTTTCTCCCCCCGAAAGCCGGCTGCCCAGCTCGCCGATGGCCGTCTCAAACCCCTGGGGAAAGCCCTGAATGAAATCGTAGGCATAGGCGGCGCGGGCCACCTGTTCGATTTCCGCCATGGAGGCTCCCGGTTTTCCGTAGGCGATGTTGGCGCGGACCGATTCGTTGAACAGGATCGGCTCCTGGGTGACCACGGCGATCTGCTCCCGGAGCGATGCGATGCCGATATTTCGAATGTCGATTCCGTCGATCAGGACCGCCCCTCCGGTCACGTCGTAAAATCGCGGAATCAGGTTCACCAGGGAGGTCTTTCCCCCTCCGCTCATGCCCACCAGGGCCAGCACCTCGCCGGGCGCCACCGCCAGATCGATGTTTTTGAGCACCGGCGTGCCGTCGTAGGCGAAGGAGACGTTGTCGAACATGACCCGGTGCGGAATCCGCTCCAGCGCCACCGGCTTTTCCGCCTCCCGGATGGTCGACTCGCGTTCGACGATGTCGAATATGCGGTCGGCCGCGGCCAGCCCCTGCTGAATCGCGTTGTTCAATTGGCTGAGCTTTTTGACCGGATCGTAGAGCATGATCACCGCGGCCATGAAGGAGAAAAAGGTGCCGGGCGTCGAAGCCCCGGTGATGACCTTGTACCCGCCGTACCAGATCACGAAGGCGATCCCCAGACCGCCGAGGAACTCCATGATCGGCGACGACAGGGAACGGGCGATGACCGCTTTCATCTCCAGCTTGAAGTACTGGCGCGTCTGATCAAAAAAGCGCTTTTTCTCGTACTCCTCCATGCCGAAGGCCTTGACGATCTTGCTGCCGGCAAAGGTTTCGTGCAGAAAGGTGTTGATTTCGGCCATCGCCTCCTGGCAGCCGGTGGAAACCCGTCGAACCCGGCGCCCGAACTCCACCACCGGATAAAAGGCGATCGGGAGGATACAAAAGGCGATGATCGCCATCTTCCAGTCCTGGTAGAGAATGACGACGGTCAGTCCGATGATCGTGAAAGAATCCCGGAGAGTGCCGGTCACGGCGGTGGAGACCATCGCTTTTACGATGTTCACATCGTTGGTGATCCGCGACATCAGCACTCCGGTGCGTTCTGCATGGAAAAACGCCAGGGGGAGATCCTGTATCCGGCTGTAGAGGCTGTTCCGAAGGCGCCGGATGATGTCTTCCCCCACGTAGTTCATCCAGTATTCGGTGCCGTACAGGCCAAGACCCCGGAGAAAATAGACCAGCACCACCGCCAGGGGGATGAGCTTGAGCATCGTCAGGTCCCCCTTGAAAAAGATGTCGTCGATGGCGGGCTTGATCAGGTAGGCCGAGGCCGCGGTGGTGGCCGAGACCAGCAGGCTGCTGACCATGGCCGACAGCAGCCGAAAGCGGTTCTCCAGAACCATGGACAGCAGGCGCCGGTGGCGCGGCAGAAATTTTAAAAGCTGTATATTTTTCATGACGGTCTTTTCAATGGTTTTACTTTTCTGTCCCCAATCATTTCCATTGCGATATCGGCCACCCGTGATGCCGCGCCGGGGCGCCCCATGCGGTCGCGAACCTTCAGAAGCGCTCTTCGCATCTTTTCCAGCCGCTCCGGGCGGGCGAGCAGTCCCGACACGGTCTTTGCGATCGAATCGGGGCTGGCCTGGTCCTGAACCAGTTCGGGCATCACCTGCCGTCCGGCAATGAGATTGGCCAGCCCGATGTAGGGCACCCGGATCAGGAGCCGCCCGATCCAGTAACTCGCAGGCGAAACCCGGTATATGATGACCGTCGGAACGCCGGCCAGTGCCGCCTGTAGCGTCACCGTCCCGGAAACCGCCACGACCAGCGTGCACCGCTGGAAAATGTTTTGCACCGGCGCCTCGGCAAGCATGATCCGTGCCGGAGTCGCCGGCTGGGCGGCGACTACCGCTTCAACCGTCGCCCGTCCCACCGAGGGGGCCACCGAGACCAGAAAGCGGGTCCGGCCATTTCTTCGGGCGATCCGCGAAGCCGCCTCGATCATCGACGGCAGGTGCCGGACGACCTCCCGGTGCCGGCTGCCCGGCAGCAGCCCCACCACCGGATCCGTCGTCTCCGGCGGCTGCAGGTCGCTGTTTTGTTTCGGTCCGTCGTCGGCCGACGGACCGTCGTCCAGCAGCGGATGGCCCACGTAGGTAGCGGCAATGCCGTGGCGTCGGAAAAAATCGACTTCAAAGGGCAAAATGACGGCGGCGTGGTCCACCCGCCGCCGAATGATTCGCACCCGCCCCTTGCGCCAGGCCCACACCTGGGGCGTAATGTAATAGAGCACCGGAATCCCGAGCTTTTTCGCCAAAGCCGCCAGGTGGAGATTAAAATCGGGAAAATCGATCAACACCAGCAGCGCCGGCCGCAGCCGACGCAGCATTTCTTTTCCGGTTCTCATGGCCCGAATCAACACGGGCAGCCGGGATACCACCTCGGTGATCCCCACCACCGATAGGGCGTCGGCATCGACCCGAACGCGGGCGCCGGCCTCCTTCAGGGCCCGGCCGCCGATGGCAAAAAAAGAAAGACTCCGATCACGGGATCGCATCTCCTGAACCAACCGGGCGCCGTGCAGGTCTCCGGAGGCCTCACCGGCAACAATCATCACCCGCTTAGAATTCGGCATCGCTTCCATCCGCACACGCCTTAGACGCCGATCCGCAATGGCCCTTCCGTCTCACCCGTGCGAAGACGCCCGAACCCTCGGCGACGCTATGTACGAGCCATGCGCTTCGAATCACGGCAACCCGCATGGAGCGTCAGCGCAGGAGGCGCCCTCCGTTGGCCTCGATCTGCTCCATGACGCTCAGAGCGATCTTGAGCGCGTCTCGGCCCATCTTCCCGGTCACCTCCGGCTCCCTCCGCCACCGCACGGCGGCGACAAAGGAGCGGAGTTCGTCGTTCAGGGCATCGCTGCCCTCGAAGCTTTCCTGCTCCAACGTCATTCCGGGAATGGGGCAGGCATTGTCCGGCTCGTCGCCGGGCCGAATGATCGTGATCGTTCGGCCGGCAAAGTCGACGGCCAGGCAGGCGTCGTGCTGGAAAAGCCGGATGGTCCGCTCGTTCTTCAGGGAGACCCGGCTGGCGGTGACGTTGGCAACCGCTCCGCTGGCAAATGCCAGCCGGGCGCTTGCCACGTCCACGTTTCCGCTGATCACCGGAATGCCCGCGGCCCGGATCTCGATCGGTTCGGATTGCACCAGATTCAGGATGATGTCGATGTCGTGGATCATCAGATCGAGCACCACGCTCACGTCGGTGCAACGCTCCTTGTAGATGCTGAGACGGTTGGCTTCGATCAGGCGCGGATCGCTGATGACCCGCCGCAGCGCCACCACGGCCGGGTTGAACCGCTCCAGGTGCCCGACCTGAATCAACAAGCCCCGGTTTTCGGCGATCCGAAGCAGCGCATCGGCTTCGGCAAGGGTGGTGGTGATCGGCTTTTCGATCAGCACGTCGACATCATGTTCCAAAAAATCGCGGCTCACCGCAAAGTGCAGCGGCGTGGGCACCACGATGCTCACGGCGTCCACGAGACCGAAAAGTTGCCGATGGTCGCTGTAGGCGGCGGTGCCCAACTGTTCGGCGATCCGATCCGCGGCCTCGGCATCGACATCCACCACGCCCACCAGCTCGGCATCGGGCATGCCCGCATACTTCTCGGCGTGAAACCGCCCCAGGTATCCGACACCAATGACGCCGACCCTGATTTTGTCCATGAAAATCCCTTTGGTTCCCGCTTAAGCCGGTTCTCTCATCGCCACCACTGCGATCTTGAGCCGATCGGCCTCCGCGATCATCTCCTGCCGGTCGAACACCACCGCTTTGCCCGCTTCGATGGCCAAGGCCCGAACGCCGGCCTCCTTCATCGTCTGGACGGTCTGGGCGCCGACGGCCGGCACATCGAACCGGGTGTCCTGGTTCGGTTTGCAGACCTTGACCACCACCGCCGTACCCTTGGCGAGCCGTCCGCCTCGCAGAATCGTGGCGTCCGTGCCGTCGATGGCCTCCACAGCCGTCACCGTTCCCCCGGCCACCACCACGCACTGGCCGATATCGAGTCGCCCGATCTCCTTGGCCACGGACCAGCCGAACCGGATGTCGTTCATCTCCCCTTTGCTCGGCCGCCGCCGGGTCCAGCACCCTTCCGGCGCCAGCATTTCCGGCAGCAAAAATGTCGACGGCCGGACCCGGATTCCCGCTTTTTCCAGGACCGCGGCAAACGCACTCAACACTCGGTCATCGTGGGTGTTGTTGGCCATGGCCGCAAACAGCGCAATCGCCTTGGTGTCGGGCCGGACATCGGAGAAGATGCGCGTTTTGTTGATCGTGCCCATCATCACGGTGTCGGCAACCCGATGGCGCTTGAAAAACTTGATGATCCGCCCCACCTGGCCCAGGTGCACCCACTCGATGGCGTCGGCGAACCGGGCCAGGTCCGGATCGGACTCCTTCAGGTGGGCCACCGTGAAAAGGGACAGTCCGCGCGCACGGGCCTTTTCGGAAAATAACCGGGGAAACTGCCCGCCGCCGGCAATGAGGCCGATCCGGCTGGGAGTTTTGTCTTCCCCGGGTTGGCCGCCCAGGGCGGTCTGTCGGGGTGAATCGTTCATGACCGTCTGCCGGAGGCTACCGGGTGATTCCCCGGGTCGAGGATTGAATGAACTCGATAAATTTGACCACTTCCGGAACCTGCTCCACTTCGGCCTTGACCCGCTCGATGGCCTCGTTGAGGGTCAGGCCGATTCGAAAGATGATGCGATAGGTCTTTTTCAGGGCCGAAAGGCTCTGGGAGGAAAAACCCTGGCGTTTGAGCCCCACGGTGTTCAGCCCGTGGAGCTTGACCCGGTCTCCGGCGGCGATCACGTATGGGGGCACATCCTTGACCACCGCCGACTTGCCGCCGATAAACGCATGCTCACCGATCCGGACAAACTGGTGAATGGCCACCAGGCCTCCGATGGTGGCGTTGTCGCCGATAACGATGTGCCCGGCCAGGGTGGCGTTGTTGGCCATCATGACTTTTCGGCCGGTGCGGCAGTCGTGGGCGATGTGCGTATAGGCCATCAGGTAGTTTTCTTCCCCCACCTCGGTGATCCCGCCTCCGAATCCGGTTCCCCGGTGGATCGTCACAAATTCCCGGACGATCGTGGCCCGGCCGATTTTGACGAAGGTTTTCTCCCCCTCGAATTTGACGGACTGGGGCACGGCCCCGATGGCCGCAAACTGGAAGATCTGGCAACCCGGATCGATGGTCACATAGGGCTCGATGACCACGTGGGATCCGATCCGGACCCCGGAGCCGATGTTGACGTCTCCGTGAATGACGCAGTAAGGGCCGATCTCGACATCCGAGTCGATCTGGGCTTTGGAATCAACCAGGGCTGTAGGATGGATCATCAGGGTTCTCCCATGGAGGCCATCATCTCCGCCTCCGCGACGAGCTGACCGTCAACGGATGCGCTTCCGGCGAGTTTGACCGCTTTGGATCGCTGTTTGATGATTTCCACCGAAAAAATGAGCTGATCCCCGGGGACCACCGGTCTGCGGAATCGGACCTTGTCGATGGCCATGAAATAGATCGGCCTGCCGGCCACCTCCGGCGGAGCCGATGCAAACACCAGCACCCCCCCGGCTTGGGCCATGGCCTCCACGATCAGCACCCCGGGCATGATGGGTGCCGATGGAAAATGGCCGACAAAAAAAGGCTCGTTGATGGTCACGTTCTTCAGGGCCTTGAGCCGTTTGCCGGGCTCCAGTTCGAGCACCCGGTCCACCAGCAAAAAGGGGTACCGGTGGGGAAGCAGCGACATGATCTTTTCGATATCGAAAATCGTTTCCATGGCCTTACTCCGGCGGAAATTCAGCGTTCATTGTCTTCCGGCGGTTCTGCGGCGGTGCCGGCTTCAAGGGATTCGAGCCGCCGTCGCAGGTCGGCGACCTGCTTGGCCAGCTCGGGCAGCCGCGGCAGCGCCCGGTTGACCTTGAGCCACGTGCGGTGAGGCATGGCGGGAGATCCGTAGACGATCTCACCGGGCGCCAAATCCTGGCCGAGACCGCTCTGGGGGCCGGCGATGGCCCCGTCGCCGATCTTCAGGTGAGGCGCCACACCGACCTGCCCGGCGAGGATGGCGCCGGTCCCGATGGTCACACTGCCGGCGATCCCGACCTGGGCCACCAGAAGCGCCCCTTCGCCGACCACCACGTTGTGCGCCACGTGCACCAGGTTGTCGGTCTTCACTCCCCGCTGGATCCACGTCGCGCCGAACTTGGCCCGGTCGATCGTGTTGCAGGCCCCGAGCTCCACATCATCATCGATCCGGACGATACCGGTGTGGGGGACTTTGTGATGGACGTCGCCGTCGAAAGCGTATCCGAATCCGTCCGACCCGATCACCGTACCGGAATGAATGGTCACCCGCTCCCCGATCCGGCACCGATCCAGGATCGTCACGTTGGGATGCAGGATGGTGTCGGCCCCGATGCTCACCCCGTCGCCGATGTAGACCCCGGCCCCGATGCAGACCCGGTCCCCCAGCGATACGTCTTCTCCGAGCACCGCGCACTCGCCGAAAAAGACGTCCTTTCCGCAGACCAATCCCGATCCGATCCGAGCCGATGGGGCCACACCGGGGGAGGGCCGGGTCCGGGGGTGAAAGAGGGCCAGCACCTTGGCAAAGGCCACCTCGGGATGCGCAACCTGAATCAGGTCCCTGCCTTCGGTGGTAAAATCGCTCGGAACGATGACGATGCCGGCAGCTGTCTGGGAAATGTTGCGGCAGAATTTTGCGTCGGCCGCATAGGTGACCTGCTCCGGTCCGGCAGATTCAAACGGTCCGGCCCCGGAAACGACCCGCCCCGGCTTTCCGACCCCGTTGCCCCCCACATGCCGGGCCAATTCTTGAAGCGTGAAGGCCATGGCCCTATTCGGTCTTTTCACTCTTTTCGCTCTTTTCGGTCTTCTCAAGAGGCATCATGTCGAGGCGCTGGATCAACTGATCGGTGATGTCCAGGCCGGCATCGAAATAGAGCGCCGCCGACTCCCGCTTTTCCAGGATCAGCGAAAAGCCCTTTTCCTTGCCGATTTTCCCGGCCAGCTCGAAAACCTCTTTCTGGATATTGCGAATCAGGGCCTGCTCCTGGGTTTTGAAATCCGAAAAATATTTCTGCTGGAGCACCTTGAAGTCGTTGACCTGGATCCGGAGCTGCCTTTCCCGTTCGTCGCGGGCCTGCTGGTTCATCACCAGGCTCTCCCGCTCCAGGTTCTTTCGCTCTTCCTCGATTTTTTCTTTTCGCTGCTTCAGTTCGTCTTCCATCTTCTTGCCGGCCTCGTTGATCTTTTCTTTGGCCGCCTGACCGGCCTTGGAAACCTCCAGCACCTTTTGGAAGTCGAGGATGCCGATTTTGAGCGGTTCGGCGGCCAGAGCGCCGCCGGACAGAAATGCCAGAAACAACAAACAGACACCGACAGCGGTCAGTCTGCGCATACATACCCCCTTCAACGATTCACGAGTTGGGCGGGACCCTTTCGGTCTCCGCCTTTTCCGCCTTCAGGCTATACCACATTCGTCTCAGAAAGCCGACCCCATGGAAAATTCCCACCTTCCCCCGGAGTCCTCACCGGGCAGCGGGTCGAGGCGCTGGCCATATTCCAGGCGAATCGGCCCCACCGGAGAATACCAGCGAACGCCGCAGCCGGCGCTCTCCCGGGTATTTCCCAGGTCGACATTCTCGTCCTTGCCGTAGACATTGCCGATGTCGAAAAAGACCAGTCCGACGATTCCGGCGTCCTTGAACAAAGGAATCTGGTATTCGATGTTGGCCTGGACGTATTTGTCGCCCCCGACCGTGTCCCCGTTTTCGTCCACTGCGGCAATCTCCCGCCACTCGAAGCCGCGGATGCTGTTCATCCCGCCGAGATAGAATCGCTCGTAGTCGGGCAACAGCCCTTCGCCGTTTTCCGTGATGTACCCGCCCTCCCCGTGAACGAAAAAGACGTGGTCCCACCAGATCGGAAAGTACCACCCGGTCTCGGCCAGGTACTTGATGAACCCGATGTCGCCCCCGAGAAAGTTGCCGGCGTATTCCACCGACAAGAGGTGCTTGGAGCCGCGGGTGGTATTGAAGATCTTGTCCCGGGAGTCGTAGCGCAGTGACCCGCTGATGCTGCTGGTGACGTTGGTCCCCGCCAGTTCCTGGATCGACTGGGCGGCGTTGTCCGCGATGTCGGTCACCTCCGACGTGTCATAGCGGTAGGACACCGACGCCCGCGTGTAATCCCACACCGGGTAGCCGAAGCGGACAACCCCCCCATTGCTGTTCTTGATGTAGTCGTCGTAGTCGTACTTCCAGTTGTAGAGATCGAATCCAGCCGAGAGCGGGATGTCGAAGAGCCACGGTTCGGTAAAGCTCAGGGAAAATCGGGTGGTGCGGCCGCCGAGTTGGGCCTCCAGGCTCAACACCTGTCCGAGTCCGAAAAGGTTGCGCTGGGTGACCGATCCCTGCATGTAGAAATCCTCGCTGGTGCTGTATCCGCCGCCGATCTGAAAAGAGCCGGTGGTCTTTTCGGTCACCTTGATGTCGAGTTGCATCAGATTGTCGGCCGACCCCTTCGGGGTGTCGACCTTGATGTCTTGGAAGTAGTCGAGCCGATAGAGGTTTTGCATGCTTTGCTTCATTCGCGACTCGCTGAAGAGTTCCTTTTCGTATACCTTCAGCTCCCTTCGAATGACCTTGTCCCGGGTTTTGTCGTTGCCGGAAATACGGATCTTTTCAAAGTAGACAAGACTCCCTTTTTGGATCCTGTAGGAGATGTCCACGGTGAGGGCCTCTTCGTTCCGGTCGATTCGCGGGATCACGTCGGCAAATGCATACCCTTCGTTCGCGTAAAGCTTTTTCAGGGACAGCACATCGCCCCGCACCAGCTCGCGGTTGTAAAACTCCTGGCCGGTGATCTTGACCCGTTTCAGGAGCCGGTCCTTGGGAAGGATCAGGTCTCCTTCGATGTCGACCTTCCCAAACCGGAACCGGCGCCCCTCTTCGATCCGAATCGTAATGGTAATCGACTCTTTTCCCATTTCCACTTCGGGCTCGCCGATCCGGGCCTGGATGTAGCCGTTGTTCTGGTAGAAGGCGCTCAGCGCCGCCATGTCCTGATCGAGATCCTCCTGGTTGAGTTCTCCGGACTGGGTGATAAAAGAGAACCACCCCTTCTCGGAGGTCTTCATCAGGTCTTTCAGCTCATCGTCGCTGTAGGCGTGGTTGCCCTCTATGCGGATCTTGGTGATCTTGAGCTTTTCCCCCTCATTGATGATGAACTCCAGATCGGCCTGATTGTTTTTCAGGGGGGTCACCTTATAATCGACGGCGACGTTGTGGTAGTTTTTCTCCTTGTACATCCCGACGATGCGCTGGATGTTCCGCTGAACCTTGGCGATATTGAGGATCGAGCCGGACTTGATGTCGAGGTTTTTCAGGATTTCCTCTTCGTCGTACCCGTGGTCGGCGCCATCGATGCGAATCACCCGGATGGTCGGCTTTTCAGTGACGTGAAAGGTCACGATCTGTCCGTCGGGGCCTTTTTCGGTCTCGGCGCGGATGTCTTCGAAGTAGCCCATCCGGTAGATGGAGCGGATGTCCTGGGAAAGCTGCTCCCTGGACAGGATGTCGCCCGGCGCGGTTTTGATCATGCGAAGGATCGCGTCGGTTTCGATGCGATTGTTTCCTTTCACCCGGACCTCGCCGACCTTCTCCCGCTGGAAGATCCGGATCTCCAGCTCCCGGGCAACTTTTCGAAGGGTCCCGAGAAGGTTCTCGATGCCATCTCCCTCCGCAAAGATGGGGGTGGAAAGTGTCGGCTGCCCGACGCGGATGAACCGGGCATCGATGCTGAAGCGGTCGCCCAAAACGGTCAGACTTCCCCAGATCGCGACATCGGCGCCGATGCTGGCGGCAAACTGCCGGACCCGCGCCTCGGTATCGGCTCTTTCCGGCGGAGCCTTCTCCAGCACCACGGCGCCGGCGCCCCGGAAATGGTCCTGGAGAACCCTGGAAGCATCACCGGCCAGATAATCGTACTGTCGGGGGGCATTGATCTCAAACGGCAGGACCACCAATCGTAACGGCTGCTGCCCGAAGGCGGTCATCGGCAGTGCAAAAAAAGCGAGCGTCAGCAGGAAGAAAAGCCGGCGTATCGCGTTTGAATCAGCTCGCATCGGAGAGTCGTCCCTCCACGATGGTCACCTGTCGGTTCAGCATCGCCGCCAGATCCGGGTTGTGGGTGACCACCACCGCGGTCATGCCGAATTCGGCGTTCAATTCCATGAGCAGCTCGTGCACATGAGCGCTGTTTTTCCGGTCCAGGTTGCCGGTGGGTTCATCGGCCAACAGCAGGGGGGGGTTGAGGACCAACGCCCGGGCCAGGGCCACCCGTTGCTGCTCGCCGCCGGACAGCTCTCCGACGCGATGGTGGAGCCGGTCGGCGAGACCCACCCGCCCAAGGATCTTCTCGGCCATTTCGGCGGCGGCCTTTCGTTCGATTCCGGCGATCATCGCCGGCATCATGGTATTTTCAAGGGCACTGAATTCCGGCAGCAGGTGATGGAACTGGAACACGAATCCGATCCTTCGGTTTCGCAGCTGCGCCAACTGCTCGTCGTTGTAATCGAAGATGTCCTTTCCCTCGAGCTGCACCTGACCGGCGTCAGGCCGTTCCAAGGTGCCCAGAATGTGGAGAAGGGTCGATTTTCCGATCCCCGAAGCCCCCACCACCGCGAGGGTTTCTCCGGCGTCCAGGGTCAGATCCGCCCCCTTCAGGATCTCGAGCCGGCCGTCCCGGGTGGGAAACCATCTGCAGAGGCCGCGCACCCGGACCAGGGGTCGTTGCGTTGCCGCTTGGCTATCCATAGCGGATCGCCTCCACAGGATCCATGCGCGCAGCCTGCCGGGCCGGATACAGGGTCGCCAGAAAGCAGATGACCAGCGCGGCGGCGGCAATCAGACAAACGTCCAGCAGCTCCAGGCGGACCGGAAGCGTCGTGATGTAGTACACGTCCCCGGGGAGCTCGATGAACTTGTACCGGTCCAACAGGAAACAGGCCAGAAAGCCGAGGCCCACCCCAAGCATCGTTCCCACCGCACCGATGATCATCCCGTTGAAGACAAAGATCCGGTGAATGCTTTTGTTGGAGGCCCCCATTGCCTTTAGGATGGCGATGTCCCGGGTTTTCTCCATGACCATCATGATCAGGGTGCTGGCAATGTTGAAGGCCGCCACGAGCACGATCAGCACCAGAATGATGAACATGACGGTTTTTTCCAGCTTCAGGGCCGAAAAAAGGTTCCGGTTCATCTGCATCCAATCCCTGGTCCAGAACGGGAAACCGAGATCATCGGAAATCGCCTTTCCGATCTTGTTTGCCCGGTAGATATCGTCGACCCGGACCTCGATACCGGTCACCGCATCTCCCATGTGCAGCAACCGCTGGGCCTCGACCAGGGGGACGTATGCCAGTGAACCATCGTATTCGTACATGCCGGATGCAAAGAGGCCGGCCACGGTAAAGCGCTTCATGGCCGGCACGTGGCCGGCGGGCGATAAGAACCCGCGGGGAGAGATGACATACAGACTGTCTCCGCGGACCACCCCGAGGGTTCGGGCCAGCTCCTTTCCAAGCACGATCGCCGGCGCGGCATTGCCCTCGGACGAGCCCATGTCCGCCAGCACTTCCGGTTTGATGTTGCGGATCACACGACCGGCGCTTTTCGGGTCGATTCCCCGAAGCACCGCCCCGGAGGCCCCCGACGCGGTCCGCAGCATCACCTGGCTGTACACAAAGGGGGTGGCTGCCGTGACCCCGGGGGTTTCATCGATCCGTTCCAGCACTTTCCGGAACTCGGTAAAGGGTCCATGCCGGAGCACCACCAGGTGGGATTCGACGCCGAGAATCCGGTCCTTCAAGTCGGCTTCGAATCCGCTCATCACCGCGATGACCACGATCAGGGCCATCACGCCCACCGTGACCCCGGCCACTGAGAGCAAGGTGATCAGCGAGATGAAGACCTGCTTGCGCTTGGCGCGCAGGTAGCGGCTGCCGATGAAAAATTCGAAGGCCATGGCAACAGAAGCGACGGAAAACCGGCCGTCTAGCTTCCCCCCCTGTCGGTCGGTTTCATGTGTGGAAACAGAATGACCTCGCGGATGGAGGCCGAATCGGTCAGAAGCATGGTCAGGCGGTCGATGCCGATCCCCTCTCCGGCGGTGGGCGGCATCCCGTATTCGAGGGCCTCGATGTAGTCCTCGTCCATGAAATGGGCTTCGGATTCGCCGGCCTCCCGGTCCGCCACCTGCTGCAAAAACCGCCCCCGCTGGTCTTCGGGGTCGTTGAGCTCCGAAAAACCGTTGGCGATCTCGCGGCCGGCGATGAACAGCTCAAAGCGCTCGGTGAGGTCGGGCTCCGTGTCGCTTCGCCGGGAAAGCGGGGAGACCTCCACCGGGTATCCGGTGATAAAGGTCGGCTGGATCAGGTGCGGTTCGACCAGCACGTCGAACAGCTTGGTGACGATCTTCCCGATCCGACTCGTCTTGGTCACCTGCACCTGCCGATCGGCGGCGACGGCCAACAGCGCCTCCCGGTCCCCCAACTTCGCCCGCTCGACCCCGCCGATTTGCTCCAGCGCATCTGCCAGCGTGATCCGCCGCCATGGGGCGGCCAGTGAA
>JASFPT010000048.1:0-19188 GCA_050115795.1 Desulfobacterales bacterium
TACAGGCATTTTGAGGCGAGAAGCGATCCGGCCTGTGGATCTATGGCAAAGATACCGGTTCATTGATGTAAAAACGCCCAAGGGAACCGGCCGGTTTGCAAGACCACAAGAAAGTAGAGGATATCTCGGCAGTTGCACAAAGGGGTTCAGGAGAAAAACCCAGAGGATCTTTTTCTTCTTACGGTGTCGATTTTCATGCCGAAAATGACCGTCTAAGGCAAAACAATCGATATGCCCGGAAATAAGACATCGTTTCACCGGATCGCTGCTCCGGCCCGACCCGGTTTAAAACGGTTCAACGATCTATGATAGACGATCCAGTTCTATCCCGTCCCCATGAATGCGAACGATGAACCACGCGTGAGGACCCATGGACTATTTTCTTCAGATTTATGGCACCTTGCCACGTGCGGGGCCGGGTTCGAATGAGTTGACCCGCAGGGCCCTCGAGATGATGCCGCACCTCCCTGAATCACCGCGAATCCTTGACGTTGGCTGCGGCCCTGGAATGCAGACAGTCGAGCTCTTGAGGATCACAGCCGGTACGGTGGTTGCCCTGGACCTGCTACCGGAAATGATTGCCCGGCTAACGGCCCGAGCGGAACGTGCCGGCGTCTCTGGCCGCCTCGTAACGTTAAGGCAGGACATGAACAAGATGGCTTTTCCGGAGTCGAGTTTCGATGTCATATGGTCCGAGGGCGCGATCTACAACTTGGGATTTGGAACCGGTCTGAAAAAGGTCAAGGAGTTCGTCAAAAAGGGCGGCTACGTCGCGGTAAGCGACCCCGTGTGGTTGAAGTCCAACCCCCCGCCTGAGGTTGTTGAATTCTGGCGAGAATATCCGGAGATCGACACCGCGGCGGCGAAACTCGAAGTCATCGAGCGTATCGGATACGAAGTGGTGGGACATTTCATCTTTCCACCCGCGGCATGGACCGAACAATACTATGACCCAATGGAAAAGCGCATCGCTGAAAAAGCAAAAGAATGGCGCGGCATTCCGGAGGCTGAGGCCGTTTTGCAAGAGGCGAGAAACGAGATTTCAATCTTTCGACGGTACGCTGACTGTTTTACCTACGCTTTCTTCGTGATGCGCAATTGAGTGAATGCCTCTTCCTGCTTTAAGGAAAAAACGGTCATCGGAAAGCAGAACGCGAAAATCAAAGGCGTTGCAAACATGGTAAAAGCGTAGTTGTACGAATTAACGATAGGGGCCCGTTTGTGAGTGTGCGCATCATTGACCTGAGTCGTTCCGCATTCAGTACAATCGGCAATACGCGTTCGGGTTTTATAGATGTTAAAGTGGAAGCCTTGAAATAGCGCATTTCCCCTCGACCCCTTGCCTCACAGTGACCGCAGCGGGGCATACCGAAAATGACCCAAGCAGATAAGCCCATGTCGGCGATCGGCTTCAAGCTGATGAAGCTGATGTTCAAGGTCCGGGATCTTCTTTCACCACGGCTGGCTGTGCTCAAGGAAGCCGGGATAGAACCCGGATTCGCCGTTCTCGATTTCGGCTGCGGCCCGGGCGGATGCACCCTGCCGCTGGCCGAACTCGTTGGGCCTTCCGGCCGGATCCATGCACTTGACCTTCATCCGCTTGCCGTTCGGGAGGTCAAAAGGATCGCGTCCCGCAGCGGGATCGAAACCATCGAGACCATTCAGTCCGACTGCGGCACCGGCCTTCCCGACAATTGCATGGACACGGTCCTGTTGTATGATGTATTCCATGACCTTGCCCGCCCCGACGACGTTCTGCGGGAGCTTTACAGGGTGCTGAAACCCGGCGGCACCTTGTCCTTCAGCGACCACCACATGAAAGAAGAGCAGATCCTCGAGCAAGTGACCGGGACAGGCCTGTTCGGCCTCGTTGCAAAGGGCAGGAAGACCTACAGTTTCTCCAAGAAGAAGGTGGACATAGCCTGAACCGCAGCCACACGGAAACGACGGTCGGAGCCGACCTCGAATCCCCTCCCCCGGGCCGCTCTGTTCGGCCTTTACCAAAAGAGCCCATGGCTTCAAAAGACGGCGTTCAGACCAGCATGCTCCAGTCGGCGTTCGATGCCATCCCTTCCATGATTTTCGTGGTCGGGCCAACCGCTGCGACCGGAAGACGGCGGGTGAACCGGGCCTTTCGCCGGCCCTGATTCCCTGATGGCCATATTTCCGCCGACGTGATACAGGTGGCGACATGAACCGGAATATCAAAGACCTCACCCCCGCCGTGAACAAGAATTTCCTCATCTTTTTGAGCGGACTGATGTGGGTCGCCGTCGGTGCGCTGCTCCTGTCTTTATCCTACTCCTGGCTGCGCGCCGCGCACTTTCACCACGCAATCCTGTTCGTCGGCTCGGGCGTTGCCGCCGCCCTGGTGATCCACCATTTCGGCTTCCTGAAAGTGGTCGACAAGAACCTGGGGCGAATCCTGCCGATGGAGGGAAAAAAGTGCGTCTTTTCCTTCATGAGTTGGAAAAGCTATATCCTCGTTGCCGTGATGGTGACCATGGGCATCCTGCTGCGGCACTCCCCGATCCCCAAAACCTATCTTTCCGTCCTGTATATCGCCATCGGGCTCTCGCTGCTCCTTTCCAGCATCCGGTACTTGAGAATATTTATCTGCCAGCTGGGAAAATCGACCTGAAGATTCCGCCCCCCGGACCAACATTTTCCTGACCCCGCATGCCTTCTTCCGGTTTACACGACCGGATTACAGGTTCTTCTTTTCCGGACTAAAGGCTTTACCCGATACCGCACCAGGCCATCCTGCCGTAGCTTGGAGATAGTCTCGAAGGCCATTTTCCTCGTTTGAATACAACTGCAAGGAGTCCTGAAATGAAACCGTCAAGACTGTTATTGGCGATCGGATTGGTTTTCGGTGCAACGGCCCTGCTGTTTGCAGCGCCGGCCGAAGCACAGCACGGCTACGGAATGCACCGGGGCATGTGGGGAGGCAGCCCCGGCTATGGGCCGGGCGGCGGATGGAGCTACTGCCCCTACTGCGGCAGCCGCCTCCGAGACCGGGGCGACGACGGCTACGGGTACGGAGACCGGGGCGGCTACCCCATGGGACCCGGCATGATGGGGCCTGGCGATTACGGCCGCCGCGGCATGGGTCCGGGCATGACGGGACCCGGCTACGGATACGACCGCGGCTCCGATTATCCGGACAATCCGCGCTACCGACACCGGGAGCCGCTGAAAAAGGAGGAGGCCAAAGAGCAGGTGCAGCAAATGCTGGCACAAAGCCGGAATCCGAACCTGAAGGTGGGAGACGTCGAGGACAAGAATCGATTTTTCGAAGTCGACATCCTGACCAAAGGCGGCGACCTGGTCGACAAGATGCAGGTCGACAAGGAGAGCGGCCTGATGCGTTCGATCTACTGATATTGACGTCTTCGACCATTGCCGAAAGGAACATTGCTTCATGGATCCGGCCAGATTCTGGCAACTGTACGGCGAAGCCGCAAAGACGGCGGTGGGCTTTTTCTGGAAGTCGGGGTGGGCCTTTGTCTTCGGCTATTGCATCAGCGCGATGATCCAGGCCTTCGTTCCCAGGGAGAAGTTGACCGCCCGGATGGGGAAGGCCGACTTCAGGAGCGTATCGCTGGCCACCGTGTTCGGCGCGGCCTCCTCGTCGTGTTCGTTTGCCGCCCTGGCCGCGGCCAGGGCCCTGGTGCAAAAGGGCGCCCATTTCATCGCCGCGGTCGCCTTCATGTTCGCCTCGACCAACCTGGTCATCGAACTGGGCGTGCTGATCCTGATTTTTCTCGGCTGGCAGTACCTGGCGGCCGAGGTGATCGGAGGGATCGTTCTGATCGCCGTCAGCAGCCTCTTGATCCGGCTGACCTACCCGAAACGGTGGATCGACGAGGCCCGGGAAAAGGTCGCCGGCGACGGGGACCAGGAGGAGGCATTCGAATGGAAAAAGCGGATCAAATCCCTGGCCGGGTGGTACCGGGTCGGCAAGAAGTTCGGCGACGACTGGGCCATGGTCTGGGAGGAGATCCTCATCGGCTTTACCGTGGCCGGGTTCGTGGCGGTCCTGGTGCCGGCCTCGTTCTGGGCGGCCATTTTCCTGGCGGGGTTCGAGGGGGTTCTCCCTTCGTGGCTCATCGCCCTGGAAAATGCCATGGTGGCGCCGTTTGTGGCGGCGGCCACCTTCATCGGCTCGATGGGAAACATCCCCCTGGCCACGGTGCTCAACGCAAACGGCGTCCTGTTTGCCGGGATCATGGGATTTATCTACTCGGACCTGATGGTGCCGCCCCTGGTCCAGGTCAACGCCAAGTACTACGGGTGGCGGGTGGCCCTCTACATCGCCGGGATCATGTATGGGAGCATCGTGGCCACCGCACTGATCCTGAACGGCGCCTTTACCCTGTTCGACATCATCCCGGAGGGGCGACGGGCCGTCTCCGACATCGCCCAATTCAGGATCGACTACACGTTCTGGATGAACCTGGCGTCGGTGGCCGTGGTCGTCGCCATGGCCGTCTTCCGCCGAAAGCACCGGCAGATGCAGCGCGGCCGCGACCACGAGCACGACCACGGCGGCGGGGGGGTGAGCGTCAAGCGCGTGGTGGCCTACCTGTGCCTCCTGGTCCTGGCCGTCGGACTTTTGGCCCACCTGTTTGCGGGTTCTGTTTAGCCGGGATCTCTCGTGGAAAAAAGGAACGCAAACCGGCGGGACGTCAGGGACGTCAGCTGCAGCAGGAGCGAGCGGAGGCCGCAGGAGGGCCGTGGATTCCGGTCAGGCGCCGGCCGTTGCCGCGTTCCGCGATCCGGACGATCCGCGGAACCAGGTGCTTCGCCGCATAGCCCGACCGGGATGCGAAAAACACGGCCAGCAGCCCGGCGGCCAGGCCGGCAAGCCCGAAGAGAACCGCACCGCCGGATTCGTCCATCCCCCGGCCGGCAAACAGGGTGCCCCCGGAAAAGGCGCCGGCCATGAGACCGATCACCGGCAGCACATAAAAGAGCGCCGCACCGGTCCACAGTCCGCCTCTCGTGTGCTCGACCACCACGATATCGCCGGGTTCGGCGCGGGCTTCGTTTCGCACCACCGCGACCACCTTTTCTCCGCCGGTCAGGCACGATTTGCAGTTTCGGGTATCTTCGCACCCGCCGCAGGCGCTTCGCTTGTCGGTCATCACCTCTGCGGTCTGGTTGTCAAAAACCTGAACCACCAATCCGTATCGCTCCGTCATGATCCCACCGCCTTTCTCATGATCCCACCGCCTTTCAGCCGGCGGCCACGGCACCGACATTCGGTTTTGTCCACCGGCCGGGGAAAATGCCACATAGGATACCACAAAGTAGCATTTCATACGGAAGGTAACCACTCGATCGATCAACACCAGGGCGAGCGGACGGCGGATGAGCATCTACTGCGGTGCAAGGCGGGCCTCTACCCAGAGCAATCGCTCCTCAGGAACCTTTCCGGCCATCGGCAGGTTGGGTAAATTCACACCGGTCTCCTCGGAGAGAAAAAACGAAAGCGGGTATTTTTTACCCGGTCCCTTCGGCGGCAAAATGCCGGCCTGCAGGTGCCTTGGGATCCCATTATTTTATTTTTTATCTATTTATCAAATAGTTATATCTATTTTAACCGACTTGTCAGCTTGTACCACAATGTGGCATGTTTTATGCTCCCTCTTGGAGCCAGACGATATGGCTTTCCGTTCAAAGGAACCACGAACGTGAACCGCGAAACAGGAACCGATTCGACAAAAAGGAGGAACGCAAATGAACGGTACCGTAAAAAAGATTTCCATCGTCGTTTTTGCAGTCACGCTGGCAGCGGCCGGGACGGCCCTGGCCCGCGGCGGATGGGGCGGATATGGCTACGACGGCCCCATGATGGGCCCCGGATACGGAATGATGGGGCCGGGCTATGGCATGATGGGCCCCGGATACGGCCCCTACATGATGGGGCCGGGAATGATGGGATACGGACCGGCAGCAGGTCCCGGAGCCCACATGGGCCGGTGGGGAGACGGCGGCATCAGCCGGCAGCAGGCCGAAAAGCTCGAGGCCGCCCGGGATTCCTTCTACCGGGACACCCAGGATCTGAGAAACCAGATCGGCGACCGGTATGCCCAGATCCGCAGCGAGCTTTCCAAGGAAAATCCGGATAGAGCTCGGTTGCAGGCCCTGCAGAGCGAGATTTCCAAACTGAAAGGCGAACTGGACCAGAAACAGCTCGACTACCAGCTCGAAGTCCGGAAAATCGCGCCCGAATATGGCCGCGGTTTTGCCGCGGAGGGCTATGGACCGGGCGCCGGCTACTGCTGGCGGTAAACGCCCGTCCGATCGAGGGGCGCCCCGACGCCGGGACGCCCCTTATGGCCTTGCTTGCGACCGGATACCGAAGGGAGGTTTGACATGAACATCCGGAAAAATGCAGTGGTCATCATACTCTTGGTATTGGTCCTTTTCCTGGCCGGGGGGGTTCTGTACGGTCAATTCGTTCCCTCCGGTTATGATGGATACGGATATGGATACGGGGGGCACATGATGAACGGAATGAACGGAATCGGCGGATTGGGCATGGGAGGATTGATGCTGGTCTTCTGGGGCCTTGTCCTGTTCGGCCTGATTCTGATGATCAACTGGCTCCTGACCGCCATCCGCAACGAGAAGCACGAGGATTCGTCGTCCTGCGACGCGCTGAGCATCCTCAAGAGTCGATACGCCAGCGGGGAGATCGATCACGACCAATATGAGCAGATGCGAAGGGAACTGTCCGTCTAGTGTCGCGGCCCGGGAGTGACATACCAGGGGCCATCGCAAAACGCCGCAAGGGGGTTCGGGGGGATTTTTTCCGGCGTGTTGCAGACCAAGACTGCATCGGCCCCGAGACGGCGCAAACCACGCCAGCAGTTTCGCCGCGCCGACAACCGCAGAGCAGCTTCGGATCACCGGGTCCAGCCCCTGCCAATACGCTTGAAGCGGACGGGCTTCGATAGGCCCCCGGTACGGTTCAACACACCGAAAAAAATCCTGTCGCAAAAAGACCGCATCGAGGGCGAACGGCGGGAAGTCACCATCATGTTCTGCGACATGAAAGGGTTCACCCCGCTGACCGAATCCCTGGGTCCCGACAAGACCTTTTCCATGATGGACGAACTTTTCGAGATCCTGATCCAGAAGGTGAACGACTACCAGGGGACGGTGAACGAGCTGAGGGGAGACGGCATTCTCGCCTTTTTCGGTGCTCCCATCGCCCTTGAGGATGCGCCACAGCGGGCCATCCGGTCGGCCCTGGCCATCCACCGGGAAATGATCCGATACAACGAGCGGCTGAGGGAGCGCTTCGACATTCCAGAGGTGAAGCTTCGTATCGGGATCAACACGGGGCCGGTCGTCGTGGGTGCGATGGGAAACGACCTGCGCGTGCAGTTTACCGCCGTGGGAGACACCATCAACATGGCCTCCCGGATGGAAAGCCTGGCAGAGCCCGGAACCGTCTGCGTGACGGAAGAGACCTTTCGGCTGGCCGAAGGGTTTTTCCGCTTCGAGGCCCTGGGTGAGCGCCGGGTCAAGGGCAAGCGCGATCCGGTCCGGGTCTACCGGGTTATTGCCCCCAGCAGTCGAAGGACCCGGTTCGACGTCAGTGCCGAGCGCGGGCTGGCGCCATTTGTGGACAGGATCCGGGAGATGGAATTTATCATGGGACTTTTCGAACGGGTCAAGACCGGCAGCGGCCAGGCCCTTTCGATCGTCTCCGAAGCCGGGATGGGCAAGTCCAGGCTCCTGTACGAGTTTCGAAAGGCCGTAACCGACCAGGACGTGGTCTTCCTGGAGGGCAAGTGCCTCTCCTACAGCGGTCGTGTGGCCTATCACCCGATCACCGACATCGTTCGAACGGCCTTCCGCATCCGGGAGGACGACGGCGACGCCCAGGTCCAGGACAAGGTCCGCTCCGGCCTGGCGGTAATCGGCGCCGACCGGGACGCCACCCTGCCCTTCTTGCTGGAGTTGCTGTCGGTTTCGGAATGCGCGGCCGACCGGGCCCTGATGAGTCCCGAGTCGCGCAAGGAAAGGGTTCTGGAGGCGCTGAGAAGGATCGTGCTCAAAGGCGCCGAACGCCGGCCGATAATCCTCGCCGTAGAAGACCTGCACTGGATCGACAAAAGCTCGGAGGACGCCCTCAAAGACCTGATGGAACACATCTCCGGCGCCCGGGTGTTTCTCGTGTTGACCTGCCGCCCGGAGTACCGGTTCACCTGGGGGGCCAACCCCTATCACAGCCAGCTCACCCTCGACCGGCTCACCCGGTCCGAGAGCCTCCAGATCGTCCGGCACATGGGAGGGGCCGAGACATTCGACATCAAGCTGGAGGAGCTGATTTGCAGCAAGACCGACGGGATCCCCCTGTTCATCGAAGAGTACATGCGGTCCCTGCAGGGGCTGGAAATCATCGAAAAGCGCGACGACAGCTACTGCCTCGCCAATCGCATCCTGGATATGGCGATCCCCTCCACGCTCCAGGAGATCATCATGGCCCGGGTCGACGCGCTGCCCGAGGGGGCCCGGGAATTGATTCAGATCGGTGCCGCCATCGAACGGGAATTCGGCTACCCCCTGATCCGCGAGGTCATGGGACTGAGCGAAAAAGAACTGGCATCCTGCCTATCTGACCTGAAGAGGGCCGGGCTGGTCTATGAAATCGGCATCCACCCGGATTCGGTATACGTGTTCAATCATGCGGTGACCCAGGAGGTGGTGTACGATTCGATCCTGGAGAACAAAAAGCGGGGCCTGCACGAGCGCATCGGAAGGGCCGTCGAATCGCTCTACCGCGACTCGCTGGAGTCGGTCTATGAAATCCTGGCGCGGCACTACACCGAGAGCGCGGACCTGGAAAAGGGCGCTGAGTACTGCCTGCTGGCGGCCAAGAAATCCGAACGCAAGGCCTCCTTTCCGGACGCCATCGCATTTGGCGAGAAACGGGTGGAATGCCTCGAGCAGGTCTCGCGGATCAACGCGCCCCCCCGGACGGGATCCAGGCTGCCCGCATAAGGGCTGCGCGCAGGGCGGCCCGGGAAAGGGGCAGGGATCCCCGAGTCGGAACGCCTCCCTGCCGGGCGCTCTATCCGCTCTATCAGGGGCGTTCGGATTCCACCCGGTAGTCTTCCGGGCCCAGGTCGATGATCTGCCCGCTTTCCGGGGGCCGCGCAGGCCGCCACCGCCTCAGATCGACGACATTTTCCCCTCTCCGATACCGGGCAAATCTCTCCGGTTTTTTCCAAGACGGCTCCCGGTGGGAAACGCCGTGGTGGGAATGTCCCCAGCAGCAGGCCATCGACCCGTTTTTGGAAAACAGAACATACAGGACGACACCGACGACGAGCAGAATTCCGAATCCGGTCATTGTGTGCCCTCTCTTTCGCTTTGCGTCCGTTCGGCAGGGACGCTCCGCACTGCATCGGGTTGTTCGGCTGCCGCCGGAACCCGTCCGGCGGGCTTCGGTGCAATGGCGGAGCAGAAATCGTGCCGACGAACCCGACACCGACACCAAGATTTTGAAAATAAACCGAAAAACATCCTTCCCCCCGACTTCCGACGCTTTTCCGCCGGGGTTTTCGTTGACGGGGCAAAGAAACCGGGTCTTTTCTACCCGGCTGTCCGGCCCATGAACGATCCGGATGGGTAAAAACAACCCACCCGGCCGGAGCCGAAAAGCCGTCGCCTTTTTCCGCAAAGCCCCCGCTTCTCTTTTTGCGCAGGCCCCCTTGAAGATGTGCCACAATGTGGCATAATTTATGCTATTAATCGATGCAGTAAAGCCAAATGCCGGGGAGAGGCGCCGTGGTGAGACGCCGCCCGGAGAAACATGGAGACCGCATGCAGGGCAGAAGAACCTTTTTGAAGCTGGCCGGATACGGCACGCTGGGCCTGTTGACCTCCGGCCTTCGACCCTTTACCGAACCGCTGTTTGCCAGGACACCGGCTCCGGGGGCCGAAACCGGATTTGTCCCGGACCTGGACCTTTCCCTGACCGCCAGGGCCGGCCAGGTGAACATCTTGCCGGGCGTACCCACCGGCGTGTGGCGCTACGAGGCGCAGGTCCACTCCGGCGACAGCACCCGGGTGGTGACCCTTCCCGGCAGCTACCTGGGTCCGATCATCAAGGCTGAAACCGGCCAGAAGGTCCGGATCCGGTTCGTCAACGAACTGCCGGAGGAATCGATCGTCCACTGGCACGGCCTTCACGTGCCGTCGGCCATGGACGGCCACCCGCGGAACGTTGTCGGGCCCGGCCAGACCTACCGCTACGAATTCACGGTGAACAACCGGGCCGGCACCTACTGGTACCACCCTCACCCCCACGGCAGGACCGGTCCCCAGGTCTACGGCGGCCTGGCCGGCCTGTTCCTGGTCTCCGACGCGGAAGAAAGACATGCCGGGCTTCCCGAGGGAAGCCGGGACGTTCCCCTGGTCATCCAGGACCGGGCCTTCGGCCCCGACAATCAACTCGTCTACCTGTCCCACCCCATGGAGCAGATGACCGGTTTTGTCGGCGACCGTATCCTGGTCAACGGGACGCCCGACTTCACCCTCCCGGTGGCCACCGGCGCCTACCGCCTTCGCCTGCTGAACGGATCCAATTCGAGGATCTACAAGCTGGCGTGGAAGGACGGACGGCCCCTGGTGGTGATCGGAACAGACGGCGGCCTGCTGGAAAAGCCGGTGCATCGTCGTTACATCTTTCTCGGACCCGGTGAGCGGATCGAACTGTGGGCCGATTTTTCACAGACCCCCGTCTATACCGAAACCGCCATGGTCAGCCTGCCCTTCGATGCCGGCGCAGCAGGCGGACGCGGCCCGATGCGCGGCGGCAGGTCCGGATTCGGAGGCTTTCTCCCCAACGGCGCCGGGTTTTCGGTTTTCCGGGTCCGGGTGACGAGATCGGAGCGGGAAAGCCGCCGGCTTCCGGAGGGGCTCGCCCGAATCCCGCCCATAAAACCCGAAGAGGCGGTGAACCTCGATCGCCCCCGTCGGTTTGCCCTGACCATGGGGCATATGCGGTGGGCCATCAACGGGCGGGTGTTTCAGATGGAGCAGGTGGCAGAAGACGAAGTGGTCCGCATCGGAACCCGGGAGATTTGGGAGTTTTCCAACACCGGCGG
This sequence comes from Desulfobacterales bacterium, assembly GCA_050115795.1. Lineage (GTDB taxonomy): Bacteria > Desulfobacterota > Desulfobacteria > Desulfobacterales > CAFBRK01 > JAIPEL01. The sequence goes on from JASFPT010000048.1 coordinate 11,136, forward strand.
CGGGATGGGGATGATGCGAATGATGGACATGCCCCATCCCATGCACCTGCACGGCCACCCGTTTCGGGTCGTTTACCGGAGCGGGGTCACCCACGACGGATACGTCGACGAGGGATGGAAGGACACGGTTCTGGTCATGCCCGGCGAGCGGGTCCGCATCCTGACCCGTTTCGAAGACCACCCCGGCCTGTTTTTATACCACTGCCACAACCTGGAGCACGAGGACATGGGCATGATGCGCAACTATTATGTCCGGACATCCTGAAATCGCTTCGGCAATCCCGGGATCGTTCGGCTGCGGGACGCCGGCCTGCTGAACGCTCCGGCATCGATTCTGATCCGTCAGGGCGAGGAAATTGGCCGGCCCGGCCGCCCTTTCGCGGACATTCCCGTGTCCGGCGGCATCGTTGTCCGGGGAACGGCGGTGGAATGGAATGGCTGACATGAAAAGAAGATCGACAAAATATATCGAATTTGTGCCGGTGACAGAGACCCACAACGCCGGGGACCGGGTGTTTCTCCGATCCATGCTGGATGCGGCGGGGATTATCTACTATATACGGGGAGAGACGGTCTCCCCCTACCTGTTCAATTCCCTTCCGATGACCGTCATGGTCAGAATCGACCAGGAGCAGGAGGCAAGAAAGATCCTGAAGCACGGGAGACTCACTTACTCTTACGGCGGAAGAAGACGAAAAGCAGATGACCGCCCCTGACCTTCGGTCCACGAATACCGGCACCTCCTTGAAATTCGATCCCTACGAAAGCCGCTTGGCGCGGCAGATCCGCAACCGGCTTTCCACCGCCTTCGTTCGCGCAGTGGAGACGGGAGAATTTGCCGAGCTGGAAAAAGAGGCGGAATACGTCTGCCCGACCGGCTCCGATCCTGCCGCGCGCGATTTCGCCTGCAACCGGATGGAGCGCTACCGGCACGCGTTCGACCGCATCCGTGCAGAGGGCATCGCCGATCCGATACGCCGGGCGGCGTATCTATGGAACGAGGGTCTTTTTTTCGAGGTCCACGAGATCCTGGAACGCATCTGGAACGACGAGCAGCGGTGGCGCAAAGAGGCCCTTCGGGGGCTCATTCAGGCTGCCGGCGTCTTCGTCCACCGGGAAAGGGGCGCCCATCAGGCGGCGAAAAGGCTGGCCTCCCGGGCCGCTTCGCACCTTCGACGCCACCGTCGGAACCTGGCCGAGATCGACAATATCGAGGAATTGATCGAGGCCCTGGAGGATCCGGGGAAGGCAGTGCCGGAGCTGCGGTTGAGGATTGGTTGATTGGCTAATTTGTCAAAGGGTTACATTGGGAAAACATCCAGCAGCCGAGCTGTCGCTGTTCACGGCAGGCAGCGGCGCGCTGCAGCGGCTTTTCCCAATCAACCTTTTTCCGTCCTACGGGAAAGCATGTGGGTCGCCGATCCCAGGAAGATTTCGGCGGCTTCGCCTTCGGTTTCCGACAGGGTCGGGTGGGGGTGAATGGTCAGGGCCATGTCTTCGGCCAGGGCGCCCATCTCCATGGCCAGGGTTCCTTCGGAGATCATCCCCTCGGTGTTTCTTCCCACGATCCCCACGCCCAGAATCCGCTTGGTCTCCGGGTCGGCCAGGATCTTGGTCATTCCTTCTGCGGCGTCCATGGTCAGGGCGCGCCCGGAGAACTTCCAGGGGAACCGCTGCACCTCGTATGGGATGTCTTTTTTCCGGGCCTCCTGCTCGGTAAGGCCGCACCAGGCCACCTGGGGGTCGGTGTAGACCACCGCCGGAATGGCCCGGGCATCGAAGACGGCGGGTTTTCCGGCGATCACCTCTGCGGCGATCTTCCCTTCGTAGGTGGCCTTGTGGGCGAGCATCGCCCCGCCGACCACATCGCCCACCGCGAAGATCCCCTTCCGGGAGGTCCGCATCCGGTCGTCGACGACGACAAAGCCCCGCTGGTCGGTCTTGACGCCGGCAGCCTCCAGTCCCAGGTCTGCCGTCGCCGCCCGGCGGCCCACCGCCACCAGCGCCCGGCCGAAGCGCTGCCTGGCCGGGTCGACGCCGCCGGAGAAGGTCACCTCGACCCCGGCTTCGGTTTCGGTCATCTGATCGACGCTGCTGCCGAAATACATCCCGTGAAAGGAGGCCTCCAGGCGTTTGGCCAGGGGTCTTGCCAGGTCTTCGTCGACGCCGGGAAGGATCCGTTTTCCCATCTCCACCAGCGTGACCCTGCTGCCCAGGGCGGCATAGACCGAGCCCAGCTCGAGTCCCACGTAGCCGGCCCCGACCACCAGAAGGGTTTCGGGGATGTCGGTCAGTTCGAGGGCTCCGGAAGAATCCATGATCCGGCCGCCTTCGACAAACTCGACCCCGGAAAGCGGGGTCGGGCTCGAACCGGTGGCGATGACGGCGTTCCGGAAGCGGATGTGCACCGTTTCCATTCCCCCGACCCGGACGGTGTCGGGGCTTTCGAAGACGGCGCGGCCCTGGATCCGCTGGATGTTTCGACCCTCGCTGAGGCTGACCAGACCTCCGGAGAGCTTGTCGACGACCTTCTTCTTCCAGGAGCGAAGGGCCTGAAGGTCGATCTCCGGTTTGGAAAAATGAATGCCCATGGCCGCACTCCGGCCCGCGTCGTGGATCAATTCGGCCAGGTAGAGAAAGGTCTTGGAGGGAATGCATCCGCGAAACAGGCACACCCCTCCCGGGCGCTCTTCGATGTCGACCATCGTCACGTCCAGGCCCAGGTCCGCGGCCCGGAATGCCGCCGCATACCCGCCGGGCCCGCCGCCGATGACCAGAACGTCGGTTTCCAGCGTCTGTTCGCCCATCACCATGGCCGGTTCTCCTCCTTCGATAGGGTTGAGCGGCTTATAGGTTGACCAGGGTATCTGTCCGCGGGTTCACCGCGCCGGCCGGCCATGCCACCTAACTCATCCTCAGCAGCATCTTCTCCGGGTCTTCGAGCATCTCGACCACCGTTCGCAAAAAACGCACCGAGTCGGCGCCGTCCAGGACCCGGTGGTCGATGGCAATGACCATCGGCAGCACCAGCCGCGGCACGATCACGTGCCCCCCCCCGGGATTTTCCCGGACCACGGGCTTCATCTTCGCTGCGCCGGTGCCGAGGATGGCCACCTGCGGGTAGTTGATGATCGGGGTAAAGTGGCCGCCGCCGATGGCGCCGATGTTGGTCAGGGTAAAGGAACCGCCCTGCATCTCTTCGATGGAGGCCTTCCGCTCCCGGGTGCGCCTGGCCAGTTCGGTGAGCTCCACGGCCAGGTCGGCAATGCTCTTTTTGTCCACGTCGCGGACCACCGGCACGATGAGCCCGTCTTCGGTATCGGTGGCGACGCCGATGTGGATGTAGTCCTTGACGATCAGTTCGTCGGCGCCGGCATCCAGGGAGGCGTTGAAGTTCGGAAACCGCCTCAGGGCCGATGCCACCGCTTTTAACACGAACACCGTGAAGGTCAGTTTGCCCCCGGCTTCGGCGATCTCGGCCTTGTGCTTCTGCCGGACGGTCTCCAGATCGGTGATGTCGGCCTCGTCCTGGCTGGTCACGTGCGGTACCTGGGCCCAGGAAATCGCCATCTGCCGGGCCGTGGCCCGCCGAATGCTTCGCACGGGGACCCGGCGGACCTCCCCCCAGCGGGTAAAATCGGGAAGCTCGGGCACCTCGATGCCCGCCAGGGTCCCGGCCAGCCGCTTTTCTTTTGCCTGCCGCGCCGCCCCGGCTCTCCTTGCCGCCGGCTTTTCGCCTCTTTGGCCATGGTCTCGGACATCCTGGGCGGTCACGCGGCCCCCGGGCCCGCTGGGCGAAACGTCCCGAAGATCGACCCCGAGTTTCAGGGCCAGCCGCCGGGTGGAGGGAGATGCGGGCACCGGCCGGCCGTCGTCCCGGCGGCCCCCGCCACCCGGTTCGGAAGCCTCCGGCGCCTGTTTTTCCTCCCGGTCGGGGGAGGGGGCCTTTTCTTGCGCGGATTCGGCATCTTCCGCGCGCGTTTCTTCCTTTTCCGCCTTTTGCGATCCTTTCCGTTCGCCGCCGGCGGTCTTTTCCGCGGCGGCATCGTCTCCGAAGACCACCAGTACGTCGCCGACGCTGACCACATCTCCGGCCTGCACCCGGATCTCTTCGATCAGGCCCGTGTAGGGGGAAGGAATTTCCACGGCCGCCTTGTCGGTCTCCACCTCGAGGATCGGGTCGCCCTCGGTCACTTCGTCTCCCACCGAGACCAGCACCGAGACCACCTCGCCTTCGTGAATCCCCTCGCCCAGATCCGGAAGTTTGAATTCTCTGGCCATCACCAACTCCTTGGTCGGCTTCTCGTTGGATGCGAAGTCAATCCTTCAACTCTTTTCAGCAGAGTCTTCGTTGACCTAGTCTTCCGACCTTTCCTGCTTCGTTTCTAAAACCGCGGAGCTTTATGCAATCGCGCCAGCGGTTCCATTAGGGTTCGGTCTCCAGCGCCTCTTTTGCGGCCCTGAAGATCCGCTCCGCGCCGGGCATATATGCATTTTCCCGGGCAAAATACGGAATGACCACGTCAAAGCCGGTTACCCGGGCGACGGGCACCTCCAGGTAGTAAAACGATCGTTCCACCAGCCGGGAGAGGATTTCCGCCCCCGGCCCGAAGCTTCGCGGGGCCTCGTGCACGATCACCGCCCGGCCGGTCTTCCTGACCGACTCGGTAAAGAGGCTGTCGTCTAAGGGCGATAGCGTCAGCAGATCGATCACTTCGGCCGCCACCCCCTTTTCCTGCTTGAGCCGCTCTGCCGCCTCCAGGGTCGGGCGCACCATCGCCCCGTAGGTAATCAGGGTCAGATCGTCCCCTTCCCGGGCGATCCGGGACTCACCGATGGGGATCGTCTCCTCTTCGTCGGGCACCTCTTCCCGAAACGCCCGATACAGGGCCTTGGGTTCGTAGAAGATGACCGGATCCGGGTCCCGGATGGCGCTGACCAGCAGCGCCCGGGCGTTTCGGGGGCCGGAGGGGATGACCATTTTCAACCCCGGCATGTGGGCCCAGTAGGCCTCCCGGCTTTCGGAGTGATGCTCCAGGGCCCGCACCCCGCCGCCGTAAGGGGCGCGCAGTACCATCGGGACCGTCAGCGCCCCCTGGCTTCGCCACCGCAGGCGTGAGGCATGGTTTTCGATCTGATGAAAACAATGGTAGGCGAATCCGGAGAACTGGATTTCGGCCACCGGCTTGAGCCCGTAAGCCGCCATTCCGATGGACATGCCGGCGATGCCGGATTCGGCCAGGGGCGTGTCCACCACCCGGTCCTCTCCGAACCGGTCGATCAACTCGTTGGTGACCCGGAACACACCGCCGTCCACCCCGACGTCTTCGCCGAGGACGATGACACTGTCGTCTTTTTCCATCTCCTGGCGAAGGGCCAGATTCAATGCCTGCACCATGTTCATCTTAGCCATCGTTCTTCTCCTGCGAAAGCTCCCGGGCCAGGGCCTCCCGCTGCTCCTCCAGGTAGGGAGGGCGCCGTTCGTAGACGTGCTCGAACATGTCGATCGGATCGCCCATCGATTTCATTTTCTCCTCGGCGCCGTCCACCGCTGCCTGGATCTCTTCCTTGATCTCGCCCTCCAGGGCTTCGATCTTTTCGTCGTCGAGCAGCTTTTTGACCGAAAGGTATTTGGCGAACCGGGTCAACGGGTCTTTCTCGCGCCAGGATTCGACTTCCTCGTCGGTGCGATAGCGCTTCGGGTCGTCGGCGGTGGTGTGAACCGACATCCGGTAGGTCACCGCCTCGATCAGTGTCGGCCCCTCTCCGGATCGGGCCCTTTCGGCGGCCTCCTTGGCTGCGGCCACCATCGCCAGGATGTCGTTTCCGTCGACCTGGATCCCCGGCATCCCGTAGGCCACCGCCTTTTGCGCAATGCTTTTGGCGCGGGTCTGCTTCGATCGGGGCACCGAGATGGCCCACTGGTTGTTCTGGCAGACGAAGATCACCGGCGCCTTGAAGACGGCCGCAATGTTCATGGCCTCGTGGAAATCCCCCTCCGATGTGGCGCCGTCGCCGAAAAACGTAACGGCCATGGTCTTCTTTTTTCGATACTTCATGCCCCATGCGATGCCGACGGCATGGAGCATCTGGGAGCCCACCGGAACAGACACCGGCAGGTTGTTTCCCCCGCCGGCAAGGCCGGCTCCCTCGGCAAAACCGTTGGCCGTGATCAGGATGCTCTCCATGGAACGGCCCCGCCACATCTCGGCCAGGGTCTCCCGGAAAGACGGCACCACCCAGTCGGCTTCCTCGGACACGGACACCGGGCCGAGCTGGGAGGCTTCCTGGCCCGAAATCGGCGGGAAGGTCCCGATTCGTCCCTGGCGCTGGAGGTTGAGCATCCGTTCGTCGAACCGCCTGCCCAGGAGCATGAACCGGTAGAGCCCCAGCAGGGTGTCGTCTGAAAGCTCGGGTTCCAGGTCTTCGTCCAGGCTGCCGTCCGGAGCGAGAATCGACAGGGTCTCCACCGGTTCGGGTATGTCGAAACGTTCTCGCGGCATCACGCATCTCCTTGCTTCGTTGTAGCGAGGGCCCTTTCATGGGGTCCGCTCTGGGAGTCCTCGGGAGGGGCAAAGGGACCACCGAGAAGTCGGTCGCCGGGGATTTTTCCCAACATCTTGGAGTACTTCCCAATTACTATTCAATATGGTTCCGTTTTCAGATCAGTCAAGACGGGCCGGGGCCGGATCCGTCCGGTTCACCGGCGCCGGCGCCGCGTTTCTTTTTCCGGGAAAACCTGCTAAGCGGTGAAGACGTTCTACCGCCGCGTTCCGGCGATTGCCGCCTTCGAGCCGAAAAGGAGAAGAAGAGATGCTGAACCACGTGGTCCTGATGAAGTTCAAACCGGAGGTCACCGATGATCAGATCGGCGCCCTGGAGAAGATGCTCGACGCCCTGCCCGACCAGATCATCGAAATCCATATCTACGAGTTCGGAAGAGACGTCGTCCGAAGCGAGCGGTCCTACGATTTCGCCCTCGTTTCCCTGTTTGCCAACCCGGAGGCCCTGAAGCGCTACCAGACCCATCCGGCGCATCTCAAGGTCCTGGAAACCCTCAAGAAGATGTGCGACGACATCATCGTCGCCGACTTTTACGGATCCGACGCCGGCTCCTTGAAAGACTACGACCCGGAGCCGGGAGTGGAGAAACTGTTCCGGTAATGCCCGACCGCACCCCCCTGTTTCCGGCCGACCGGCCGCCGCCCGCATTTGAAAGGGAGTCCAACCCGGGCCGCAGACCGCCGCCGATGCTGACCCTGGAGCGGGTCACCGCCCGGATCCGGGATCGTCGAATTCTGCCCGACACCTCCTGGACGATCCGGGCCGGTCAATCCTGGGCGGTCCTGGGCCCCAATGGGGCCGGCAAAAGCACGCTGGCCGGTCTGCTGCTCGGAAAGGTCCCGTATGTCACGGGCCGATTGATCCGCCACACGCCGGCGGCCCTGCCCCAACGGATCGGCCACGTCTCTTTCGAACTGCTGGAAAAGATGGCCGCACGGGAAATCCGGCGCCAGGAGGCCAGGCAGTTCAGCGGCCGGCTCGATTCGGTGACCACCGTGCGGGATCTGCTTCTGGACGAGACGGCAACGGCCGCTGCCCAGGGCCCCCCGCCGGACCGAGACGCCAAGCGACTCGGCCTGGCACGCCTCTTGGACCGGGATTTTTCCGGCCTGTCGAGCGGAGAGCTGCGGCGAGTGCTGATCGCACGGGCCCTCTTGAAACGCCCGGAAATGCTGGTGTTCGACGAACCCTTCGAGGGCCTTGATGCCGATTCGCAGGGGTGGCTGAAAGAATCGATCTCGGAGATGATCCGGCAGGGAAAGACGGTGGTCCTGGTCACCCACCGCATCCAAAACCTGGTTGCGGGGATCTCCCATGCCCTTTTCGTCCGGGACGGGCGGGTGGTTCAAAAGGGCCACAGAACCCGGGTGCTGACAAAGAGCCGGATAAAGCGGCTTTTTGCGTCGCCCGACCCGCACTCGCTTCCGCCCCGGCCGCAGCTTTCCGCCCGACCGCCGAAGCCCGCCGGCCCCGGGGCCGAGCCCCTGGT
>JASFPT010000049.1:0-19047 GCA_050115795.1 Desulfobacterales bacterium
CTGAAAAAAATCAAGGAGACGACCCTGGACGACCTTCTTCACGCCGATGGAATCGTTCTCGGCAGCCCTACCTATTTCGGGGTGATGGCCGCCGAAGCAAAAGACCTGATCGACCGCAGCGTCAAGTACTTCGGGAAGATGATTGGAAAGGTCGGCGGAGCCTTCACGTCCAGTGGCGGAATCGGCGGTGGAAACGAGACGACCATCGTCAGCATCCTCCAGGCATGGCTCATCCATGGAATGGTTGTCCAGGGCTTTCAGAAGGGAAGCCACTACGGACCGGTCGCCGTCGGGGCTCCCGACGACCGGGCCGAAGAAGAGTGCCTTCGCTACGGCCGGCAGGTCGCCGAACTGACAAAAAAGCTCTTTCAATAGAGTCGCCGCGCCGGCGTTGGACATCCTCACCTACCGCCTCTGCCCCCGGCGACTGAAGCGGAAGCTGGCGGCCTTCTCCCCGCCTTGAAAAAAGGGCGTCAGCGAACGTCTCAACCGCCCCAACCGCGTCTTTCAGCGTCTGCAGCGGGAGGCGGGAAAAAGCTTCGTGTCCGGAACGACCCTCGCCGGGCCGGGGACGGACCAAGAGGAGATCGTCGTTCTGCCGTCGGTGCCGGAGAACGAGCCACCGGCCCGAGCCGTCACCCCGGAAAGGAAGCCGGTCGATGTCGGCGCCGACCCAGCAGCCGCAGGGTGCGGACCAGATACACCGCCGCCATGGCGGCGGCAAGGCGGGGCAACCAGAGCCAGACCGGTGCGATGCCGAGCGCCATGAACAGCAGGGGGTCTTCGATCATGGCGTGGTTGATGCCGACGGAAATGTGCAGCGCCTCCAGGTCCCGGTCCGAAAAGCGGCCCTGCCCGGCCTCCTCCACGATGACCGCCGCGCCGTAGGAAAGACCGAACACGGCGGCCGTCAACCAGAGCATTCCCACATTCCGGTTCAATCCCAGCAGGCGCAGCAGCGGAGCCGACCACCGGACCAGCAACCGGATCCCGCCGAAGGCCTTGAGCGTTTCCATGGCCACCATGAGCCCCAGCAGGATCACCAGCATCTTTGCCGCCAGCAGCGTCATCGAAAGGACCCAGGAGGACGCCGCTTCGAAAAAAGGAGGCCGGACGGCAATGCCTGCAGCGCCTGCAGCGGGCGGGGCCGGACCGATGAGCCAGGCGACGACCGCAACGGCGGCAATCGAGGCTGCTAGCCGGCAAAGCGTCGCCTTCCAGAAGGACAGGCCCGAACGGTCCTGCACGATGCCCTCCTGAACCAGGTTGTGGGAGATCAGCAAAAAAACGGCGATGAGGGTCATTTCGGACGGCCCGAGGGGAAGGGCGGCCATGGCGGCGATGGCACCGTAGATCCCGGTGAGCAGGCCCACGAGAATCGGCAGCGCCGCTGCAGCGGAAAGCCCGACCAGGCCCAGGACCGGTTCGAGGGCGCCGTCGATCTTGTAAAGCCAGCCGCTGTAGTCGATGACCGCCACCGCGGCAGAGACCGGGAGCACGATTTTGAGCAGCCACAGATAGCCCCGCCACCCCCGGCGAAGGCCCTCGACGGCCGCCCGGCGGAGCCTGGTCATTCGTTGCGAATTGTTTTGTAAAGGCTCGCTGAATCCGTTCACTGCAGATCTCGCATCCTTGTCCCAGGTTTTGACGGAACAGGCCTTATGGCAAATTCGGGCCGGCGTGGCAACGGAAAACGAGGAGGAGGAACCTTGCCGACGATGAACGCACTGCACCAGGCGGCGCGGCCGCCATTGATAAAATCGCGTCAGCGATTTTATAAGAACACGTTGCCCGGGCGGCAGGCGAGGCATTCGAAGATCAGGTCGCGCAGCTTCTGGCGCAATATCGCAAAGGAAAAGCAGGTCGTGGCGATCTCGTAGTTCTTTTCGACCATCTGCTTTCGTCTGTCCGGATCTTCGAGCACTTTTTGGGCGAGCTTGACGGCCCGGTGGTTCACGTAACCGTCGATTTCGATGACGTCGAACCCCTTGGGCTTGATGTCCATGGCATAGATCGAGTAGGCGTTGACCACGATCGGCTTTTTGAAATAGATCGCCTCGAGAAAGGCGTTGCCGAACCCCTCGAAGTTCGACGGGTAGGTCACCAGGTCGGCGTGGGGATAGATGTCGTTGAGGGTGTAGATTTTTTGCCCGGTTTCGGTGACCCCCCGCTTTTCGTTGATGATGTCCGAAACGAATCGGGTGTCGACCTTGAGCATCTTCGAATATTCCCGCACCCGCTGCTCGTAGCCGTGGCCTTCGTCCCCGGAGGCGTGGGAGATCACCAGCGTGGCCTTTTTGCCGAGCCGGTGGGTCAGCTCGATGGCGTGTTCGATCCCCTTGCGCTGCACCACGCGGGTCGGCTGCAGGATCAACAGTCTGTCTTCGGCGATGTCCAGGGCCTGGCGAACGTCGGCCGCATACGCGTCGGGGGGCGGAGGGGGGTGCTCGAAGTCCATCACATTCGGGATGAGGTGGGTGGAGATTCCGGTGCGAAGGCTGAGCTGGTTGTCGGCCGAAGAGTTGATGACCACGTTTTTGATCTGGTGAAGGTGCGGGGGAAAGGCCATGTTCAGGTAGTCCCAGACCGCGTTGGTCAGAAAATGCTTCCGCTCCCAGAAAAAGTCGTGGTGGTGGGCGATGGCCGGCAACCCGGTCTCCGCAAGCACTTCGGTGAGGGCAATGCCCAGCGGGAGGTTCAACGGGATGGTCAGGGCGTTTTCGGGCACCAGCAGGTCGATGTTGAACCGTCGGATGAACCGGTAAAGGTCCTCCTTGAGCTTTTCGGTCATCTCGTGGATCTTTCGGGTGACCGACCGCCTGCGGATTTTGACCCCGAAGCACTGCCGGTAGATTTGCCGAATGACCGGATGCAGAAAATGGGCCTCGGGCACCTGAACCGATCGCTCCGGCGGGCGGTCGATCTCCCCGGCGAAATAGAAGCAGTCAAAGCCTTCTTCTTCGAAGACGCCGGCCCACTTGGCGGCCTCCAGGGAGACACCGTCCGTTCCGGCCAGCCGGGTGGAGACGAATCCGACCCGATGGCGCTTGCCGCAGAAAGAGCAACAGGCCCCCGGTTTTCGATCGTGCTTATTTTTCATTGCGCTTCCTTTCCACAGCGGTTCTTCCAGAAGAAAATCTTCGCCGCAGGGCGCTGCCGAGCGCTGCCACCTCTTGGTGTCGGAAGCAGCCGGCAAGGTGGTCGTTGACCATTCCGACGGCCTGCATGTGCGCGTAGCAGATCGTCGGGCCCACGAAGGCAAAGCCGCGCTGCTTGAGATCCCGGCTCATGGCCTCGGATTCGGCGGTGCGGGCCGGAACGTCTTTGTCTTTTTGCCACCGGTTCTGAACGGGCCGGCCGTCGGTGAACCGCCACATGTAGCGGCTGAAGCTGCCGAACTGTTCCCGGACCCGGAGAAAGGCCCCGGCGTTTTTTACCGCTGCCGCAATTTTCTGGTGGTTTCGGATGATGCCCGGATCGGCCATGAGCCGTGCGATCTTTGCATCCCCGTAGCGGGCGACCTTTTCCGGGTCGAATCGGTCGAACGCCTTTCGGTAGTTTTCCCGCTTTTTGAGGACCGTCAGCCAGCTCAGCCCGGCCTGTGCGCCCTCCAGGATCAGGAACTCGAACAGTTTCCGGTCGTCGTGGACCGGCACCCCCCACTCGGTATCGTGGTAGCGGATGTAGTCCGGATCGGTTCCGGCCCAGGGGCATCGGCTTTTCTCACGGAAGTTCATCGGCGGAAGGCCCGTATGGGGGTTGTCATGAATTCGTTCCGCTGTGCTTCAGCGGTTCTGTCGGCATACCTGGAAAACGAATCCCTCCACAGTGCTTGGCTCAAAGCCTGGCGGCGAACCGAAGCTGCGGATGGTTCTTGAACCCGGCGTGATATCGAAACGTTCTGGAGACAAGCACGCTAATGGTCCAAATACCCGATTTTCAAAAGGAAAGCAAGGAGCCGGCCTCATGAAGGCCCTTGACAGGGAAGCGGAGCGAAGATAGGCTTGAAGCGTCAGTGGAAACGCGTTTCTTTCGGGGTGGCGTCCGCGGCCTGAGATCATACCCGTTGAACCTGATCTGGGTAATGCCAGCGCAGGGAAAAGAAAGAGTTCATTTCTCCAGCGGCCGCCTCCCCAAGGGGCGGCCGCCTTGTTTTTTTACCCTCAGCATGCGGCATTCCGGGCATCAAATTTGGAATCAGAAAGAATGACGATCGTCCGCCGCCTGCTGGATGCCGGGAAGCGGGGATGCTGGGAAGCAAAAGACAAAGGGATCTGGTGCAGGATGCCGGTTCGGCAGCAAAACCGAAGGGGGCAAGACGGGGTCTTTGAAAGCCTGCCGCCTCCCAGCCTCCAGGCTTCCCAGCCAAGGATAAACATTTACAAAGATTCTCCATAAAGAAGAAAGAAGACCGATGACCGATTTTATCGAAAATGCCGCCCGAAACCTGGAACTCGTCCGGGAGAGAAAACCCCTGGTCCACAACATCACCAACTACGTGGTCATGAATTCGACGGCAAACGCCCTGCTGGCCGCCGGGGCCTCGCCGGTCATGGCCCACGCCATCAACGAAGTGGAGGAGATGGTGGCCATTGCCGGGGCGTTGGTGCTCAACATCGGCACGCTCGACGATGCGTGGGTGGCCTCCATGGTTCGGGCCGCGGCCAGGGCCTCGGCCCTGGGAAAGCCGATCGTGCTGGATCCGGTGGGCGCCGGCGCGACCCGGCTGCGAACCGACGCTTCAAAAACGATTATCGCCGAGGCAGCCCCCGCCGTGATCCGTGGAAACGCCTCGGAGGTGCTTGCCCTCGGCGACGGAGTCTTTGACACCAAAGGGGTGGACTCGGTGCACGATGTGGCAGACGCGGCGGCATCCGCGTCCGCACTGGCCCGTGAACTCGGCACGGTGCTGGCCATTACCGGGCCCGAGGACCTGGTTACCGACGGGCGGCGCACGGTGCGGATCGTCAACGGTCACCGCCTGATGGGGGCCGTCACCGGCACCGGATGCACGGCGACCGCACTGGTGGGGGCTTTTTTGGCTGTCGACGTCGATCCGCTCAGCGCGGCGGCCACGGCCCTTGCCTATTACGGCTTGGCTGGAGAGGTGGCCGCAACGCGGGCCGCGGCCCCCGGAAGCTACGCGGTTGCCCTGATCGATGCGCTGTATACCATCGACGGGGAAAAGCTCCGGGCCGGGGCCCGGATCGCAGAAGAAGGCTGAAGGTGGTGAGAAGCCGGACGTTCTTCTTCCGGTTCCGGTTACGGTGAGCGCAATGGAAACCGACGGACGAAACGCAATGGATTGCTCGCTTTATCTGGTCACCGACCGAGGGCTTTCCCGGGGCCGGTCGACCGTGGACATTGTATCGGCCGCCGTTGCCGGCGGGGTCACGGTCGTTCAGCTCCGGGAAAAGAATGCTGACACGCGGGAATTCGTCCAGGAGGCGATGGCGATCCGGGACGTTCTGAAAGAAAGGCGGATTCCGCTGATCGTCAACGACCGAATCGACGTGGCCCAGGCCGTTTCCGCTGAGGGGGTTCATCTCGGCCAGAAAGACATGCCGATCGAGTTGGCCCGGCAGATTCTGGGCGATTCGATGATCATCGGCATTTCCGCAGAATCCGTGGCCGACGCCGTGGCCGCTGAAAAAGCCGGTGCCGACTACCTCGGCGTCAGCCCGATCTACGCCACACCGACCAAGACCGACACGGCGCCGGCCCTGGGGCTGGAAGGGCTGCGGCAGATCCGGGCGGCGGTTGCCCTTCCCCTGGTGGGGATCGGAGGCCTGAACGCGAAAAACGCGGCGCGGGTGATCGAACACGGTGCCGACGGCGTGGCGGTCGTGTCGGCCATCGTCTCGGCAGACGATCCGGAGCAGGCGGCCAGGGAACTGTACGGCATCGTGACCGGTGCCAAGAAGAGGCGGTCCATGCCTTGACGACATCATTGCCGACGAGTGCAGCGAGCCCCCTGACACGAGCGGAGCACCGCGTTGAGGAAAGTCGAAGGGGAGGCCGGCCGCACCGGAGGGCGGCCGGGACGGACGGTCGGGTTAAAAAAGAAGCGATCGCTCCAAGCCTCTGCCGCTGCAGTGAACGGATTGTCATGAGCAAGGTCGAACGGCCTCCGTGCCGTTCAGGGCGGCCCGGCACGGAGGCCTTGCCCTACAAAACCCCCGGCTTCGGGGTAAGTCCCAGGGGATAAAGACGCCCTTTCCGGGGAAGAATGCGAGGCGGAGACGATGAGCCTGAAGCAGATTGGAGAATTCGGATTCATCCGCAGGATCTCCGGCGGTTGTGTGATTCGACAGGACGGTGTGGTCCGTGCGATCGGCGACGATGCGGCCGCCTTCCGGCCCGAGCCGGACCGCTTGACCCTTGTGACCGCCGACCTGCTGGTGGAACGGGTTCATTTTCTCCGGGAGCGGATTTCCGGCACTGAGCTGGGGCACAAGTCGCTGGCCGTCAATCTGAGCGACATCGCCGCCATGGGCGGAACCGCCCGGGAGGCCATCGTGAGCCTGGCGATACCGGAAAACTGCCCCTTGTCCTTTTTGGACGATTTCTACGCGGGGATGAAGGCGCTGGCTGCCGTGCACCGGGTCAACATCCTCGGAGGGGATACCACCGGGGCCAAGGCCGATCTGGCGATCAACATCACCGTGATCGGATCGGTGGCCGAAAAAGAGATGCTGCTGCGAAGCGGCGCCCGCGTCGGGGATCGGATCTGTGTGACCGGCCGTCTCGGCGACAGCCGGGCCGGGCTTCAGATGCTGCTCGACGGCGTGCAGGCCGATGTCGAGCCCTGGGCGGCCCTGCGCCGGGCCCATGTGCGGCCGGAGCCCCACCTGAAAGAAGGTCGTTTTCTGGCCGAAAGCGGCAGGGTGTCTGCGGCGATCGATGTGAGCGACGGGCTGAGCAGCGACGCCGGTCACATCGCCGAGGAAAGCGGTGTCGGCCTGCGCCTTTTTGCCGAACAGGTCCCGGTTTCAGACAACCTGAAGGCCTACTGCAAGCGCTTTGACGCAGGGGATCCGGTCCTGTGGGCGCTTTCCGGCGGGGAAGACTACTGCCTGCTGTGCACGGTGGCCGCTGATGCCGCCGACGAGGTCTGCGCCCGGTTCCAGCAGACGTTCGGCCGGCCGCTCCACTCGATCGGAACCGTCGTCGAGCCGGGCAGGATGGAGGTGATCGGCGCCGACGGTCAGGCGGTGCCGCTGGAAAAGACGGGTTGGGACCACTTTGGTTAAAGGGTTCATTGGTTGCGTGGTTGAACCGTCAAATGGTGGAATCGTCAAACAGGAGACATATGCCCATACGATGACGCGTTCGGGAGGCCAAGACCTCTTCACGAATCGACCGTTCAACCCATCAACCCATAAACAGGCACAGGCGCCCGTTCCATAGGAGAAAGCACTGTGAGCCATTCGAAGTCATCCCCGAAGCGGTACCGCACCGTCCTGTCCATCGCCGGCTCCGACAGCGGCGGGGGGGCCGGGATTCAGGCCGACATCAAGACGATATCGGCCCTGGGCGGATACGCCATGACCGCCATCACAGCCCTGACCGCCCAGAATACCCGCGCAGTGACCGGGATTTTTCCGGTTCCGCCCGCATTTGTCGAGGAGCAGATTGATGCCGTGTTTTCCGACATCGGCGCCGAGGCGGTAAAAATCGGCATGCTCTATTCGGCCGACCTGATCCGGACCGTTTCCCGCGCGCTCCGACGCCACAAGGCGGTCAACATCGTCCTCGATCCGGTGATGGTGGCCCAGAGCGGGGACCGCCTTCTTCAGGACGATGCGGCCGAAGCCCTCATCGCCGAGCTGGTGCCCCAGGCCGCTGTGCTCACCCCGAACCTGCCGGAGGCCGAAGTCCTTCTGTCGCGCACCATCGCCGGGCCCGGCCAGATGGAAGAGGCCGCCCGGTCCCTTGCGCGGCTCGGATGCCAAAGCGTCCTTCTCAAGGGCGGCCACGGTGAATCGGCGCGCAGCGACGATCTTTTTTTTCTGGGAAAAGAAGAGCGGCTCGTGTGGCTGGAATCCGAACGGATCGATACCAAAAACACCCACGGCACGGGATGCACGCTCTCTTCGGCCGTGGCGGCGCTGCTGGCAGCCGGGCAAAGCCTCGAAGAAGCGGTGCGCGGGGCAAAAACCTACACCACCGAAGCGATCCGGTCGGCAGCGGCCTACCGAATCGGCAAAGGGCACGGTCCGGTGAACCACTTTCACCGGTTTTGGGGGTAGGGATTACAGGACGTCGTCGGGCATGTGATCCAGGAAAACCCGGCAGCTGCGGCATTGGGTTATTTTTTCAGGCCAACCGCCGGCATCCTTTCCCCGGCAGTAGG
Source organism: Desulfobacterales bacterium (assembly GCA_050115795.1). GTDB lineage: Bacteria > Desulfobacterota > Desulfobacteria > Desulfobacterales > CAFBRK01 > JAIPEL01. Next base: position 8,357 of record JASFPT010000049.1, read on the forward strand.
TGCCGTTGACCAGCCAGCAGAGGCGGCCTTCCTGATACTGGAACGCCGGGCACTGGTTTTTCATCGCCCCGGTGCACTTTCGCCGCTGCCAGCAGGACTTGCCGTCGCTGCTTCGCGCCGCCGCCAGAAAGAGCAGCAGCAGCATTTGGCGTTCGACATGGGGGGGGACTTTGCGCCATCCCTGCTCGAAGCTCTGAACCGCCTTGATCGATGTGCCGAGCAGGGCGGCGACCTCCCGTTGGGTTTTGCCGAGGTAGACTCGAATTTTCGACAGCTCTTTTGCATCCATGGTGCGGCTCCAGTGGGCCCGGATAATACCACATCGTGGCATAATTACAAGGGATTTTTGCGGCGAGCCTCTTTTCCGATCCGCGGAAAGCCGCAAGGAAAGGGCATCTTGCGCCGATAGCCGAAACGGCCTTTCTCGATTCGAGGCCTTTCAGGGGGCGGGGGGAAAAAAAACTTGACATACCACAAAGTGGTATGTAACGAAGGGGCATGAGCGGCAGACATGCCTCTCCCCTCCTTTCTCCACGACCGTGTGGGGGGCTTCTTTGGAAGCCCCCCACACGCATTTTGGAGGCCGGCGCCGAAGGCTGCAACGCCCGGTCCCGACAGCATCGTTGCCCCCGCCGGTTTCAGCGCTCTTGTCCCAGGCAGGTCTTGCAGATCCCGTCCACCCGAACCGCCACATGTTCGATACGGCCGGGCACGGAATCTTCCAGGGGGCGGATGTCAAAGGGCAGGGCCTCCGGGCCGAGGCATTCCAAAGCGCCGCAGCGGCGGCAGTAAAAGTGGGGGTGGGGACGGTGGTTCTCGTTGGGTGCAAGCCCAAAATGAAAGGATCGACCCCCGCCGCTCATTCGCTCCACCAGCCCGTTTTCCACGAGCAGCTCGAGAATCCGGTAGACCGTGACGCGGTTGATGGCGCTGTTTCGCCCAAGGATCCGAAAGATGTCCCGGGCGCTGAGCGGGTTGGTGTGGCCGCCGACAAGCGCCAGGATGTTCACCCGGTTCGTCGTCGGGCTCAGGCCGGCGGCCCTGAGCATCTCGGGATAGTTGCAGTCCTGGCACATCGGCCTTTTCCTCAGCTTGCCGAGGCGGTTTCCGGACCGCCACGGTTCCTTTTGCGCGCATTGCGCAGCCATTCAATTCCGATGACGGCAAAAAAGCAGGCCGCGGCCACCAATATGATCGCGGCACCGGAGGTCAAATTGGCGCTGTAGGAAAGCCACAGCCCGCTGTAGGTGAATACGGCGCTCAGGGCACCGGAGATCACCATCATCGCCCCGAGTGAGCGGACATATTTTTCGGCAATAAAAGGAGGAATCGTCAGCAGGGCGATGACCAGAATCAGACCCACGACCCGGATGGTGATCACCACCGAGACGGCCACCATCCCGATCATCAGAAAATACAGAAACACGACGGGAACCCCCCGAAGGCGCGCGAACTCCTCGTCGTAAGACATCGCCAGAAATCCGCGGTAGTAAAACAGCAGGAGAAACAAGAGGAAGCAGGATGCGATGAACATTTGCAGCAGATCGCTTCTGGGCACGGCAAGGATGCTGCCGAACAGATAGCTCATCAGGTCCACGTTGTAGCCGGGTGTCAGGTCCAGCAGAACGATTCCGATCGCCATTCCCGCAGCCCAGATCACGCCGATGACGGTGTCGGACCGGTGCTTCATCCGCAGGGTCACCGCGGCCATGATGACCGCGGCAACGAACGAAAAGCCGACGGTCCCGGCCAGATAGGGCCATCCGAAGAAAAACGACAGGCCGATCCCCCCGTAGGCGGCATGGGCGATGCCGCCGGCCATGAACACGATCCGGTTGACCACCACCAGGGTTCCGATGATGCCGCAGATGATGCTGGCCATCAACCCCGCCAGAAGGGCATTTCTCATAAACTCGAATTGAAGGGCTTCAAACATAGATAAATCCGCTTCGCGTATTTATGAAGAGCGGCTGCGCCGCTCAAATTCGAATAAAGCGGTTGCCGACAACTCTGGGTGATTGAGGTAAAGCCCCACCGCTCAGTCCATGGCGGGGATGCGGCAACTGGCACTATTTTTTACGGTTTTACTGGCGGCGAAGCCGCCTTTCATAAAATCGCGCCGGCGATTTTATCCGTGGTTTCTCAGCACCCGGTGGGGAACACCGTGGGCCACGATCTCCACCGGGCATTCGTACATGTCGAGCATCTCGTCGGTGATTTCGGCCGCGCCGTGATAGTGCACGTCTCGGTTGACGCAGGCCACCGATTCCACGTGCTGGTGCAGCGCCATCATGTCGTGGCTCACCATGACGATGGTGACCGACTCGTTCAGTGCCCGAAGAAGGTCGTAAAATTCGGCCTGACCGTGGGTGTCGATGCTGGAGGTTGGTTCATCCAGGATCAGGACCTCCGGAGATGACACCATCGCCCGGGCGATGAGGACCCGTTGGCGCTGCCCCCCGGAGAGCTCCCCCATCCTTCGGGAGCAGAACGACCCCATCTGAAGCTTTTCCAACGCCTGGTGCGCCTGGAAGCGGTCCTCCGGCGAATACCGTCGTCTTCCGCCGGGAGCCATTCGGCCCATGAGCACCACGTCCATCGGCGTGACGGGAAATTCCCTGTTGATATGAATGTCCTGGGGGACGTAGCCGATGCGCGGAGCCGCTTTTTTCGGCGGCAGGCCCAGGACCCGGATTTCGCCGCGATCCGGCTTGAGCAGACCCAGGATAATTTTGAGCAGGGTCGTCTTGCCTCCCCCGTTGGGTCCGATCATGGCCATGAACTCGCCTCGGGCAACCTGAAGGGATACGTCTTTGAGCACAGGATGCCCGTTGTAGGAAAACCATACGTGCCGGACATCGATGGCTGGACCGTCCATCTTCCTCATTCCATGGCCGAGCGGAAGGCTTCGGCCTGCTTTCGCAGATTTTTTGCCCAGTCCGCGGCCAGCGGATCGGCAAAAACCACCTGCCCGCCGATTTCCCGGGCGATGATCTCGGCGCTTTGTGCGGAAAATTGGGGCTGAGCGAAGATCACCCGAACCCCGTGCGCCCGGGCCTCCCCGATCAACGTCTTGAGCAGGGCCGGCTTGGGTGCTTTTCCTTCGATCTCGATCGGCACTTGGGTCAATCCGTAGGCCTGGGCAAAGTATCCCCAGGAGGGGTGAAACACCATGAAACGATCGAGGCGGTTCGGACCCGAAAAGATGCGCAGAAGTTCGGTATCCAGATCCGCCAGCTCCTGTATGAATGCCTTGTAGTGTTGCTGGTACGTGTCCCGGCCGGCCGGGTCTATTTCCAGCAGCGCCGTGAGGATATGGCGGGCCTGGAGCATGACCAGCGGCGGTGCGGTCCAGATGTGCGGATCGGGCGCCCCTCCCTGGGCGGAACCGCCTTCTGTTCCGTGACCGTGGGCGGCCATCGGAATCTTTTGGATGCCGCTGTCGGTATAAACGACCTTCATCGAAGGGCTGGCTGCAGCGATCTTGCCCATCCACACCCGCTCAAAGGGCACGCCCACGGCGAAGTAGGCGGATGCCCTGGAAAGGTCCGCCATCTGAAGCGGCTTCGGTTCGTAGGTTGCCGGGCTTGCCCCCGGGGGAACCATCACGCGTACCTCGACCCGGTCGCCTGCGACCCGATCGATGAAATATCGCTGGGGCAGGATGCTGGCAAAAACCAACATCTTCGCCTGTGCCGGCGCACCGGCGCCCACCGGCAAAGCCAGCAGCGTCAGCACCAGCAACCGCAGCGCCGCTTTTCCCATTTCAAGCGCTCCTTCCAACGGCCGGATCACGGACGCAATTCGGTTCCGTCGCGCGGGATCCGGTGCAGTGCACCCTTTACATCCGATTTTACATCATAAATCGACCTTTCGAAGAATGCAACTGATTTGCATTTTTCCGGGAAGGCGGCCTTCGGCCGGCGGTTTTCCCCTTTGTTCCCGCCCGGCGCATCGCCCCTTTTCCCCGGGCCCGTGTTGACAACCCCCTTGAAGGGGCTTTCCTTTGGATCACGGTTTCCTTCACGGCCTTGGGGCCTGGTTCGAAAATCGGCGGCGGTCGGAACGAATACGGTCAACGGTCTGGTTGCAAATAAAAAAAGTATAATTATTTTTAATTTTAATTTCTAAAAGTAATATAGCGCGCCGCCGGTCAAGGCCGGCCGCTTTCGAACCGAAGGGACAGGTACCCAACATGAAAGACCGAATCAACATGTTCGGCGACGCCGGAGAAGCGATTTCGGACGCCGACACTGAAAAACTGCCCGATGAGCTTCCCATCTTGCCCCTGCGAAACACCGTGGCATTTCCGGGGACCGTGCTTCCCTTGGCCGTTGGAATCCAGCGGTCGGTCAAACTCGTTCAGGACGCCGCTGCGGGTGATCGACTCGTCGGACTGGTAGCCATGCGGGATCCGAACATAAAGGAGCCGATGCCGGGTCAGACCTACGAGGTCGGAACCGTCGCCCGGATCGATCACGTGCACGAGTCCGACGAAAAAGGACTCCAGGTGATCGTCCGTTGCCTGGAGCGTTTTCGGATTCTTCACTGGGTCGGCGACACGCCCTACCTGAAGGCGAAGGTCGCCACGGCCCCCGCCGAGACAGAAGAAGACCTGGAGATCGACGCCCTGTTTCGGAGCCTTCGGGAGCTGGCCCAGGAGGTCGTGGACCTCTCCCCGAATTTTCCCAAGGAGGCCGGTGAATTTATCGGGAACGTCAAGGACCCGCGCTACCTGGTCAACCTGGCGGCCACCAACGCCGGGCTGGAGATCGAAGCGGCCCAGCAGCTGCTGGAGGAAAATTCGGTCAAGGAAAAGATCCGCCTTCTGATCGACCACCTTTCCCGGGAAAAGGAAGTGCTGAGCCTCGGCCGCAAAATCCAGTCCGAAGCCAAAGAGAAGATGGGTGAGGCCCAACGGGAATACTTCCTGCGGCAGCAGCTCAAGGCGATTCAAAAGGAACTCGGCGAGACGGATTCGGAAGAATCCGAGACCGACGAGTACCGCCGCCGGCTGGAGGAAGCGGATCTGCCGCCGGAGGCCAAAAAAGAGGCCGAGCGCGAGCTGAATCGGCTGTCGGCCATGGCCCCCCAGGCAGCCGAATACACGGTGATCAAAACCTATCTGGACTGGCTTCTGGAGCTGCCTTGGCACAAGACCAGCGAGGACCGCACCGACATCGAACACGCCCGCAGGGTCCTCGACGAAGACCACTACGGGCTCGACGACGTCAAGGAACGAATCGTGGAGTACCTGGCCGTTCGGAAACTGGCCCGGGAAAGGGGGCTGACGCCGGTCGACGAGGCGCGCCCGGATCAGCCCTTGGGCGCGATTCTCTGCTTTGCCGGTCCCCCGGGCGTGGGCAAAACGAGCCTGGGCCAGAGCATCGCCCGGGCCCTGGGACGAAAGTTCACCCGAATGAGCCTCGGCGGGATGCGCGACGAGGCGGAGATCCGGGGACATCGGCGAACCTACATCGGCGCCATGCCCGGTCGGATCATCCAGGCCGTCAAGCGGGCCGGCACCAAGAACCCGGTCTTCATGCTCGACGAGGTGGACAAGATCGGAAACGACTGGCGGGGCGATCCGAGCAGTGCCCTGCTGGAGGTGCTCGACCCCGCCCAGAACCACGCTTTTCGGGACCACTACCTGGACGTCGATTTCGATCTGAGCGAGGTGATCTTCATCACCACCGCCAATTATCTGGAGACGATCCCGGCGGCGCTGGCCGATCGGATGGAGATCCTGCAGCTCGACGGATACACCGAGTTCGAGAAGGTCAAGATCGCCCAGCGTCACCTGGTGCCGCGCCAGGTGCGGTGGCACGGTCTTCGGGACGAGGAGATCAGCTTCACGGAAGATGCCCTTCAAAAGATCGTGCGTCGCTACACCCGTGAAGCCGGTGTCCGAAATCTGGAGCGCCAGATCGGTGCGGTTTGTCGCAAATGTGTCGTCCGGGTGACCGAACAGCAGTGGTCCCATGTGCTGGTGACCCCCGAACTGGTTCGGGAGTTTCTCAAAAAAGAGCGCTTCGATGAGGAGGGCTCCGAGAACATCGAGATCCCCGGTATCGCCACCGGCCTTGCGGTCACGGCCGTGGGCGGGGACATTCTGTTTATCGAGGCCACCCGGATGACCGGCAAAGGGGCTCTGACCCTGACCGGGCATCTGGGAGACGTGATGCGGGAAAGCGCGCAGATCGCCCACAGCTATGTCCGCTCCAAGTCCCCTGCGCTGTCCGTGGATCCCGAGGACTTCACCGCCAACGACGTGCACCTGCACGTGCCTGCCGGTGCCATTCCGAAAGACGGCCCTTCGGCCGGCCTGGCCATGGTGACGGCCATGGCCAGCCTCTTTACCGGCCGCCCACTGCGGGGTGACGTCGGCATGACCGGGGAGATCACCCTCAGGGGAAGGGTGCTGCCGGTGGGCGGAATCAAAATGAAGGTGCTGGCGGCGCACCGTGCCGGGTTGACCACGGTGATCCTGCCCCAGCGCAACGAAAAGGATCTGGAAGACCTTCCCGACGAGGTGCGCAACACGATGCTGTTTGTTCTCGTGGACCGGATCGACGAGGCCCTGGACACCGCTTTCGTCCCGGAACCCGCGTCCGAAATAGTGACCCCATAAACCGGGGGGGCCGGCCTTCTCCGTCGGTCGGCCCCCCTGCCGCGCAGATTCTTTTTCACCCCGCCTCGGTTTCGCCCTTGACACCGGACCTGCACTTCGCTTTTCATGGAATGAGATTTCCCTGAACGAACCGAGAGGCAACCGCGGCATGGGCGAGATCGTCGATTTTCAATCGTATCGAAACCGGGCGGTGGAGGAGCGGGCCTTTGCCCCCTGGAAGAAGCGCTTTTCCGAAACCTTCGGCACCAATGTGTACCTGTCGGACCTGTCCGACGCCACCCTGATGGCCCTGGCCCAGCCCGGCGAGGACCATGCCGTCGGCTATTACGAACTGGTGATGGCGGTGCTCAATCTGGGCGAGGGCGTCAAATTCTATTACCTGGACAAGGGGGAACAGCTCCGGGTGGTGGATATTCACCTGTTTCTGGCCGATCAGGTCCGCTTCGAACTGATGCGGCGGCTCGGCTGGGTGGAACGCTATCCGGGCCTTTCGGCCCCGATCGTGGAGCTGGTGGCAGAATACGAGCGCTATCGTTCGGCCGCAGCCAAGTCCCCGCCGACGCTGGCGCACAGCCGGCCTGACTTCGATCAGTACCAGCGGCTCACGGAAAGAGAACGGGAAAGTTTCATCCGCCGGCTGCTTCCCCAGGCCCTGGAGGCCTTCCGCCTCCGGCTTTCCCACGGCGACTGATCCGCTGACGCAAGCCGGTTCCCGGGCGCCCGCCATCCCTTCTGGTCGCCGGTATTAGAGGATATCGTCAATGGTTCGGATAAATCACCCGAATGCATGATTCCATTTTCGCCCCATTCATGATTAATTGGTATCCTACCCCGGCACCCGGCGAATGGATTGGACACGGAACATGCAAAAAAGCGTCCTCGTCGTAGACGACAACCCGGTTTTGCTCAGTCAGATGACCCGGCTGCTGGAGGCCGAGGGGCATCGTGTGGCCACGGCCAAGGACGGGTTCACTGCGCTGAATATGCTCACCTCCCTGACGCCGGATGTCGCCTTTATCGACCTGATCATGCCCAACATCGGCGGTGACAGCCTCTGTCGGCTGATTCGCAAGATGCCTCATCTGAGGGACTGCTTTTTGGTGGTGGTTTCCGCCGCTGTTGTGGAGCAGGAGTTCGACTACCGCCGGATCGGTGCAGATGCCTGCATCGCCAAAGGGCCCTTCGACCTGATGCAGCCCCATGTCCTGTCGGTCATCGCAGATGCCGGCCAGATCCAGCCCCCCGCCGTTGGAGAAAAGATCCGCGGTATCGAGACGGTGGCCGTTCGGCGCATCACCCAGGAGCTCCTTTCCAAGAGCCGGCACCTGGAAACCGTCCTGGAAAGCATACCCGAAGGGGTGGTTGAAATCCTGGAAGGCAAGGTGATCTACGCCAATTCCCCTGCGGCCGACATTTTTGAAACGCCTCTGGAAGACCTGCTGGGCAAGGGATTTACCTCCCTTTTCCCCCGGCAGTTGCGAGAGCGGATCGATTCCCTGCTCGAGGTGACCCCCCCGGGGGAGATCGGTGCGCTGGGCCAGGATCGCCCCCTGAACCTCCCCAGCAGCCAGATCAGCCTCACCTGCATCGCCCTGGCGGAGGTCGGAACGCGCCTGGTCATTCTGACCGACGTCACCCGGACCAAATCGGTGGAACGGGCCTTGAAGGAGGCCATGGAATACAGCGAGAATATCCTGAACACCATGGCCGACTCCCTGGTGGTGCTCAAGCCGGACCTGAGCATCAATTTCATCAACCGGGCCACCTGCAGCATGCTCGAATACTCCCCCCACGATCTGTTCGGAAAGCAGATCGACGGCCTGTTTTTCGAGCCGATCTCCTTTGAAAAGGAGATGTTTTCCCGGCTGATCCAAGATGAGGGGGTCACCGAACCGAACCTGGCCTACAAAACCCGTTCCGGAAAGCGGATTCCGGTCAGCTTTCTGGCCTCTCCCATGTATGAAAACAGGGACGATCAGCGCAAACTGCTCGGGGTCATCTGCATCGCTCATGACATCCGGGAGGTCGAGCAACTCCAGCAGCAGCTCTTTCATGCCGAGAAGATCGCCTCTTTCGGCGTCCTGGCCGCCGGGGTGGCCCATGAGATCAAAAACCCTCTGGCCGTCACCCTCCAGGGCCTGGAAACCCTCCAGGCCCTGTTGCCGCCCGGCCGGGGGGTTGCCGCCGCTTCCGATACCATCGAGCGAATCCGCAAGGCCACGATGCGGGCCAACAAGATCGTAGAGGGATTGCTGGATTATTCCCGCCAAACGGCCCCCGAATTTGTCGAGGCCGATCTTCTCGAGGTGCTGCGCGAAAGCGTCAGCCTCGTGGAGCACAACCTTCGCACCAGCAGGATCGAGGTGGTGGAGCGCCCCGCCTCGGGAAGCCATCGGGTGCAGGTGGACGTCAACCAGATCAAACAGGTCTTTATCAACATCCTGGTCAACGCCGCCGAAGCGATGCCGGAGGGCGGCACCCTGACCCTGGAGACCGAACTCGGCAAGGGGGGCGGCAAAGGGGCCTGGGTCCGGGTCATGTTCACTGATACGGGTCCGGGTATGGCACCGGACATTCTTCAGCGCGTCACCGAGCCGTTTTTTTCAACCAAGACCAAGTCCCTCAACACCGGCCTGGGACTTTCGGTCAGCCAAGGGATCTTGGATCGGCACCGCGGCAACCTGCGCTTCGAGAGCGAACCGGGAAAAGGCACCCGGGTGATTCTTACCCTGCCTGCCGAGGAAGGAGGCGACAGCACGGCATGATACGAAAAACCAAGGTGCTCATCATCGACGACGAAGAAGATTTCGCCCACTTTGTCAAGCTGAACCTGGAAACCACCGGCCGGTACAAGGTCTACACGGCCAGCAAAGGGGAGGAGGGGGTCCGCACTGCCCAGCGCAAGAGGCCGGATGTTGTGCTGCTGGACATCATGATGCCGGAGATGGATGGGTTCGACGTGCTGTCCCAGATCAAGGGAAACGCCAAGACCTATGAGATCCCGGTGATCATGCTCACCGCCCTGGACCATCCGGAAAGCCGTTCGGAGGCCCGGGGGCATTTCGCCGGGGAGTACCTGGTCAAGCCGGTGCCGCTGGATCGGCTCATCTCCACCATCGACCGGGTGGCGGTCTACGGATATTAGCGGCGCTGGCGCGCCGATGAGCCGCTAAGCTGTTGAGCGGTTAAGCTGCTAAGCAGGTACCGCGACAAAAACAACGTGTCACAGGCCTGATTCAGTTCCATATGGGCTGTTCTGCCGTTTACGCCTTCTTTTACTGCCCTCCGGCTTGCCTCGGCCCTTTGCCATGGCTCAAAAAATTGGACCGATTGTCCAGCTTATCAGCTCAACAGCTTAACAGCTTGTCCGCTGCCCTCACGGTTTAAACACCTTCATCCCGTCTTTGGTGTCCTGGACCAGGTACCCACGAGCCTGAATTTCGTCCCGCAGCCGGTCGGATTCGGCCCAGTTCCTGGCGTCCCGGGCCGCTTTGCGCTGCACCGCCAGGGCTTCGATCTCCTCGGGGAGCCGCTGCGGATCGCCGACACGATCCAGGTCGAGGCCGAGAACCCGGTCGAAGTCGAGCACCGTCGCCAGGCGGTCGGCCGCGGAAAGATCGGATTTGAGCAATTCCTGGACCGTGGCCATGGCCCGGGGCATGTTCAGATCGTCGTTGACCTGCTCCAGGAACCGGTTCTTCATGTCAGGATCGATCCGGCCGGGGGCCTCGCCGGACTGCTCCCTGAGCCCGCGGACCTGGTTTCGCAGGTGCTGCAGGCCGTTTTGGGCCGCCTCCACCGTCTCCGGGCCGTATTCCATCGGTTTGCGGTAGTGGGTCTGGAAGGTGGCGAAGCGGTAGACGAGCGGATCGATGCCCCGGTCGGTAAAGGAGCTGTCGAGGGTCAGAAAGTTCCCTTCGCTCTTGGCCATTTTCTTCCCGCCGGCAATGATCAGAAACGCCCCGTGCATCCAGTAGTTGAAAAACCGCCTTCCGGTGGCCGCCTCCGACTGGGCGATTTCGTTGGTATGGTGGACGTCGATATGGTCGGTTCCGCCGCA
>JASFPT010000050.1:0-18995 GCA_050115795.1 Desulfobacterales bacterium
ATCGTTTTCATCTGCCTCCGGTATCGGCGCAAGAGCGCTTAAGACGGGCTTGAGCCGTCTGAAAATCCGACCTGAACCACCCGAACGCCCCGGTCGGACAGAAAATCCAGCATCCGGTGGTGAAGGGGGGCTTCGGATACCAGCACGCGACGGTTGTTCTCATCTTCCACCAGAAATCCAAGGAAGGTAACCGCCACATTGTAAGGCCCTTCCCGCTGGGCCGCCCATAGGGTCGGGTTTTTCTGGAACGGCCACCCCAGTGCCTCTATCAGCGTGATCAGAATCTGGCGGCGGTCTATCTGCAGAATCTGCACGACTGAAAATCCGGTCCGCTCGATCGCGGAAATGGCGTTTCCGTAGAGCTCTCCAAAATCGATCAGAAATTCACGCCCGTCGGAGAGGGTGACCAGGTTTGTCTGGGTTTGCACCTGGACGCCGGCGTATGGAAAAGAAATGCTCACATTCGGTGTATACTGGCAGCCCAGGGCGGTGAGCACCTCGCGTACGAAAGAGCGCCGGTCTGCCGATGCTACGTAAACGGCCGTCCACCGCCGGGCAGCAACGGGGTGCCGAATCACCTGGTTTGGCTGTTCGCAGATCTCCCGGACAAAGACGCCCTGCTCCTCCAGGTACCGGATCACCGGCTCCGGAGTCCGCGCGTCGCAATCCCGGATGGGCAGGATACACACCCGGCCGACCTCTCCGGTATTGTCGATGGCCCTGCCGGTGATCCAGCGGGCGTGAATCTCCATTCGCACCCCACCGGCGGACACCAACAGCCGGTCCATCGGACGGGTGCGACGGGTTTTTTCAAGCACCGCCTCGACGATCCGCTCGGCTTTCCAGTTGCGGGAAATCGGGACGGTATCGGTCCGCGCCGGGAACGGAACGAACGTCTCCAATTCGGCAAGGGCCGGGGAATCGATCTCCGGAAGAAGCGCCAGCCTGCCGTCTGAAAATTCCATGGCCGGAACCCGCGACAGGTCAAGGCGAAAATCGCCCCCGCCGGGCCGGGGGAAAAAATAGGTCCCACGGTCGAGAAGGGCGGCCCCCAGCGCTTCTGCGGCGATTGCCAGCGGGCCCGGCGGGTTGGCGGCTTGATCGCCTGGGCCCCCGGCATGGAAACCGGCGGCCGCTGGGGTGGAAGAAGGCTTCGGGGCGGCGATCTTTTTGCCGAGCACTTCGGCATACCAGGGGGCGCTTTGAATCGATGGCTCCGGCAGGCGGAGAATGCGTCCCGCATAGATCCGATCCAGGTCGGTCACCGTCGGGTTCATCATCTGAAACAGCCGGACCCCCTCCCAATAGGCCTTGCTTCCATATCGCCCGAAACGACCAGCGATCAATACAGAGACGCAGTCTCCTTGCTGCACGCGGTAGTGCTTCGCATACGGCTCGATTCGATCCTGGCGGCTTTTGATGGTCACATAGGGGATGGTCACCACCCCGCTGGCCTGGCCGGGCATCTCGTTTGAGCGCAGCACCCGCAAAGGGATAGAGATCTGCTGCCCGGGTCGGATCAGATTGACGTCCCGTATGTGGGGATTGATCCGACGGAACACCTTCAAAAATTCCGGGAAGTCTTCGGCGGCGATCTCCCCTTTTTGCCGCAGGAGCTTCAGCACGTAATCGTCTTTCTGAACGGTGTATGGATCGCAGAGAATCTCCCGGCCCCGATCCAGCTTGACGATGTAGCTTTTATAGAGAAATGCGGCGCCGGCCGGGAAGAGATCAAAGGCCAGCGTGCAGAAAAACACGGCCATGAAAGCCAGTTGGCAGCGCCTGATGGGCTTCATGCTATCGGGTCTTTTTCAGATCGAGTCGAAGGGCGATCTCTTCGGTCACCCGGCCGACAAAACGGGTAAGGTCCTTTCCGATCAGCGGCCGGCCAGGCTCCGGAACCTTTTTAAGATCGGCAGGTTGCACCAGCACCGGTGCGTTGATCAGATCCGGGTTCGGGGAGATCTCGAATTCTTCCGGAAACCGCCCGGAGAAGTACATTTCCTGGAATCCGGAAAATTTCAGGGCATGGGCGGTGGAGTCAACCACCCCGACCTCGCCGACACCCACGATCCCTTCTTTGCGGGCCCTGACCAGCCCGGCCAGCGACTCTCCTCCCTGGGTGCAGGCAATGTGCCCATTGCGGTTGGCGATCAGTTCCCAGTCCATGATCTCCTGCTCGGTCACCTGAACAAAAAACACCCGCCGATCTTTGGCAGCCTCGTCGTATTGCCCGGCCAGCCGCACGACCCGGGGCATGGAGACCGGATTTCCGATCATGGCGGCCTGCGCCACGCTGGCCTGCACAGAGACCGGCTCGTAACGCCGCTTTTCCGGCTGCGGCTCGCGGTAGAAGCGATAGACCGGATCGGCGTGGGCGGACTGAACCCCGACAATCTTCGGCAGCCCGTCGATGATACCGATTTCATGGAATTTGAGAAATCCGCTCATCACAGCCGTGATGTTGCCGGCATTGCCCACCGGCACCACAACCGCCTTGTCGGCCATTTCGTATTGGAAATCCTGGGCGATCTCATAGGAAACCGATTCCTGACCCAGAATCCGCCAGGCGTTTTTGGAGTTGAGCAGCGCCACGTTGTATTGTTCACTCAAGGCCTCGACCACCTTCATGCAGTCATCGAAAACCCCGGGAATCTCGAATACGACTGCCCCGTTTCCAAGCGGTTGGGAAAGCTGCTGGGGCGTAACCTTCTTGTGAGGCAGCAACACAGCGGATTTGACTTCCGGTTGGAGATAGGCGGCGTAAAGCGCTGCTGCCGCAGAGGTATCTCCTGTGGAGGCACATACCGCCAGCACATCGGAAACCTTCCCGGACCGGATCAGATACCGAATGTAGCTCATGGCGCTGGCCATTCCGCGGTCCTTGAAGGAGGCACTCGGGTTTTGACCATCGTTTTTAAAGAAAAACCGCCCTCCCGCCTCCCGGGCGAGGTGTTCGTTCGCCTCCACCAGGGGGGTGCCCCCCTCGCCCAGGTAGACCACGGCCTCCAGGGGAATCACCGGACCGATGAACTCGTGAAATCGGTAGATCCCCTTGAGCGACGGCAGGGTGAGCATTTTCCGATGATCGAAGATCCGATGCCATTGGGCGGGAGAAAGGGCCCGGAGCCGAGCGAAATTCGGGTCGTAGAGCAGCAGTACCGCTCCGCAGGATGGGCAGGTATAGAGCAGCTTCTCAATGTCGTGCTCGCGCCCGCAGCCGAGGCAACGATAAATGAGGCTGCCGGATGGCGAGGGGACCAGGTGCGGTCTAAGCGATGCTGGGAAGTCTTCGATTCTCAAGGGGCCAGCACCTCCAGCCCGTTCATGTATGGGCGAAGCGCCTCGGGTATCCGAACGGTACCTTCGGGGGTCTGGAAGTTTTCCAGAATGGCGGCCAAGGTACGACCCACGGCCAGTCCCGAACCGTTGAGGGTGTGGACCAGCTCGGTTCCCTTTTTTCCCTTTCGGCGGAACCGGATATTCCCCCGCCGCGCCTGGAAGTCTTCAAAATTGCTACAGGAAGAAATCTCCCGATACACGCCCTGGGAGGGCATCCAGACTTCGATATCATAGGTTTTCGCGGCGGAAAAACCCAGATCACCGGTGCACAGGGTCACGACCCGGTACGGGAGGCCGAGTCGCTGAAGAATCTGCTCGGCGTCGGCAAGCAACGTTTCCAGTTCGTCATAGGAGGTCTCGGGCAGGCTGAATTTCACCAGCTCCACCTTGTTGAACTGATGCTGGCGAATCAGCCCGCGGGTGTCCTTTCCATAGGAGCCGGCTTCGGAGCGAAAACACGGGGTGTAGGCGGTGTACCGGATCGGAAGCTGATCCTCTTCGAGGACCTCCTGGGAGTGGATGTTGGTGACCGGCACCTCGGCGGTGGGAACGAGATAGTAGTCCCAATCCTGGAGCTTGAACAGGTCTTCGGCAAATTTGGGCAGCTGGCCGGTGTGGGTCATGCTGTCCCGGTTGACGATAAACGGCGGCAGCACTTCGCGGTACCCGTGCTCCCGGGTGTGGATGTCGAGCATGAAATTGATCAGAGCGCGCTCGAGCCGGGCGCCCGCGGCAAAATAGAGGGGAAACCGGGCGCCTGTGATCCGGGCGGCCCGCTCGAAATCCAGGATCTGAAGCTTTTCGCCCACGGTCCAATGCGGCTGAGGCGTAAAATCGAACGAGGGGGGCTCGCCGAAGGTTTTGACAAGGGTGTTTTGGGTCTCATCCTTTCCCACCGGGACCGATTCATGGGGAATATTGGGAATCTCCATCAGCAGCCGACGAAGGGTTTCCTCGTCGTCGGCGAGGGTTTTTTCAAGGGCCTTGATCCTGGCCGCGACCTCCCGCATTTCCGCAACCTGCTGATCGGCATTTTCTCCACTTTTTTTCAGGGCCGCGATTTCATCGGAAACGACGTTTCGGCGGTGACGAAGCGCTTCGCTTTCCGACAGGAGGCTTCTGCGGCGCTGATCGGTTTGATCGAAGACGTCCAGATCGATCTGCTGACCCCGATTTTTCAGTGCTTGTTGGACCGCGTCCAAATTTTGGCGAACGAACTTGATTTCAAGCATAACAGGTCCTATGTTTCCTAAAAAATTTAATCCGTTGGGCGAATGCCCCCTCGTCAGGAATGGGGCCGGGCAGATCGGAGCCGGACCGTGACGCAGTGACGCCGGCCACGGTCGGGTGGAGGGTCTGTCAGGGCCAGACCGATCGGCAAGGGGCAACCGCTGCACGGACGGCTCGGCAGGTTTTATTGTTTTTTCCGGTTCCGGGTCGTACCATGGGCAAGAAATTTAGTCAATGATCATTGAAGGTTGACTTTTGTCTAGTGCCGTTTGACAGAGAGGATCACCCCGGCCCGTGCAGGACCGATGAAAACGGACATCAACTTCGGAGAGGATCTGATGGAGGATTCGAGGGAAAAACGGGTGGAACTGCGGAACCAGGTCGAGGCGCAGCTGGGGAATCTCTCGGCCAAAGAAAAAAAGGCAATGCTTCAGGAAATCGAGGACCGTCTGTTCGATTTCGCCAATTTCCTGGAGGCCAGAATCGCCCTGCTGTATATCAGTGAAGCCAAAGAGGTTGACACGGCCAACATTATCGAACGCACCTTTCAGATGAACAAACTGATCGTTCTGCCGGCGGCCACCGGCGACCGGTCCGATATCCGGCTGATGAAGATCGACAATCCGAGGACCGATCTGAAACCCGGCCCTGACGGAATCATGGCGCCCGATTCGGCTCGCTGCCGGATCGTCCCGATCGATTGCATCGACATCGCCGTTATTCCGGGTCTGGTATTCGACGAAAAGGGAGGAAGGATCGGAACCCATGACGGTTTCTTCAACCGGCTCATCGGCAAGCTGCCGATCACGACCCGAAAGGTTTCTCTCGCCTTTGAACATCAGATCGTTCCCCAGGTTCCCATGGAATCCAGCGACCGATACGTGGACATCATCATCAGCGACAAACGGATCATCTACAAGATCTGATCCCTACATTTCTCAAGGGCCCTTTTTCCCAACGCTTACGAGCACCGCATGAAAAGAATGGGGACCCCCAATCCCATTTCCGGCTCGGCTTCTGGATTTTGAAATTTCGATGCGCCCCTTTTCTGCAACGGTTCCACCGATCCGACGGCCGTCTCCGGGTGGGAATGGTAGCGAATCGGTGAAAAAGGCCACCGGGCAAATCGGCCGATCATTTAAAAATATCAGGATTTTATCCAATTTTCTTGACGCTCTGAGCCGGTTCTGATAGCAACACCGCGTATGGAAAAGGAAGAGAAGAAGTTCGCCCGGCAGCGGGAGGAAATGGTCCGCAAGCAGATCGAGGCCCGGGGGGTCGCCGATCCGAAGGTGCTGGCCGCCATGAGCAAGGTCCCCCGCCATCTCTTCGTCAGCGAAGCGCTGTGGGACCAGGCCTATGGAGACTATCCGCTTCCCATCGGCGCCCAGCAGACTATTTCCCAGCCGTACATCGTGGCCGAGATGACCCAGGCCCTGCAACTGACCCCCGATGACCGGGTCCTGGAGATCGGCACCGGCTCAGGCTACCAGGCCGCTATTCTGGCTGAGATCGCCTATCGGGTCTACACCATCGAACGCATTCATTCCCTGTATATTGCCGCCAGGCGCCTTTTTGATCGACTCCAGTATCACAATATCGTCATGCGATACTCAGACGGCACGAGCGGATGGGGGGCGGAAGCCCCCTTCGACGCCATCATCGTGACCGCCGGCGCTCCTGAAATCCCACAAACGCTGATCAGCCAACTCGCTCCCGGCGGTCGGCTGGTCATCCCCGTGGGAGATCAGCATGCCCAGGAGCTTGTCCGTCTGTATCGGGACGAGCAAGGGATCAAGCGCTCCTCCCTTGGCGGCTGCCGATTTGTGAAGCTCATCGGTGAGCACGGCTGGAGAATGTAAAAAATGCTTCGCCGGCTTTACGACTGGGTCCTTCACTGGGCCGAAACCCCATACAGCGCCTGGGCGCTATTTGCCCTGGCCTTCTGCGAGTCCTCCTTTTTCCCGATCCCCCCGGACATCTTGCTCATTGCGCTGGCCGTGGGCATGCCCAAAAAGTCACTCCGGTATGCCTTGATCTGTTCGGTCGGCTCCGTGTTGGGCGGCTGTCTCGGCTACCTGATCGGGTGGCAGTTCATGGCCGTCATCGGCAACCGCATCATCGAATTCTACAACCTGACGGACAAGATCGTCCTGATCGCGGACATGTTTCGAAAATACGACGCCTGGGCCATCGGCATTGCCGGATTTACGCCCATCCCCTACAAGGTGTTCACCATCTCCGCGGGGATGTTCAACATCAATTTCCTGATATTCCTGCTGGCGTCGGCCGTCTCCCGTTCGGCCCGATTTTTCATCATCGGCGGTTTGATCTACATATTCGGCCCCGCCATCCAGTCCTTCATCGACCGCTACTTCAACATCCTGGCCGTCAGCTTCACCGTTCTGCTGGTGGCCAGCTTCATCCTGCTCAAGTATCTCTTTTAAAAGACGAACGTCGAACGCTGAACTTCAGCGTTCGACGTTCGGGGGTTGCGGTTTGCAGTTTGCCGTTGGTCGGTTGACGATGGTTCTTTAGCTGCACTTGGAGAAGCCACAGGCCCGGCACACCATGCACCCCTCCTCGTGGGCGAGAACGCCCCCGCATTCCGGGCAGACGCCGGTCATCGGGCCGGTTTCGACAACCGCCGAGGCGGTGACGTTCTTCAGCACCTGGGCCATGGCATCCGGGCAGGAGAGCACGATCTTTCCGTTCTGCCAGCAGGGAGACGGGCAGCGGATACCGATGAGCTGCTTGATGATCGCCTCGGGCTTTACCCCGGAGCGAAGTGCCAGGGAAACGAGCCGTCCGGCGGCTTCGATCTGGGAGGAGGCACAGCCGCCGGTTTTCCCCATCTGGGCAAAGACCTCGCAAAGCCCGTTTTCGTCGGAATTGACCGTGACGTAGAGCTTCCCGCAGCCGGTGCTGATCCTCTCGGTCATCCCCCGGGTTCGCATCGGGCGGGGCCGGGGGGCAATCCGGGTCGATTCGGGCCGGTCCTGCCCGAGGCTGAGCACCTGATGGTCACGGCTGCCGTACCGATAGATGGTCACCCCCTTGCAGCCCTGCGCATGGGCCGCAAGATAGACCTGCGCGACGTCTTCGACGGTGGCCTGGGTCGGGAAATTGACCGTTTTGGAAACGGCATTGTCGGTATGGCGCTGGAAGGCCGCTTGAACCCGGACGTGCCACTCGGGAGAAATGTCGTGGGATGTCCGAAAAAGCCGCCTGACCCCGTCGGGTACCGCATCGATCCCCTCCAGTGTGCCGACCTTGGTGATCCGATCGACCAGCGCCTTGTTGTAGAAGCCCGCCTTGCGGGCCGTCTTCAAAAACTGCGGATGAATTTCGGAAAGCTCGCTACCGTCGAGCACCCGCCGGGTGTGGGCAACGGCAAAGAGCGGCTCGATGCCGCTGGAAGTGCCGGCGATGATACTGATGGTGCCGGTCGGTGCGATGGTGGTCGTGGTGGCGTTTCGCATGTACGGGGTGGCGGGATTGTCAAAGACGCTGCCCGGGTAGTAGAGAAAATTTCCCCGGACCTTGCCCAGTTCGGCCGATGCCTTGCGCGACTGCTCCTGGATAAAGGCCATGACCTGCTCGCCGGTCGCCACGGCATCTTCCGAGTCGTAGGGGATCTGCAGCTGCAGGAGCATATCGGCAAACCCCATCACCCCCAGTCCGATCTTACGGGTCCCTTTGCTCATCTCCTCGATCATCGGCAGGGGGTAGCGGTTGACCTCGATGACGTTGTCGAGAAAATGCACCGCATCGCCGACCGTTCGCTTGAGCCGGTTCCAGAGAATCTTCTCCCCCTGAACCATCCGGGCCAGGTTGATCGACCCCAGGGTGCACGATTCGTAGGGCAGCAAGGGCTGTTCTCCGCAGGGGTTGGTCGCCTCGATCGGGCCCAGATGCGGTGTTCGGTTTTCCTCGTTGATCCGGTCGATAAAGATCACCCCCGGCTCGCCGGTCTGCCAGGCCGACTGTACAATCCGATCGAAGATCTCCCGGGCCGGGACCCGCCGGACGGCCTGGTTGGTCCGCGGATTGATCAGGCCGTAGTCTTTCCCGGCAGCCAGTGCCTCCATGAACGTCTCGGTCAAGGCCACCGATATGTTGAAGTTGTTCAGCCGCAACAGGTCGTTTTTGGCCTCGATAAAGGCTTCGATGTCCGGGTGGTCGACACGAAGAACACCCATGTTGGCGCCCCGGCGGGTCCCGCCCTGCTTGACCGTTTCGGTGGCCACATCGAAGACGGTCATAAAGGAGATCGGACCGCTCGAAACCCCCGCGGTGGAGAGCACCATGTCCTTTTCCGGCCGGATCCGGGAAAAGGAAAACCCGGTACCTCCTCCGCTCTTGTGGATCTTGGCTGTGTTTTTCAGGGTTTCGAAAATACTGTCCATCGAGTCTTCGATCGGCAGCACAAAGCAGGCCGCCAGTTGACCGAGCCGGCGGCCGGCGTTCATCAGCGTGGGAGAATTGGGCAGGAACCAGAGGTTGGTGAGCAGGCTCGAAAACTTTTTCTCGGTTTTGGCGACATTCGCCTCGGGATCGAAAACCGCGTCGGCCTCGGCGATGCTGGCGGCAACCCGGGAAAAAAGCGTTTCGGGATCCTCGACGACGCGCCCGTTGGCATCCTTTTTCAGATACCGTTTCTCCAAGACGACACGGGCGTTGGAAGTCAATGAGAGAGGCATGTCAGGTTTACCGTTTCGTTCTTTAATGTCCTGACCTATTACAATAGACTTTTTCAAGCGGCGGTCAAGGGCTGCCGCATTCGGCCGATATCGGTCCGCAGTGGGCCTTCATAAACTCGGTAAACACCCGGCAAGGAGGAGATTCGCTCCGGAGTCTGTGGCGGGTGAGATAAAAGCGGCGCCGGAGGTTCAGCCCAGCGACCTTCAGCGCAACCATGCTCCCGGCCCCGATGCTCTCTTCCATGGCGACCAGAGACAGGATCGAAACACCGACGCCGGCCTTGACGCCCTGGATGACCGCCTGGGTGCTGCCCATTTCGGCGATCATTTTCAAATCCTCTACCCCGAGACCCTTTCGGGCAAGACTCTTCTGGATTGATTGGAGCGTGCCGGATCCGCTTTCCCGGACGATGAACGGTTCCTGTAGCAGCTCCTCAACCGACACGCTCTTTCGTCCGGCCCAGCGGTGGCCGGCCGGCACCGCAAGCCGCATCTCGTCGTCGACAATCGGTTCCTGCCGGATTTCCCGGTCACCGGCGAGGGCCCCCACGATTCCGAGCTCGACGATCCCGCTGCGAACATCGTCAATGATCTTCTCCGTATCGCCGTTGATCAACGCCACTTGGACATCGGGATGGGATCGGCAAAATCTCCCGATGATCTGCGGCAGGATGTAGCCGCCGGGTATGGTGCTGCCGCCAATGGTAAGCCGTCCGCGAATTTTCCCCTGGAAATCGGCAAGGGAGGCCTCGGTTTCGTCTTTCAGGGCAAGCATGCGCCGAGCATAGCCGTAGAGAAGCGCCCCGGCCTTGGTGGCCACCGCCTCTTTGGAGAGCCTGTCGATGAGGCGGCAACCGAAGTGGTCTTCAAGGTCCTTGATGTGGCTGCTGACCGTCGGTTGGGACAAGTGAACGGCCTTTCCGGCCCGGGAGAAACTCTTTAGCTCGACCACCTTGCAGAAAATGTTGAGCTGCCAGAGGTCCATGGCTATCCATCGACTTGGGACGGACGAGGATTGAATCTTTCCCGTAGTCGTTTCTGCACAATGGGCGGCACCATCCCGTTGATGTTCGCCCCGAAATAAACGGCCTCTTTGATGATCGAAGAGCTCACGTAGAGCCAGCGAAGACTGGTCATTAAAAAAACCGTCTGAATGTCGCGGTTCAACCTCCGGTTCATCAGGGCCAGCTGGAATTCGTACTCAAAGTCGGACACCGCCCGCATGCCCCGAAGGATCGCCTGGGCATTGTGCTTGCTGCAGTAGTCCACCGTAAGACCGTTGAAGGTGTCCACCGAGACATTGTCGAAATCCTTGAGGGTCGCCTCCAGCATCTCGACCCGCTCTTCGATCGAAAAGAGGGATTCTTTTCCCGGGTTGTAGAGGATAACGACGATGATTCGGTCGAAAAGCTGCCGGCCCCGTTCGATGATGTCCACGTGGCCATTGGTGACCGGATCGAAGCTGCCAGGGTAAATTGCCGTTGTCGCCATGGGTCAGTCCGCTGTTTGCTTGGGGTCAGAGCCATCGGTTTTGGCAATACCTTGCCACCGGCGTCTCTATAACAGACAACGGGTAAAGGAAACAAGCGTCTTCCCATACCGGCGCTGGTCTTCCAGGCGATACCCCGTTCCAGGATCGTCGAGAGGTTCGGCCGCGCTGTGTTCGACCACAACCAGCGCCCCGGGCGAGAGCGACTGGCTCCGGTGGAGCCGATCGAGGGTGGGCCGCAGAAGGCCGCGTTCATAGGGAGGGTCCATGAACACGAGGGTGAAGGGAGCCGCGGCGCTTTTCAGGCAACCGAGACCTTTTGCGATATCGCAGCAAATCCGACGGCTTTTTTCCTCCAGCCGGCAGGCCAGAAGGTTTTTCTCCAGCAATGCAAGGGCGGCCCGGCTCCGGTCCACGAAACAAGCCGATGCGGCCCCCCGGCTCAACGCTTCGATTCCAAGCGCACCGGTTCCGGCAAAAAGGTCGAGAACGGTGGCTTGAGCCACCTCTGATGCGATGATGTTAAAAAGGGCCTCCCGAAGCCGGTCCGCCGTCGGTCGCACGGACCGGCCCCGGGGGGAGATGAGTTTTTTCCCCCGCAGTTCCCCGCCGATAACTCTCACCTGTTTTCTCCTGGAACCCACCGTTGGGGATAGCCGCCAGGGCAAGGGAAAATTTTCATAGAATCGCGCCGGCGAAGCGATTACCTCAGTTTTTTGATCTTTCGGTGCAGATAGCTGCGCTCGACGCCGATCTGCTCTGCGGTTTTGCTGATATTGTGGTCGTTTTCGGCCAGCTTCCGCTCGATGAAGGCCTTCTCGAACTGCTTGCGCGCTTCCTTGAGGCCGTCGGTTTCGAAAAGGGCCTCACCGGGAGAGGGGTCCTTCCCGTTTTCCGGCTGGTAGGTCACCGGTATGTCCGAAATATCGATCTCCTCGCCGCTGACAATGATGTCGAGGCGCTCAACGAGGTTTTTCAGCTCCCGGACATTGCCGGGCCAGGGATACTGGGCAAGTGCTGCCAGGGCTTCGGAGCTCATCGTCTTTTTCTTTTTCCGGTTGTGCCGGGACGATTCCCGCAGGAAGACATCGACCAGAATCGGAATGTCTTCTGCCCGCTCCCGAAGAGACGGCACTGGGATGGGGAACACGTTGAGCCGGTAAAAGAGGTCCTCCCGAAATCGCTGAACCTCGATCTGCTTTTCCAGATCCTTGTTGCTTGCGGCGATCACCCGAACGTTGACGCTCAGGGTCCGGCTTCCGCCGACTCGCTGGAATTTCTGCTCCTGGAGAACCCGCAGAATCTTGGCCTGGGTGGTCAGGCTCATGTCTCCGATCTCGTCGAGGAAAAGGGTGCCGTTGTCGGCCAGTTCGAATTTCCCGCGTTTTTTGGAGGTGGCGCCGGTAAAGGCCCCCTTTTCGTGGCCGAACAGCTCGCTTTCGATCAGATCCTCGGGGATGGCCGCACAGTTGACGTCGATCATCGGCGCCTGCGCCCGGGGACTGAGCTGGTGGATGGTTCGGGCCACCAACTCCTTGCCGGTCCCATTTTCGCCGGTGATCAGGATCCAGGTGTCGGTGGGCGCTGCAACGGTGATCTGTTTCTTGAGTGCCAAGATGGGCGGGCTGGTACCGTCGATGGAATGCTTCTCCAGGGTCTTTTTTCGCAGGAAGCGATTCTCCTCCTCCAAACGGCGAAAATTCAGGGCGTTGTTGATGGCCACGATGACCCGGTCGATGGACAGCGGCTTTTCAATGAAATCGTAGGCCCCCAGCTTGGTCGCCTTGACCGCGGTGTCGATGTTGCCGTGGCCCGTGATCATGATCACCTGGATAAAGGGGTTTTCCCTCTTGATCTCCTTTAAGGTTTCCATGCCGTCCATTCCCGGCATCCAGATATCGAGAAGAATCAGATCCGGAGATTCGGAATCCACGATCTTCAGCGCTTCATAACCATTGTACGCCGTCATCACCTCGAATCCTTCGTCTGCCAGAAGGCCGCCCAGAGACTGAAGGATCGACGGTTCGTCGTCGACAATCAACACCGATGGAAACATATCTCCTCCTGCTGGCTATCTAGTACGGCAACTCGATAACGAACTTCGCGCCCCGGGGCAGGTTGTCTTCCACCCGGATCCGTCCGTGGTGATCCTGGACGATGGTGCTGACGATCGTCAACCCCAATCCCATACCGGCTTTTTTCGTGGAAAAATTGGGCTCGAACAGCCGGCCTTTGTCCGAGTCCGGGATCCCGGCTCCGTCGTCTGTGATTTCCACCCGCACCTGCTTGGCCACCGGATCGTGGCGGGTGGCAATGACAATGTTTCCCCTGCCCCGGATCGCCGATATGGCGTTGTCGATCAGGTTGATCAAAGCCTGCATGATCTGCCGCCGGTCGAGGTTGAGCATCGGCAGACCGTCGCCGGTGCTGATCACAAACGCGATGTTCGGATGCCCCTCCCGGTAAAGGGCAACCGTATCTTCGATGATCGGCGGCAGAGGGCAGGGCTTCGGATCGGCCGTGGGAAACCGGGCAAAAGCCGAAAATTCGTTCACCAGATTCCGGATCAAATCCACATGGTCAATGATCGTCTGGGTGCATTCGTCGAACACCGGTTCGTGGAGCTTTTGAGAGAAGCGCCGTTTCAACCGCTGGGCCGAGAGCGAGATCGGGGTTAGCGGGTTTTTCACTTCGTGGGCGATTCGCCGGGCGACTTCCCGCCAAGCGGCCATCCGCTGAGCCTTTTCCAATTCGGTCAAATCATCGAAGACCATGACCACGCCCATGTGCCGCCCAGCCTCGTCCTGCAAGGCACTGACATTGACAAGGAAACTGCGGGGACGGCCGTCCACTGTCAACCGCAGCGGCAATTCCACACTGTCTTTGGGAAATCGGGTGATCTTGTCGGCGATCTCCCTGGCCAGGTCAAGCTGGTCCCCGGAGAGCAGTTCTTTGTAACTGATGTTGAGCACCTGATCGGGCCGGAGCCCCAGCATGCGTTCGGCGGACTTGTTGATGGTCGAGACCATACCGGCCTTGTCGAGGGTGATCACGCCGGTGGAGATGTTTTTCAATACGATCTCCATATACCGGCGGCGCTCCTCGATCTCCACGTTCTGCTCCCGGAGTTTTTTTGCCGACAGCTCGAGTTGTTCGCGCCCGATGCGAAGATCGCGGGTCATTTTATTGAACGACTCCACCAAAGACCCGATCTCGTCGTCGGCCACCGGGCTGATGGAAAATTTCAGGTCTCCCTCGGCGACCCGGCGGGTCCCCTCGGCCAGCTCCATGATGGGGATGGTAATCGTTTTGGCCAGCGTGAAGCCGAACCAGATGGCGCAGAAAACCACCAGAAGCCCCACGATCGAAAGCGTGATGTAGTAGGTCGCGCGAATCGGTTCCTTCAGGAGCTTGATCTGCTGATACTCTTCATAGCCCCGTGAAATGGACTGAAGGTCCTCTGACAGTTCAGGGGGGATCAGAACGCTGACCACGACAAAGGCCTGCGCCTCTTCGGAGGGGGCCCCGTGGGGTACGGCGCAAAGGGTCCGGACAAGTTCGCCGTCTTGTTCGGTCTCGGTGATGGTGCGAAACCCGTCCGGCTCCAGCTTTTTCTGGAAATTCTCGGCCGGAAGAATTTCAAGGGGCCGATTTTCCAGCTCCGGTGCAATGGCGTAGCTCAACCGCTGGAGATTGGCGCCGTAAACCTCCACCGAGTCGAGATTGAAGGCCCGCTGGACCACCTGGATGTAGCGGGAAAGCGCCTTTTGCTTCTGGTCCTGGTAAAACTCCCGGGTCTTGATCTGGTAGGCGATCCGCTCCAGGTAGAAACGGTTGTTCTCCTCCACATGCCGATACAGTCGCCGCCCCACCACCAGGGAGTTTTCAAGCGCCTGTTCCACCGGGACGTTGAACCAGAACTCGATACTGTTGGTGATGAAATTGATGGAGAAGAAAAACAGAATGATCGTCGGCAGCAGGGACAGGGCCACGAAGGCGGCCACCAGCCGGGTGCGCAGCCGTGCCCCCATCAATCGGCGCCGCCGGTCGTAGAGAAGCTTTACCAGATTTCGAAACACCAGAAACAGCAGTAGGATGAGCAGCAGAAGATTGATGTTGATCAGGATGAACATCAATATGGTGTTGGAAACCGGAAAATCGGCGCCGAAATGGATCACGCGGTTTTCGGCATAGGTCAGGGCGGCCACCACCAGCGGGATCAGCACCATCAGGACCCGTTCGCGCTTTCGCCGGCGAAGATCCGCGTCTGAGATATGGGATGGATCGACCTGGGGGGATGTATCGTTCATGGGGTAACGATTATTCATGCGCCCGGCAAATCCGGGAGATTGCCGTCGGTCATTCTGCTGTATTGCCGCGGGACGCGAAGTATTTGAAAAAAAATCGCAAGAGCGATTTTATCAATAGATAAAATCGATGCTATACCAATCGGTTTCGAAATCCCATAGGGAGACGAAGAAAAGAACATAGTGAAGATAGAAGGGAAGCGTGACCTCGCGGAGCTGGGCCTTCAACCGAAGCTGGTACTGGGTCCCTTTTTGAAGATCGGCAAGCGGGGCGACCGGCAGGCTGCTGATCTCGGACATCCAATTGCGGGCTTCGGCAAAGGATTTGGTAATACGGGGGCGGTTCTTTTCCCAGGACCGGCGAACTTCGAACTCCTTTTTCAGGTTGTCGTATTTGATGGTGTGGGTTACTTCCAGGTCGGCCATTTCCTTGTCGAGCCAGAAATTGCGGGCCATGTACAGGCGGACAATAAAGGAAAAAGTGGCCGGAACACCAGACAGGATCGCCTCCTTCATCTCCTCGGTGAACGCCCCTTCGACGTTCATGTAGACCAGCAGGTCATCCCGGGTGTTGGTGACGATGATGTTGGTCAAAGTGGCTTCCTGGCAGGGCGCCCCTCCCGGAAAGATCACCGCCAGAATGAGAATAGGAAACAGGAAATGAAGCGTCTTGAACAATCGTCTCCGCCGCATGTGCCCTCGGTTTGCAACAAGGATGATGCGATGCACAGCTGCTCCTGCGAGGTGCATCCACCCGAATTCGTTGACCCCGGCTGCTCCTGATTTTCGCAAAAAATCACAAAAAAACGCAACTTTAGTTTTTAGCGGAATGACATTTAAATGGCAAGGGATTTCGGGGGAGAGCCGGCCTCGATCGCAGGAGCGTGGAGGGTGCAAGTGCTCCAAGAGTCCTTGCAGCTGAAAAATTTCTTCAGAAATGCGTAGTTGAAGGCGTGGCCCGACTTGCTCATGACGATATGGCCGATTACCGGCATTCCGAGCAGGGCCAGGTCCCCGATGCAGTCGAGGATTTTGTGCCGCACAAACTCGTCCTCGTAGCGAAGACCGTCGGCGTTGACAATGCCCGATTCATCGACGACCACGACATTGTCAAGGGAACATCCGCCGGCAAGACCGTACCGCTTCAGGTACTCATACTCGTGTAAAAAGCCGTAAGTCCGGGCGCGGGCGATCTCTTTTGCGAAACTTTCCGGCGTGCCGTCAAAGGTCCGGGTCTGTTTCTGGATCAGCGGGTGATCGTACTCGATCGTGTAGGTCAACTTGAAGGTGGAGAGCGGGTAGATTCCGACAAACTTGCCGTTCTCCTTCAGTTCGATCGGTTCTTTGATCGTGAAATAGCATCGGGGCCCGGCCTGGGGTTCGAGCCCCGCCTCCTGGATCAGATCGGCAAAGGGACCTGCGCTGCCGTCCATGATCGGCATCTCGTGGCTGTCGAGCTCCACCAGGGCGTTGTCGACGGCCATACCGGCCAGACACGCCATCAAATGTTCGATGGTGGAGACAATGACCCCATCGGCGCCGATCACCGTGGCGTTGCTGGTGTCCACCACGTGGTTGAAGTGGGCTGGGATCAGGGGCCGGGCCGGAAGATCGACCCGGGCAAACTTGATGCCGTGATTGACAGGTGCGGGCTTTAGGGTCAGATGGACCTGCCTTCCGGAGTGAACGCCCACGCCTGTGCAGCTCACCGGGCGCTTCAGGGTATGTTGCTGGGTGCGAACCTGCATCGCTATTTCCCTCGGCACATCATCACAGCAAAAAGCATTCCACGGTGAACGATCGATGGCTGATCGTTCTGCCTGGATGCACGCTTGTGGAAAGGTGAATTGTGGTCAAGCCCGGCGTTTTCCCCGAACGCCGTGGTGCCGGGTCCGAAACCCCGGCATGATGCAAAAAAACCACAACCCCCTATGGAGTTGTGCCTTTTCAGCATCGCCAGCCGCTTCTTTGCCTCGGCGAATACCTTTAAAGATTGTTCTCTATATCCACATTTGTTATGAATGACAAGGGTGTTCAGCCGAGGCGGGCGGCAAATCTGAAAAAGAATATGCTCGCCAAGGTCTTCAGCAGCGCGGTCGTCGGAATCGACGCCTACGTGGTAGAGGTCGAGGTGGATATCGCCGCCGGGCTTCCCACCTTCACCACCGTGGGACTGCCAGAGGCCTCGGTCAAGGAAAGCCGGGAGCGGGTCAAGTCGGCCATCAAAAACTCCGGTTACCCCTTCCCCGACGACCGCATTACCGTGAACCTGGCGCCGGCCAACATCAAAAAGGAGGGCACCGGGTTCGACCTGCCCATGGCGCTTGGCATTCTGGCCGCCACCGGAACCATCCCCGAAACCGCCCTTGCACCGTTTCTGTTTCTCGGCGAACTGTCCCTGGACGGTCGGATCAAACCGGTCAACGGCTCGCTTCCCATGGCCATCGCCGGAAAACGGGCCGGACAGCGGGGAATCGTCGTTCCCTTCGCAAACCGGATGGAGGCCGCCGTGGTCGACGGCATCGGCGTCTACCCGGGGAAAACCCTTGCCGAGATCGTCGAGTTCCTCCGGGGCATTCGCCCCATCAAACCCCAGAAAACCGATTGGAACCGGCTCTTTGCCGCCGCCCGTCCGGTAAACGACGATTTTGCCGAAGTGGTCGGCCAGGAGCATGTCAAGCGGGCCCTGGAAGTGGCCGCCGCCGGTTCCCACAACCTGATCATGATCGGCCCGCCCGGCTCGGGCAAGACCATGCTCGCCCGCCGGCTGCCGGGGATTTTGCCCCACCTCTCCTTTACCGAAGCCATCGAGACCACCAAAATCTTTTCGGTGGTGGGCCTGCTGGAAGAGGATCAGGCGATGGTCACCGCCCGTCCCTTTCGGGCCCCTCACCATACGATCTCGGACGCCGGGTTGATCGGCGGCGGCCATATCCCCCGGCCCGGCGAGGTGAGCCTGGCCCACAACGGGGTGCTTTTTTTGGACGAACTGCCCGAGTACAAAAAGCACGTGATCGAGGTGCTGCGCCAGCCGTTAGAAGACCGCAAGGTCACCATCGCCCGGGCGGCCACCACGATCACCTACCCGGCGCGGTTCATGCTGGTGGCGGCGATGAACCCGTGCCCCTGCGGCTTTCTGGACGATCCCCGCCACCCGTGCCGGTGCACCTTCCCCCAGATCCACCGGTACCGGGCCAAGATCTCCGGCCCCCTCATGGACCGGATCGACATCCACGTGGAGGTGCCGGCCGTGGCCTACCGGGACCTGGCCAAGGAAGCGGCCGAAGAGCCCTCTTCGGCCATCCGGCAGCGGGTGGTCACCGCCCGGAGGATCCAGGAAGACCGCTTTCAAAAGACACGTATTTACGCCAATGCCCAGATGAGCACCCGCCATTTGAAGAAATTCTGCCGGATCGATGCCGCCAGCGCCGCCCTTCTCGAAGCCGCCGTGGACCGGCTGGGGCTGTCGGCCCGGGCCTACAGCCGGATTTTAAAAATCGCCCGCACTATCGCAGACCTGGCCGGGCAAGACGACATCGACGCCGGCCACATCGCCGAGGCGATCCAGTACCGGTCGCTGGACCGGGGAAAGACGGCTGCCGGGATGGCGCTACCGGGGTAGTGGAAGTCGGGAAAACCGCGTCAAAGGACCAAAGGGACCTAAAGGACCTAAGGGAAATTTCCTGGACAAGACCCTATTGGCATTCCGGTATTTCATGGGTCGCTGATGTCCTTTGGGTCCCTTTGGTCCTTTTAAGGGTTTCCTTCCACATCCCACTCATCAGTGCTGCAAAGAACAACGATGGAGATTCAACCTCCGAGGGAAACGAAATGCCCATGATCCCCCCCGAAATGGAACCCCTTGTCCGGCTGCTGGATGAACTTCCGCAAAAGCTGGCCGGCCGGGACTGCGACGACATCGTC
>JASFPT010000051.1:0-18982 GCA_050115795.1 Desulfobacterales bacterium
AGCAACTCTGCTCCTGCCGTCCGGGCCCATGCTGTACAGATCGAAATCGTTGTTGATCGGATGCGTCATGCGGTCTTTACGGGGAGCCTCGCCGGGGTTTTGGGTCTTGGGATCTTTCTCCGGCGGGCCTGTGATGCCTTTTTTCTGGTTTTCTTCTTTTTTCCGCATGTATTTTTCGACGTTGAAGTACTGATAGGGATTTCCCCATGGATCTTTCACGTTCTGTTGTCCGACTTCCGCAAGGGAATCCGGAAGCTCTCCGAGATCGTGCTGATAGACCTTGATCACTCTTGCGATGATTTGGATATCGGCAATGCACTTGGTTTCGCGGGCTTGTCGAACGTAGCCGATGTACATCGGGATGCTGATGGCCGAAAGCGCTCCCAAAATGGCGATCACCACCATCAGCTCGAGAAGGGTGAACCCGGCAAAGGTTCTTCCCTCGTCTTTGAGGATCGACAGGAAAAATCCCGCCTTGGGGATTTTCAGCCCTGTATCGCACGGCTTGTCGGAAACCGCGTCGCTGCCGTTCGGATCAACCGACATCGCGTACCATCATCGATAGGGGTCCACCGCGGCCGTGTCGGTCATTTCCGGGTAAGGGCCCGATGCCTGGATCAAATTTTGCCGCCCGCTGCCGAGCACGCCCGGCGTGGAGCAGTGAAGGCCACCATCGGATTCTGTGAGAAACGGTTTGTTTCTTTCAGAAACGGCCGGTACCGATGGATTTTCGCCTATCTTCATGGAATCATACCGATTTTGTGAGTTCCAGGTTACCCTATCCCGTACAAATAAGCAAATTTCATTCCAAGAATCGGGTAAGCACCGATCTTTGCCGATCGATTTCAAATTACGATAATATTTCAGGCGGTTGTAAAAAAACAACCGGGAAGCTCGTCCACCGCCTGCCGCGACAGAAACAGAAGTTGCTTTTCTTTCTTCAATTCATGGAACCGTTCCCTTCAAATTTTGTAGGTCGCCACAACTCTTCGATCTCCTCGATTCCTCCCCGAGGCGCCGGCCGTGTCCGGCGGGCGGGTCTTCGGGGCATCCGGAAGGAAAACGGCAGAGAATCAGGCAACGGCCCGCTCCTATTTCCGTTTTTCTACGCCCCCGCCGCCATCCCTTTTGCGGCCGGCAGAAGCCCCCACGATGTCGCCCATCGTCAGGCCCGGGAGAAGCTGGCCCTGGTAGGTCGTAAAGCTTCCCTTTTCACCGAAGGTCCAAACCCAAAGGTGCCCCAGACGGGTGTCGAGAAGAAACACGGAAGTGGCGTCGATCCGGACGGCGGAAAACCGCCCGTTCTCGCCGTGGCCGAGCGTTTCGCGAAACGCCTTTACCCGATCGGTCCAGGCCCGCACCTCTGCTTCGGTCGGCGCATGGCCGTTGGGGAAAAATCCGTCGACGGCAACAGCCGACTCCGGCAAGGCGCCGCTCAAGAGCGCCGACACCAGCAACGCAGCCAGTCCCATGGTGATTTTCCGTACCATTGCATCCTCCCCATACGCGCGCGGTCGAAACGCCAAAAGCCCCGTCGCCTCGGCCGGTCACCGACCTGCCGGGTCTTTGAAGGGGCCGACGAACCGCCGGACGCGGTCGATGAAGATCTTTTCCTGCTCGAGCCCCATCATGTGCCCGGCGCCCTCGATGACGGCCATCTTTGCCCCCGGGATGTGGTCCTGCAAGTAGGCGCCGTATTTGACCGGTGTCATCCGGTCCTGGGCGGCGCAGATCACCAGGGAGGGAAGCCGGATGGCGTGAAGCCGGTCCATGACGTCGAAGCGGTTGCACGCCGAAAAATCATTGTGCACCACCGCGGGCTCGGTTTTCAAAAGCCCCCTGCAGAATTCGGCCACCATCGGCCGGGGCGCCCGGTGGCCGAAAGCCCACTGCGAGATCCGCTCCACCGCGGCAGGATAATCGGTCAACACGAGGTCGAGAATTTCCGGTGTCACGCGCAGCCGCGCGCCGGTGCCCACCAGCACCAAGCGGGCCACCCAGGAAAGGTGCCGAAGGCCGAGGACCAGAGCGACAGCCCCGCCCAGACTGTGCCCGGCGACGGCAACCCCCTTTAAGTCCAAAGCCTCGGCCAGCGCCGCCACCACATCCGCATAATCCTCCACCCGGGGCCGGCCCGTCCCCCCGGAGAGTCCGTGGCCGGGCAGGTCCACGGAAATCACATCGTTTGTCCGGCTGCGGCGCAGGGCTCCGGGCCAGTGGCGCGTGCATCCGCCCGAGCCGTGGACCAGCAGAAGAGGGGCGCCGTCTCCTTTGCTTCTTTCATAATGGATCGACTCCCCGCCGATGGAGACAAACGCCATGACAACCCCTCCTGGTAATTCAAAAATCCGAAGAGGTGCTCAAAAAAAATTTTTAGACAGATTCTAAAAAAGTTTCGTTTCTCGACCGTTTTTTGTTGCAACCCCTGATGCCGCAGTTCCTGTTTCAACGCACGATGTCGGCAAGCGTTGCGACCGAGGGCCTCCCCATGCCTCTACCCGCCTTTGCAAGGATGCGTCAAGGGTTGTCGGGACATCTTGTTGCGCCTTGCGTCGGAAGCCATTTTCAGCTAACAAGGACCGCCTCAAGCCATGAAGAAAGGGAGAATAGCATGACCCTGATCGACCTTCGATCCGATACCGTCACCCTGCCCACCGGCGCCATGCGCAAAGCCATGGCCGAGGCCCGGGTCGGCGACGACGTCTTTGGTGAAGATCCCACCGTCAGGCTTCTGGAGGAGATGGCCGCAGACCGCCTCGGCAAGGAGGCCGCCCTGTATGTCTCATCCGGCACCATGGCCAATCTCGTCAGCCAGATGACCCACTGCGGCCGGGGCGACGAGATGATCCTTGGAGACCAGTCCCATATCTTTTTCTACGAGCAGGGGGGCTCTGCCGCCATCGGCGGCATCCATCCGCGCACCGTTCCGAACCGGGACGACGGCACCGTGGATCTTGACGCTGTCGCCGCTGCCGTCCGCGCCGACGACGTCCACTTTCCCCGAAGCCGGCTGCTGGTGCTGGAAAACACCCACAACCGTTGCAACGGCAGCCCTTTGGACGTCTCGTTCATGCAGACGGCCGGCCGGGTCGCCCGACGGCACGGGCTGGCCATCCACGTGGACGGCGCCCGCATCTTCAATGCGGCGGTTTCGTTGGGCCGGACGCCGGCCGAACTGGCGGCGGAAGCCGATTCGATCAGCTTCTGCCTGAGCAAGGGACTCTGCGCACCGGTGGGCTCCCTGGTGTGCGGCACCCGGGATTTCATCGCCAAGGCGCGGCGGGTCCGCAAGGTGCTCGGCGGCGGCATGCGCCAGGCCGGCGTCATCGCCGCAGCAGGGGTTGTCGCTTTGAACGAGATGGTCGACCGGCTGGCCGAAGACCACGAAAACGCCCGGCGCCTGGCCGAGGGCCTCTGCGAAATCGATGGCTTTTCCGTGGCGCCGGACCGGGTCCGGACCAACATCGTCTTCATCGGCACCGCCGGCACCGGCGCCACGGCGGCCGATGTGGTCCAACGGCTCAAAGGGCGCGGCGTACTTTGCCTTGCATCGGCCCCGAACACGCTCCGGGCCGTCACCCACCACCCCATCACCCGCTCAGACATTGAACAGGCCCTGGAAGCATTTGGCAAAGCCGTGAACTAGGCGCGGCGAATCGTTGGTGGTGGGCGGCGGGCCGCAGCCCCCATTGCCGTCCGCGACAACGCAATTTTGAAAGAAGCCCCTTTGCGCTGCCCGTAACGAACCCTCTTCCTTCCAAGAAGCCCGCACCGGCATCGATTCCGGCTGCCGCACCCTACCGGTACACCCCCAGCCCGACCCGGAAGCTGGTGTCGCAGTGATCGTAGTTCAGAAGCGTCTCCCCGTAACCGGAAAAAAGCTGGCCGTAGAGAAAAAAATCCAGGTTCCCGAAAAAGATCCGGTTCAGGGGATAGGTCACATCGAACTGCACGCTGCCGTTGGACCCCTCGGTCCCCTTTCGCCAGGTCGATGCGACTTTCCAGCCGTCGAAGCTGCCGTAGTCCACGTGCAGATCGAAATAACCCCGGTAGCGGTAGATGTCCGGGTTGTCGGTCAGGTCCCCGATATAGGTCCAGACCTTGGCCGAAACCGAGAAGTGATATTCCTCCGGATCCCCGAAAACCAGGGTCGGGCGCACATAGGCGATGTTCAGGCTCCGGGAGTCGTCGCCCGCCTGCCCGTTGGACTCGTGCTGAATCCCGGTCTGAAAATCGAGCCGGTGGATGCCGGCAGCCGGCGCAATCGGAACGTCCTGTTGCAGGTAAAACAGTTCGGGCATGTAGCTGGTGTCTTCAAAGGGCCTGGAGGCCGATTCCAGATCCCAAAGGGAGGTCTGGGTGTAGCCGAAAAAGAGCCCCCGCAGGGAACCGGTTTGCCGGGCCGCGGGCTCTGCCAAGTCCAGGAACCGGTATTTCAGGCTCAGCTGGAACCGGGCGTCTCGCGGTTCGGGTCCGTAGAGGAAATACATCGGCTCGTAGCCGTAGAAATTATCGGCAAAATAGGCCCTGGGCAGCGGCGTTTTTCCGGCCGCCGCCGGCGTCGACGGGGCGGCTGGCGCAGCCGCCTCGAAGACGGCGGCCGCCCCGTCTTCGAGGCGGAGGGTGGTCCCCCCGTCGATTTGGTCGGGAAGGTCCAACCGGTAGGCAACCTGAAGAAATTGTCCGGGCCCGATTGGCCGATCGCCGTGCTCTTCCGTTGCTGCGATCCGTAAAACCCCCTGAAAATTCCGCGTCCCGTTTGTAAGGGTGCAGCGAATCCGCTCTGGAACCGCAGCGCGGCCCTCCTTTTCTCCGTGGTTGAGCCACACCAGTTGCACGTCGACGGTTGCCCCGGCCGCGGCCGTACCGGGCGCGACGGACAAAATCCGCTGCATCCGGGCGTCGACCGGCGAAAGGGATCCAAAAAGAATCAGGTATAAAATCAGCACCAACCATAGAGGGGCCCATCGGCAAAGGCGCATCGAGGTTTTCCTTTCAATCCGAAATTCCCAATTGCGAGGTCTGCGATCCTCGGGGGGGGGGGAACACTTCTCACAAAAAGCCGCCTTTTGGGTCCGATGGCGAACTTACTTGGACGAATGGGCGATATGAGCGCCCACCAGGCGCGCGATCAGCACGGCGAGATAGATCTGCCCGACCATCGCCTCCAGGGTCGCAAATGCCCGCGCCGCTCCGGAAAGCGGGACGATGTCCCCGTATCCCAGCGTGGTCAGCGTGGTATAGGAAAAATATCCGAATTGCTGGCTTGTGGGTCCGGTCGGGACATTGGCCATCGAAAAGGAGCCCGGGCTGAGCAGTTCGAGGGTCGAATACAGGCCGGCCCAGATCAATCCCAGAAACAGGTATACCACCAGCGCTGCAGCGATCACCTCCCAGGAGACCTCCGTTGCCCGAAACACGGCGGCCAGGATGAGCCAGGCAGTATAGCCGAAAAAAAGTATCGCGAAAATGCTGCCCACCAGCGCCAAAGCGGGCCGGGCACCGAAGTGCATGAGCCAGAGGGAGACAAACATCGGGAAGGCCAACCCGGCGGCCACCACCCATTGGTGTCTAACCCGGCCGACGGCATAAACGGCCGAAATCAAGGTGACCGTAAAGAAGATGTCGGTAAAAATCCGCAATCCGGGAAAGGGTTTCAGCAACGGGGCGACCACCCAGTACACCAGTGTGGCGGCCAGAACGAAGGAAAACCGTGGTCGGGAGAAATGGTTCATCCAAGAATCCCTGGGGCGTCGGCGTTGAGGGCCCCCGCTAAAGGGTCGTGCAGCGGGGGCCGTCGGGAAAAGGGGTATGGAGCGGGGACCGTTTGCCGGACTTTCGGCATGCGCCGTCAGTCATGCTGTTCCATAATCACGCGCCCCCGGGAAGTAAACGAAATGCCCTGCTGCATTCGGGTGCTGATCATGATCGTTTCGACGATCGGCGGATTCACCGGTTTGGATGACTTCCACCGGACCACGAAGTTGGCGCCGGATCCGCCGGCCTTGTCCGACTCCGGGACCACATGCCGGATGGAGGCCATAGGCCCCAGGGCCACCGGACTGTCGATGTATTTTTTGACCAGCTTGCCGTCGGAGTCGTAGTAGTCGACGGCGGTCACGACGATCGATCGCACCGGATCGGTGTTCCGGATGCTCACGGTCACGGCCAGCAGCACGGGCCGCTCCTGATCGCCGCTGTAGATGTGCGAGTATCCCGGCACGTAAAGGGTCTGTCCGTTTGAGAGAGAAATCGCGTCGGCCGAAACGGCGGCGTCCGGCGCCGCGGCCGACAGCACGCCGCAGGTGAACAAGGCGCCGATCAGCAATGAGAAAAATCGAATACGGTCCATCTGGACACCTTCCTTTCCATCCCGTCTGAAGCATCGGCCGCATGAAGCGCCGGGCAAACCCGGGGCGGTTTCAGGTAAACAGGCAGATCTTGCAGGTCCGGGCGTACTTCAGAAATTTTTCCGCGGTCCAAACGACGACGCCCTCGATGAGCTTGTCCTCGTCGATTTCCATCATATCCACGGTCATCTTGCAGGCGACGAGTTCGACCCCCTCGATCTGGGCCATTTCCTGAAGATCGGCCAGGCTCGGAATGTTCGCTTTTTCGATCTTTTTCTTCATCATCCCGGTGGCGATCCGGCTCATGCCCGGGATCGCCCCCATGACGCCGGTGGGAACGAACTTGGCCCGAGCGGCGCCTCCCTCCATCACCATGTTTAGCCCCATAAAGGAGTAGAAGATCTTGCTTTCCATTTGCTGGCGGGCTGCATTGATTGCCAGCACCAGGGAAGGGTAAGCTCCGTCGATGGTGTCCTTGACGCAGATAAAAGCGGCTCTTTCTTTTTCCTCGGCCATGACCCCTCCTTTTTCAAGATTCGGATGATTCTTAAACCCGGTACGATACCGGAACGGTATTCTGACAAGCGCCCTGTCACTTGTCGGTGGCGTCGCTCCCGGCCTGGGCGCCGGTATCTTCGCCTCCGCTTCCGGGCTGCTCGTCGGGAAGGACCTCGTCTTCTTCAGCAGCGGCCGGCGGCTGGGCCCCGATGGGCGGGGATCCGGCAACTTCCGGCCGGGGGTTGAAGACTTCGCACCGGCCGGTGGCATAATAGCGGAACGGCTCGCCGCGATCGTCGACCACCGTGATGTTGACAAAATCCC
This sequence comes from Desulfobacterales bacterium, assembly GCA_050115795.1. GTDB lineage: Bacteria > Desulfobacterota > Desulfobacteria > Desulfobacterales > CAFBRK01 > JAIPEL01. The sequence goes on from JASFPT010000051.1 coordinate 7,173, forward strand.
CGGCGCCGGATTCCGCCGCCTGGCACAGCTTCCAGGCCGAGCGCCAGGAGACCACGTCCGAATCGAAGGGTGTTTGCCCTTCGCCGGGGACGGTGTCGGTTACCCACCGCCCGTCCACGCGGGTTTGAAAACGAACCCGAAACCATTTCGGTTTCCGGACCCACCCCTCGTCGACGGCTGCCAGCAGTTCACTGATCTTCATGGGATGTTCCTCGGCTTTGATTTGGATGATCATCGACGCGGACCTGCCCCGGTCCGCGTGTGAGATTCTAGGCGTTTTCCGCCGGCGGCCCGGATTCCGCCTGTTCGGCACGGCCGCCAGCCGAAAGCTCATGAAACGCTTCGGCATCGGCAAGCTCCGCCGGACAATGATGGACCCCCAGGTGGGGAAAGGAGATGCGGATTCCCTCCTGGTCGAATCGCAGTTTTGCCTTTTCGAGCAGGTCCACGCGCGTCTGCCAGTATTTGGTGTTTTCCGCCCAGCAGCGTCCGCCGATCAGCACGCACCCGTTGGACAGGTCCAGGACCCAGACCGTGGGTCGGGGCTTTACCAGGACACGGGCGTCTTCGATCATCAATGCTTCCAGCAGCTGTTTGGCCTTCATCAGGTCCTGGTCGTACCGGATCGGGATGTCGAGCTTCATGCGACGGGTGGGGGTGTAATGGTAGTTGATCACCACGCCGTTCAGGATATTCTTGTTGGGCACGAAAAAGACCTTCCCGTCGAAGGTCCGGATCCGTGTGTTGAGAAAGGTGGTTGCCTCCACCTTGCCCAGCATATCCCCGATCTTGACCGTCTGCCCCACTCTGAACGGAAGGCTCGGTATATAGGGGCGAAAGAAGATGATCAGCCCGACCACGCAGAGAAATATGACCATGATCAATCGGAAGACCGGCTGGATCTTGAGGCCGGCCTCCACCGCGGCAAGGACGATCACCGCGGTCAGCAGCGTGATGTTGATCACATTGGCGACCGTGGCCGCAACGGCGGGTTTGGACACCAAGCGGCCCATCAGAAGGCGAATACCCCGCACGATCCACTTGACGGCGAGCAGACCCAGGATCAGGACCAGCAGTCCTGCAATCAGGTCGCGCCCGTGAATCATCATGATTTCGCCCAGATTGTTCAGCCTTGTAAGACTCGGATCCGGATTCATGCCCCCCCCTTTGTTTTCGGCAACGCTGCCGGCGTCCTCCTGCCGGGACAATCAACGCACCCTGATTGTGTCATTTCCACCCGATCACCTCATACCCTTTTTCCTGGAGGCATTTTTCCACGAACCCCCGAAAAACCGGGTCCGGTTCGGCTGCGTCAAAAAGGCCGGCCGTCGCCCCGGCCGCCCCTCCTCCGGCGGCTCCGGCGGCGGCGCTGCGCCCCACGTTGCCGCCCAGGACGGCACTGACAGCGGCCCCTGTCGCCGCGCCGATGGCCGCACCGCGAGCGCCCCTCTCGGCCACGGGACCGGCGCCGCCCGACCCCACGTGCGCTTCGGCCAGCTTCATGCATCGGTCCACATCGGCGCGGGCGGCTTCGGCACCGACCTGCTCGAGCAACGCATTGGGGTAAAGGACGGGCCGCTTGGCCCCGCAACCGACCATCAGGAAACCGACGGCGGCCAACAGCAAAATTCGGGCAAACCTGCGGTTCATGGCGCGATCCTTCATCGCTGGGGTTTTTTCGACCCGGAAGCCTTTTTTTTGTGCGCTGCAATGGCTTTCAGACAGGGATTCCCCCCGTCCGAGGAAAAATCGGCCAGCGCCGCGGCAAGCCCCAGGGGCCCGGCAAGCGTAAAGCCGCCCAGGGCCTTTCCGATCGTGATGGCCGCCCCGGCGGTGTCGAGGATGACCTGCGGCGAGCCCAGGGTCCCGCCCAGCTTGAACGGGTTGCCGGCCTCCCCGAGGCTCAAGGTCAGTCCTCCCAGACCCTTGACACCGATTCCCCGTTTCGGGGAGGGGTCCATGGTGACGTCGATCTTCTCGCTGGAGAGATCGATGGTGCCTTGCCCGGCGATCGTGGTCCGGTCGGTGTCCAACAGCAGGCCGCGGCAATGGGCAACCCCCCGGGCAACGTCGATTTCGGCCACCAGGCAGTTCAGATCGATATCCAGGGGGTCCTTCGAACCGGATCCCAGGAGCCGGACGACACTGCCGGCCGCCTCCCCGGCGAGCTGATCGATGTAGCGTGTGCGGATCTTGCCGCTGCCCATGGACCCGAAGATTTTGCCGTCTGCACCGGACATCAGGGCCGCCACCGAACCGCCGCTGCCCAAAAGCTGAACATCTGCGTCCATCTTGCCCACCAGAAGCGGGGCCCGGGTAAAGAGGGTCATCACCCGTTCCACCGGCAGGTCCCTCGCCGTGAGGCGAAGGGAAACCCAGGCGTCTCTGGCGGAAGGCCGAATGGTGGCCCGCAGCTCCGCAAAACCGCCCCCGATCTGAATCAATACCGGCCGCAGATAGGCCTCTCCGCCTTCGATGGATAGGTTCAAATCCACCTTCTCGGTGGCGATGGTCGGGCTCTGCAGGCGGTCCGCCGTCAAATGGACCTTTGCATCGAACTTTTTCAACCCGCCGAAGTCGATCGGGTCCGAGGAGAAAACTTTCGCGTTGGCGGCTGCCGACGCCGGTTTCGGCGCTTTTTTCGGCCTCGATTCGAGCACGATGTTTCGGGAGTGCAGATCCGCATTCACGCAGGGCCTGCGTCCGGTGTCGACAAATTCCAGCCACCCGGAAAAATCGCTTTGCCCGACCGTCATCTGCAGGTCGGAAAACCGCAAGTGGCCGTCCGACGGGTCGGTCAGCCGGAAGGTGGCAGAAAACGCCCCTTTCGGCATCGAGGGCAGGATCGGCACATAGTGCCCCAATTCAGCGAGCGAATCGCCCTTGAGCTGGAAGGAGAGATCCACTCCCCTGCCGGCCCCCACGCTTCGGATGGTTCCGGCAACCGTCGCCTGGAGCCCTTTTGCGGTGATGGAAACATCTGCTGGCCACAGCAGCGTTTCGTCGAGCAGGCGAAAAAGCCGTCCGATGCTGCCGGCGACCCGAAGGTTGCGGCCGCGGTAGGCGGCCTGCATCGTGAATCGGATCGGGCTTTCCAGATCGGTCATCCCGGCTTTGGCGGTTTTGATGATCAGCGCCGAGGTCTTGCCGGTCCGCTCGTTACGCCATGCCAGTCGCCCGCCTTCGATACGCGCTGCAGCAAAGGTCAAGTGCTGCAGACCGCTTACCGGGAAGCCGCGGAGAACGCTCTGGGCTTTCTTTTTTCTCGGCCGAAGCTTCGGAAGGTTCCACAGGCCGTCGGCGCTCGTTTCCAGCAGCAGATCCGGCGCCACGAACACGACCCGTCGAATGTCGAATTTTCCGAAGAGAAGGGGCCACGCCGCGATCTGGAATTCGAGTCGCTTGAGCCTGAGCATGTCCCTTCGGCTTGCCCACGAAGCGTTTTGAAACCGCACGTCTTCCACGGCCAGCGTGGGGCGCACGCCGAGCTTGACCTGGATGTCCCCGCCCACATGCAGTTCGCGGCCCGTTGCGGTTTTCACCGCCGCGACGATTTCCGGCTTGAACCGGTTGAGGTCGATCCCGGCAAGCATCCAGTAGGCAAATGCCAGGCCCGTCAGAAAAAAGGCCGCCAAGACGGCTGCGACGCGCCGCCAATGAATTTTGAAGCGTTTCTTTTCCCGGCGTCTGCCCATGGCAGTTTCAATTTTCCGCCTTCAGGTCTCAGGCGTCCAGCTCCGGGGGCTCGAAGGGCGCGGATGCCCCTGGAATGGGATGCGGGAAGCACGAAATCGTCGTCGGCCTTTTACTCGACCAGCCCCCTGGCCTTCAGATCCCGAACCAGCGCGCGGCAGAGCTCCTTTGCGGCCGAGGCGGTGTCCCCCGGATCGACGGTTTCGGTGGCGGCGCTCCAGATCAGATTCTGCGAATCAACGTCATACAGATTGCTCTCAAGCTTTACGTACTCGTGGGTCGAGTAATACCCCGGTTCGTTGACGTAATGGTACACCGTCGAATAGGACAGACCGTACCGGTAATAGTAGGGATCGGGGGCGGGAGCGCTCATCGGCGGGTTGAAAACGTCCTTTTTTTCCACCCCGGCCAGATGGATCACCAGGACCCGCTCCAGGGAGAGCGCCTGGGCCGCTGTGCGGATCATCTCGGCATCGGCCTCTTTGGCTTCGGCCAGGCGCGGATAGCTGGCAAACGCCTCCAACCCGGCGGCGCGAAGTTCCGCGACAAAGCTGTCTTCAAAGGTCTTGCGAACCGAGCCATCGTCGGAGATTCCCACCACCAGGACCCTCTTCAGGGGGCCGCCGGCATAGGTCTCGTCCACCCAGGACGATTTGACCTGTGTCGCGCCGCATCCGGTCAACAGGATACACCCCAGAGCGGCCATCGACAACCGGACAATTGTGTTCGATGCCATGGGCAGCCTCCGCAGCACGTCAATGGGTTCGTTCCGCGGCACAGGACCGGAGCCCGTTTCGACCGTCTCCGCTCTGCAGCCGCCTTTCAAGCGGCTTTATGCCGGCGGTGGGGGCAGCCGGCCGACAAGCTCTTCTGCTGCCTTCTCGATGACCGTCTGAAGGGTGACGGTCCGCTCGTCAATGGCCTCCACCGAATAGTTCATCTCCTGTATACCCTCCCAGACGATGGTCCCTTCGTCGGCATCCCAGATCTGGAAGAAGAGCCGGAGGGTGGCATACTTGGTCATCATGATCCGAAGACCGAGCACCCCGAGCCGGTTCATGGACCCCTGATTGAACCCCTGGAGCTTGAGTTGGGCCAGGTAGCGGGCGCCGGTCACCTCGCTCACCTTCTTGAGGATGTCGCGGTCGAAAAGGCCGGTGTTGCGGTAGTCGTTGAACATGCCCCGATACTCTTCTGCAAATCCGGCATGGTTGATCGCGCTCAGGGTTTCTGAAAGGGTGCGGCACCGGATGCCGGGACGCTCCTTTTCAAGGACATGGGCGAAGGTAAACGCCACCGCCTGTTTCTCCTCTTCCTGGCCGGTGACCGTCGAGGGAGTGATAAAGGCAAGACCGTGGGCCTCCAGGTCACCGGGCTTCAGGGATATCGACTCGTGGGATGCCCTGGAGTAGATTTGGGGAGCCGCCCCGCAGGAGGCAAAAACCGCCGCCGACAGCAGGGTCAGGGTCAGGATACCAACTCGCATCAGGGTTCGGTTCAGCATGTTCGCTCCGAAAGGGGGTTGGGTCTGCAAAAGGGATCGCGTTGGAAGAAAAGCCTCATGGCCGCCGGTCTCTGGATTGGAAATCGGGGTCGTGTAAGGACCGCACGGACCGCATGGTGAAAAATCAAGGCCCAGTCGGCAACCGGTCCACTGTCAGGGCGCCTATTTGGCGTTTCCAGGTAACAGGCAATGATCGTTGGAAAAAGTAGCATAACCGGTGCGGCTTTTCAACAAGCCGTGCCCGCGGCCAAAGCGCCGGCCCCTTCGTCTTGCAAGGCGGTCCGCTACCGGTTATAAGCGGTTGTTTCGCAACCATTTCGTCGATCACCCCCGGAGCCTGCCATGCGCGTGCTGCTCGTCAACCCGCCCTACCCGATCTCCGAGACCCCCTCGCCGCCCCTTTCTCTGGCGGTTCTGGGGGCCTCCCTGGAGGAGGCCGGCGCCGATGTCGAGGTACTCGACCTGGCGGTGTCGCCCTACAGCGAGGCCGATCTTGAATCGATCCTTTCCCGGCATTCGCCGCAGGTGGCGGGTGTCACCTGCGTGACGATGACCTTCCATGCCGCAGCGCGGATCGTGCGGGCGATCAAACGCCTGGCGCCGGAGGTGGTCACCGTCATGGGCGGCCCCCATGTCACCTTCCATGCCGAGGCGACCCTTCAACAGCTCCCCGAACTGGACTGCGTCTGCCGGGGGGAGGGGGAGAACGCCCTGGTGGCCCTGTGCCGCGCCGTCGCAGATGGCGCCGGCTTTTTTGCCGTTCCGGGTCTTGTTTGGAGAAGTGCGGCCACCCTGGTAAAAAACGGATGCCCGGAGACCCCGATCGATCTCGACGCCCTGCCGCCGCCGGCCCGGCACCTGCTTCCCCTGGGGCGATACCGCGCCCTGGGCCTGCCGCTGAGCATGATCTCGAGCCGCGGATGCCCCTACGGCTGCATATTTTGTGTGGGCCGGAAAATGGGCGGCACCCGGATCCGGTACCGAAATCCAGAGCGGGTGGCCGATGAAATGGTGGCGTTGGCCGGCCTGGGCTTCCATCAGATCAACGTGGCCGACGACCTGTTCACCGCCGACCCCGAGCACTGCCGGCGTTTCTGCCGCAGCCTCGCCCGGCGGAAAATTTCGGTTTCCTGGACCTGTTTTGCCCGGGTCGACACGGTCACCAGGCCGCTGCTTGGGGCAATGGCCGAGGCCGGTTGTCACACCGTCAGCTTCGGGGTGGAATCGGCGGACCCCGGCATCCTGAAAACCGTCAAAAAAGGAATCCGCCCGCAGCAGGTTCTCGATGCCGTATCCCTTTGCGTCGACACCGGGATCACCCCCCAGATCTCCTTCATCCTCGGGTTGCCCGGTGAAACACGGCGCACCGTGGGAAAGACCGTGGCGTTCGCCAAGCGCCTCCAGAAAATGGGGGCCGCCTACGGTTTCCATCTGCTGGCGCCCTTTCCCGGAACCGAGGTCCGGCGACGGGCGGTGCAATATGGAATCCGGATCTTGACCGACGACTGGCAGCGCTACCACGCCAATCGGGCCGTGGTGGAAACCGCATCGATCACCGCCGCGGAATTGGACCGCATCGTCATCGCCTGGGAAAAAAAGTTCGACGAATACCTTGGGCACCTCGACCGGCTGCGGCAGACCGGGGCCGCGACGGCCGATGAGGTATGGCCGCTGACGCGCTTGGAGCATACGGTGGTGCTCTACGACTTGATGATGAACCGCGCCGTCGAGGAAAACGGCGCCTGGCGCAACGGCGACGACCCGGCAACGCCGGAAACGGCGCTGGAAACGTTGATCGGCCGGATCCAGGTCCCTGCCGGCGCCCGCTACGGCAGGGACCAGCTCCGGGAAACGCTTCGGTTCGCCCTCTCGGAGGGCTACCTTGCGATGTCGTCGGAAGCCGGGACGATCCGCTGGCAATGGGTGGAGAGGTTGCCGAGCAGCCTGTAGATCAGGCTGACCGCAAAGGCCATGAAGCCTCCCTGGGCAGCGTTTGCCGCAGGCCTTTAGCTGCTGGGAAGGCGGGAGGCTGTATGGCGAAAAGCAGAAACGCACAGAGAAACCAGTAGAGAACAGCAAGTCCGGCCTGCGCAGGAAGGACAAAGTCCTTGGTTCCTGCCTTCCACCGACTCCCTACTGCTTTCTGCATCCCAGCATCCCAGCTTCCCGGCCTCCCAGCCCACGGCGGCGCAAAGCGCCGTCACTGGGCAGGTTTATTGGACCGCATCGGCAGGACAGCACCAGTGGATAATCTTCTGGGCGATCCGCGCTGCGGTGTATTCGGACACCTGGCTCCCGGCAAACGGTGCCAGCTCCACCACGTCAGCGGCCACCACCTCCCGCCGACGGGACAGGCAGCGGATCAGGGAAACCGCCTGGCGGTAGGACAGTCCGCCGGGCTCGGGGGTCCCGGTGCCAGGCACAACGGAAGGGTCCAAACCGTCCAGGTCGACGGTCAGATAAACCCGCGGTGGCAGGGAGTCCACCACCGACTCGACCCACGACGAATCGCCGGGGTCGATTCGATGGGCCCAAACGGGACGAATGCGCCGGCGCTTTAGCACCTCCAGCTCTTCGGGGGCCACGGCCCGGGTGCCGACCGGGAAAACAGCCAGCCCCAGGTCGTCCCACACCCGGCGCATCACGCAACCGTGATTGAATCGACTCCCGTTCCAGGTCTCCCGCAGATCCAGATGGGCATCGATCTGCAGTACGCCCAGGTCGGGGAAAATCCCGGCGGCGGCAGCGATCGTTCCGATGGAGACGGAATGATCCCCGCCCAGGGAAAGAAGAAACTTGTTTCGGGAAAGAATGCGACCTGCGACGGTTTTCACCTGAGAAACCGCGGCTTCCGGGTCTTTGGCCGGATGAATCGCCTCGAAGGTGTGGATCGGGAAGGGGGCCCAGTCGGCCAAAGTCTCCTCATCGGTCCGTTCGAGCTGGGTCGAGGCCTGGAGGAGATGGAGCGGACCCCGGGCGCTTCCCCCCCCGTAGGAGGGGGCGTTTTCGTAACAAAGCGGCAGCACCACGCATCGCGCCGATTCAAATGGCGCGTTGGGCACGTCTTCGCCGCCGAAGTTGATCCATTGGGGGTCAGCCATGGCAGCACCTCCGGGACCGAAGCCCGACCGACATCAGACCTCTTCCCAGATAGAAGTCCTTTCAACCTTCAGTGAGCAGGCTCGCTGCAACCCTCATTTCAAGATGCGCTTCGGTGTCGTGTCCCGGAAACAACCGCAAGCATTCTGTCACGCCCGCAATGGCGGACGTCCGGCAAAAAGCGCGTCCGGGGGAAATTGCCGCTTTTTCTTCTAGACCCTATTTGCGGGACCCGGTACTGGCGCCTTGGACGCCCTTTTCAGGTTTTCCCGGGGTGCGGGCATCAACAGGGGCATCAAACGGAAGGAATGTCTCCGGGCACGGCATGCCCGTCGAGAAAATACTGCCGGGAAAACCTCACTTGACGAAGACCGCCGCGGCGATCACCGTCGTCCAGAGGTTTGCCTCGGCGCCGAGGGCCGCCTGGCTGAAATGGTCCGATTCGACGATCTTGCCGCTCATCTGGTAGACTTCCCGCCGTTCGTCGTAATCCTTGTCCGGATCAAAATCGATTCCCAGGGTGTTGGCCAGCATGGTGGCGGCCAGGTCCTCGGCATATTCTCCGGCCTCACGCTCGGTCTGGCCGAAGCCATGGTGTTCGGACAGGTACCCGTAGTGGCCTTTTTCGGCCGGCAGGGCCAGCCCGATGGCGGCCACCAGTCGTCGGCCCGGCTCCCGGCTCTGCTCCCGTGCCATGACGCAGTGGGTGATTTCGCCGGGCTCCAGGTGCCGGAGGCCCTCCTCGATGCCGATGATGTGGCAGTGGGGCGGGAATATGGAGGAGACGGCGACGATATTCAGGTGGGCAATCCGCGCATTCCGCAGCGCAAGCTCAAAGGAGGACAATTTTTCCTTGTCCACCCCGACCCCTTTGGTAAAAAACATGTACCGGGGAACATACATGCCCCTGCCCTCCTTTCCCGTGGAAAATACGGCGGATTCATCTCAAATCCACGGGCGCCTTTTTATTGGGTCGGAGGGCGTTTGTCAATGATAGTTCACCGAAACCGGACACGGCTGTGAACCCATTGCGCATCCGGCTCGATTTGAGCCGACACTGTATCGAAACGGCGATCCGAAGACGGTACAATCGCCTGGTAAACCGGGCCCTTCGAAACGAGCCGGGGGCGGCGGATCTGGAAACCGAGTTGGAACTGCTCCAATCCGCCCTGGAAACCCTCGATTTCGGCCGTCTGAGAACCGAGTTCACCGAGCTTGGCGGGCACTGCAGCGACCTGATCGAACTGGAAACGGAAAAACCGGGGCCGCCCCGGATCAGAATCAATGGAAAGCCGGTGGCGCGTTTTTCGAAGAGGCGACCGCGCCGCCTCCCCGCGCAGGGGGAATAGATGCAAAATTTCGGTTCTTTGGCGGATATGACGCCGGACCGATCCGCCCCGGCATCCCGCCCCGGTAGCCGGCGGGCCGATCCAGCGTCCCTGTCGAACCGGCCCTGCAGCTCGTCCGGCTATCCCGAGGCACGTTTCGGCATGCGGACCCGCAACGGATAGCCCGAAGAGGCCACGAGCGCGGCCGGCTCTTTTGGAGCCGCCGAACCGGGCGATGCGATGTGAAAATCCGCAGGGGGGCTGGGCACGCTGAACTGATAGGGCGCCTTCAAGCGAACCATGTCCGACTCGTTGCCGATTTCATCGACAGCCGTCAGGCCGAATTCGATCGGGCCGTTGCCCGGGGTGAAGGCTTTCACTCCGTCGGGCAGAAGCACTTCGGTCACGTTGCCGACAACGGCATGGCGCGAGTCGTAGTCGACCCCGCCCTCCTCGGACCAGTAAAGCTTGTAAAAGGCGACCTGCGCGGACGGAGAGGCCTGCCATCGCAGGATGCGTGGTTTCAGTTTCGCCATTGGAACGTCCCATCGCGTTGCGACATCATGGATTGAAAATCGAAACGACGCCCTATACGGACCGCACCCCCATGGCCTGTTCCTCGAGCGTCTCCTGGTAGGTCTGCCAGATGTCGAGCGTCGAATCCTGCTCCATCCAGCCGGAGAGAATCTCCGCGCATAGGTCTTCGATCTCGGCGGCTGCCTTGCAGGAAGGCGCATATTGCATCACGGAAACACCGCCTGCGATGGCGTCGATGTACGCCACCCGTTGACACAGCTCGGTTTCCAGCAGGTCGAAACCGAAACCGCCCACGGCCTCTCGCGCGTTTCTGCCCACGCGGGTCCCCGGTATCTTCTTGGTGACCAGCAGCCGGGCCTCGAGATCCGGTCGGGTCTGGCCGACCTCCTGGATCATTTCCAGTGTCTCCCGACACGACCAGATGTCCAGGGAACTGGGGCTGACCGGCACGATGACAAGATCGGAAACCGACAATACCGATTCGGTGATTTCACCGATCGCCGGCGGTGCGTCGATCAGCACATCGGAGCTGTTCAGGGCGATCATCTCGATGTCGCTTTTCTGCACCGGCATGGGGTAATGAATCACATCGAAGGCCTGGTTGTTTTCGACAGCATGCCAATGGGTGGCGCTGCCCTGCGGATCGGCATCGATCAACACAAGGCTGTGATTCTTCCGGACGAGACTGGCGGCGAGGTTGATCGCTGTTGTCGTCTTGCCGACCCCGCCTTTCTGATTGACGAAACTGATGACCATCGCGGCGGCCCCCTTTCAGCTGAGAACCCGTCTTGAAACAACACCGCCTGCTTTCGGTACGTGTCAACGCCCCATTGGATTGCCGTGCCGCGCCGCCACGGATAAAGCAAGAAGATGTCTCAAGCAGGATTCGGGTAAAAAGTGCATCTTGTCTGGTGATCGGTCCGGATGAAGCAACATGCTCGATCCAGCAGTTTGTTGGAACGGCCCCGAACAGGGCCCATGAGCAGGATATTTTCGTTCGTAGCGGAAATGCCCCCACGCGTCAAGACAAAAACCACAGCATATAGGCTTTTTATCGATAAAACCCCAACATGTGGTATTTCAGCCCCCTAACGCGAATGGCGCTTCGAAACAGGGTTTTTCAAGCCGCCGTGGCGCCCCGGTTCGACGGATCGGAGAAAAGACCAACTCCGGTCTGAAACTTCTCCCGAAGCCGGCGGATTTCGGAAGGCAAGACTGCGGTGTCGTGCCGTGCGAAACGACACGGAGGCCGTTTCCCAAAGAGGCAGCGGCAAACGTTTCATCCCCGTCTATCCGCCAGGATCCAGGATCCGAACCTGAGCATCGGCGCAAAGCCTAATTCTGACGACCGGCTGCCGTCTTATTTCTACTGGAGTTTTAAAACTTTCGCCCCCCGGATCTTCCCCTTCTTCAGTTCGAACAGGGCGCGGTTGGCATCTTCCAGCTCGAAGAGCTCCACCTCGGGTCGGATGAACGCTTCCGCCGCCAGCTTTACGCATCCGTCCAGATCGACCCGCGCCACATTGGCCACCGACTTGATCTCCTTTTCGAGCCAGAGGTGATCCGGGTATTGGATCCGCAGCAGTTGATCCTTGTCGCCGTCCTCTTTTCGAATCGCATTGATCACCAGTCGCCCGCCGGCCCGAAGG
>JASFPT010000052.1:0-18753 GCA_050115795.1 Desulfobacterales bacterium
GGTTGCGGTCTGCATGTTTACAATGGTCGGAATGCGAAACTCTCTTGCCACCGTGGCCATGTGACCGGTGGCAGACCCCACGTCGGTCAGGATCGCATGGCCGATTCGGGCGGCTTTGGACAACCGGGGCGATGTGTGTTTTGCCACCACGATCGCGCCGGACGGAATCTTGTCCAGATCCTCGTCCTTTTCCACGGTGAAGACCTTCCCGTAGGCGACACCGCGCTGCACGACGCTGCCTTTCTGGGAGAGGATCACCGGGTTGGATTTAACGATTTCCGGCACCGTGCACATATCGGCGCTGGAGGACAACCGGACCTGCAGGGGCCGGGCCTGCAGGATAATCACCTGGTCCTGCTCGTCGCAGGCCCATTCGATGTCCTGCGGTCTTTTATAGTATCGCTCAACGGCGTAGCCGATACGGGCAAGTTCCTGGAGTACCCCCTCACGCAAACAGGGGATGTCCTGGACGGAGTGCGGCACTTCCGTCGTCTGGATCCCGCCGGCCTTGTCTGCGACCATCATCTGTTTTTTGGACGCGACGTTGATTGTTTGAACCGAATGCGGTGGATCGCGGGTCACCAGATACTCGTCCACGGCGGCGGTCCCTTCCACTACGGGCACCGCCAAGCCCCAGGTGGCGCTGACCATCATCCGATCTTTTTCCGGAAAAGAAGGATCCATTGTGTGCAGGACCCCGCTGCATTTCGGTGCAACCATGAGCTGACAGGCGACGGCCATCGCGATTTCGTGCTCTTCAAATCCTTTGTCCAGCCGATATCGCCAGGCCCGTGGCGCATATGCACTGGCCAAAACCTTCTTGTAGCAGGACAGCACTTCGCCTTCCGGTACATTCAGAAAGCTTTCGTACTGGCCGGCGAAGCTGTGGGCCGTGTCCTCTTCGACGGCGCTGCTGCGTACGGCAAACCACAGGGGCTGATGGCCATGGCGATCCCGCAGCCTGCCGATGGCGCTTCGCACGTCCCGTTCCAGGGCAAAGGGGATCTCGGCATTCAGGATCTCCTGCCGCAACGCTGCAGACAGGGTTTTCAAGGCACCCGGGGCCTTCTTGGCCCGGTCCGATATGGCCTTGATCCGGTCCGCCAGGTGAAGGTTCTCGATGAAATCGTGAAACGCCCGGGCAGTGACGGCAAATCCATCCGGGGCTGCAACGTCAAGAACATTGCGCAGCTCTGCAATATTGGCGTTCTTGCTGCCCACATCGGGAAGATCGTGGCGGGAAACCGTGTCGTAGGAAAGCACATAGCTGCCCTCCGTGACGGTAACCTTGCCGGCCAGCTCGGCCTGAACCTGCTGGCGCACCTGCTCGAAGGCCGGATAAAGCCCGACGTATTTCTGATCGCTCAGGGCATTCAGGTCATAAATCAGCTTATACACCAGATCATCCAGAAGGCTGCACGCACCGATGATATATTGTCGGTCGAAGACATAGGCCCCCCCGAGCTTGTCTCCCATATCGGCGATCATTTCCAGAATCTCGTTGTTCTTCTTGAGAATGTCCTGAAAACGCTCGAATAGAGCGGGAAACGAAGACGCGGGCATTTTCCCGCGCAAGCCGGAGAGAAAGCCTATGATCCGATCGATCTTTTTCATGGTTTGAATCCGGCCAGAAGGCCGGGTGCGAAGTTCGCCCCTAATGGGCGCCCTTTCCCCCTTTGAAGATCACGCCGGTAAACGACCCCGCCAATAGTGCGACCAGCACCGCCAGCACACCGTAAAGGGTTCCATGGTTAAATGCCAGAAAGGACAACTTGGCCGTGATACCGGCCTCTGCAGCGTCGATGGGGACCGAACCCCGTGCCACGATCGTCCCATCTTTGACCGCCACCGCCTCAATGGAATACTTTCCCTGCGCGAGATTGGAGGGTAGAGCGGCAATGCAGGTAAAAGACTTCAGACCGCCGCCCTTTTCTTCATAATGGATGGCGTCCCGGATGGTGCCATACAGGCCCGCCTCCTCTTTGAGTTTTACAAATTCCCGAAACAGCGGCTCCTTTTCCTCCGTGGAAGGCAGGATTTTCGCCTGCTCCATCAGGGCCTCAAAGCCGAGCCCGAGCCGCTGCCACTGCCCAGGCAGCCGTTGCGCGCGCTCGGCCAGGCCTGCAGCGGGGTACAAGAGAAATACCCTGGGAACGTTCTGGATTCTGACTGCTTCCATGTTCATCCACAATAGACCCAGGAAACGCCCCTTTTTCTTGAGCTTTTGCTGCTCCGGCTGGCCCATGATCCGCACCAGCACTTCCGAATCCGAGGGGATCTCCCCGGCAATCGATACGTCCACCCCGTTATAGGACAGACCCATCTTGACCTCATCCGGCGCCACGTGGAGCCGGATCGGCAACGAGGCCGACGCCGTTGGCGGGAGCGGGAGCAGGCCCACCAGTACCAAAACCAGGATGCAAAGCGCTTTTTTCGACACGTTAGTGACCTCCAATGACAGCCAGCAAGATATGCGGCCTGAGCAAGAGCCCCAGCAACATCTTGACCATGACGACAAGCACCAGGGATGCGAGGATAATCTTGAGCTGATCGCCTTTGAGTTTCTTGCTGATCTTGGCCCCGAACTGCGCGCCCAGCGTAGAGCCGATCAGCAGGAGGAGTCCGAGAATGAAGTCCACGGTATGGTTGCTGTGGGCCTGCATGATGGTGACGTCAACACAGGTAAACAGGATCTGAAACAGGCTTGTCCCGACCACGACGTGCATGGGCATCCGCAACAGATACACCATGACCGGCACCATGATGAATCCGCCGCCCACCCCCATGATGGCCGCCAGGATCCCCACGAAGGTGCCGAGGACAAGGGGCATGAGAACCGAAAGGGTGACCCCGGACTTTTCAAAACGGGTCTGCCACGGGAGATTGTTGACGATCCGGGCGTAGGCGGATTCCTTTTTCGGGACGACGCGGACCGCCTGCGTCTTTCTCAAGCCCTGAAAGCTTTCCAGAAACATGTAGGACCCCACGAATCCCAGCATCAGGACGTAGGTGATCTGGATCAGAAAGTCTGCGTTTCCCATGTGCCGCAGGACCTTGATGATCTGAACCCCGCCGGTGCCGCCGACAACCCCGCCGATGAGCAGCAGAATCCCCATCTTGAAGTCTACGTTGCCGAGCCGGTAATGCGCCAGAGTCCCGGACGTGGAGGCCCCCACAATCTGGTTGGAGTCCGACGCCGCCGCCACGGTGGGCGGAATCCCCACCATGATCAACAGGGGTGTCATCAGAAATCCGCCCCCCACCCCGAAAATGCCTGAAAGAAGCCCGACAAATCCTCCCATGGCAAGAATCAAGATAACATTTACGCTATTGCCTGCGATGGGTAGATATATGTGCCACATTCGCATTTTCCTTTCTCTTTTTATCCTGGGTGAACGTCTTTTCGTGCAGCACTTCAATCCGGCAGTCGACCCTGTGGCGTATTCTGTCCAGAAAAGCCGCAAAGCGTGCCGGTGCCATCACACGGCCTTCAGGTTCGCCCAGAACCAGCATGGTGATTCCCTTTTCCTGGATAAACCGGACGAGTTCGCTCTCATAGTCGCCTTCGCTCACGTAGCAATCCACGGGGATTCCTTCGGCACGGGCCCTTTCCACGAAGTGATCCATCCGCTTTGTCGCATCGTTGGAAGCGTCCTGATCGGGGGGGGGGTCAGGGTCTTGGGACAACCCGGGGTCCACCACGTGTAAAAAGCAAACCCTGGCGTCGATGCGCTTTGCCAGGTTCAACGCATGCAGGCCTGCCCAGAAACTGGCCGAGACCGGATTCATACCCACCAAGATCTTTTCCATCACGTCTCCTTCGCCCAGAAGGTCTGAGCAAAGGCCGTGCCAGAATTTGAACCGTGTATTTTCAGGTCGTTATGCGACTTCGGGGCGGATATGTGGAGAGAATCTTTTCAAATTGAAACAAATGGCGGGGAATGGAAAAAAACAGTTTGAATTTCAATAATATGGGATTGGGCTGAGAAGGTGGCGGGAGAAAATGCGTTTCAATATGAAACTTTTATGGGTATCCACTTTCGTCTTCCAACAGGCCATATTTTTTCATCTTGCGCCACAGGGTGGTCCTGGGCAGGTTGAGGATCTTGCTGGTCAACGCCTTGTTGTTTCGGGTTCGGTCCAGCACTCTCATGATGTGCAGTTTTTCCATTTCTTCTATCGTCATAAGCCCTTCTCCCTCGATCGTGTCAAATTCGAGATTCTGGAGGTCCTCGGGCAGGTCCGTCACCCGGATGTCTTCTCCTTCTGCCAGGGCCACGGCCCGTTGAATGATATTCTCCAACTCGCGCACGTTTCCCGGGAAATTGTACCGCATCAGGATATCCATGACCTGGGGCGAAACTTTCCGGACCGTCTTGCCGAACAGCCCGTTGTATTTGGCCATAAAAGAGGTGATCAACAGGGGGATGTCTTCTTTTCGCTCCGCCAGACAGGGCAGTTGGAGGCTGACCACGTTTAGCCGGTAATACAGGTCTTCGCGGAAGCCGCCCTCGGTGCATGCCCTTTTGATGTCCTTGTTGCTGGCAGCAACGATCCGGATATCGAGGGGGATGGGTTTGGTTCCCCCGACCCGGAGAATCTGCTTTTCCTGCAGGACACGCAACAACCTCACCTGCATGGAGAGCGGCATCTCGCCGATCTCATCCAGGAATACCGTACCGCCTGAACCAGATTCCAGGAGGCCGATTTTCGTTGCCGTCGCTCCGGTGAAGGCCCCTTTTTCGTGGCCGAAGAGCTCGTTGCAGATGAGTTCTTCGGTAAATCCGCCGCTGTTGAAGGAGACAAACGGGCGATCTCCCCGGGGACTCAGTCGATGGATCGATCGGGCCACAAGTTCCTTTCCGGTGCCGCTTTCGCCCTGCAACAGGACATTGCAATCCACCAGGGCCACCTTCTTGACCATGGAGATGATCTCCTGCATGCTCCGGCTCGATCCGCAGAACTCCGGCAAAATGCCATCGCCCCCCAGCGTCTCGCGCAGCCGACGGTTTTCTTTCTTGAGGGCCAGCTTTTTGGCCGCGCCGCCGGCCAGTGAGCCGATCTCGCTCAGTCTGAAAGGCTTTGTGACATAGTGGTACGCGCCGAACTTGATCGCCTCGACGGCCGAATCGATCGTCCCCTGTCCCGTAATGATGACGACTTCCAGATCCTCGTAGTGCCCGATCAGGCGCCGGAGAATATCCATCCCGTCTGCATCCGGCAGGCCCAGGTCAAGAAAGACGACGTCAAACGGTGCGTCCGCCATTCGTTCCAGAAACGGCGCTCCGCGGTCAAAGCTCTCCGTCTCATAGCCTTCGCCGTCCAGAAAGGTCTTCAGGCGTCGGCATACAATGCTTTCATCATCGATGACGGCGATTCGTGTCTTCATCGGTTTGGCCCTGTTCCTGTTGGGCTTCAGGCAGCAAAATCGAAAACGTCGTGCCCTTTGCCAGCTCGCTTTTTACCTCAATATGCCCGTTATGGGAACGGATGATGCCGTAGGCCAGCGAAAGCCCGAGGCCGGTGCCCTCACCGACATCCTTGGTGGTAAAAAATGGATCGAAAATGTGCTCGATGTCGCCGGGCTTGATCCCGGACCCCGTATCGGTGACATCGATCCGGATAAATCCCCCCGAAACGGGATAGGCCTTGATGGATACTTTTCCCTGCGGGCCGGTGGCGTCGATCGCGTTTAAAAACAGATTCAAAAACACCTGCTGCAGATCCTGCCGTATACCCTTGATGGGGGCCAGCTCTTCGCTGACATCCAGCTCCAGGTGAATGTCTTCGATCAGCAACTGGCTCTTGACCAGCTTCTGGGTCTCTTCGATCACGTCCTTGATCCGAAGCCTTGTCAGCTCGGAACTTTTTGCCCGGGAAAAGTCCAGGAGATTTCTGACCACCTGGCTGGCCCGGTCGGCCTGGGTTAGAATATCATCGATCAGCTCCCCGATCTCCTCTTTGGGCATATCGCCGTAGCTCAACTGCAAGGACTCTGCCGTCAGAGAGATGTTGTTCAACGGATTGTTCAACTCGTGGGCGATCCCTGAAACAAAGGTGCCGATGGATGCCAGTTTGCGTGAATGAAGCAATTGCTTCTGACGGGTCTCGAGTTCTTTGGCCATGTTGTTGAAGGCCGCTATCAGATGGGAGATTTCATCTTCTCTTTGGGTTTCCAAGGCAATCGGTGTAAAGCTGTCTTTGGCGACCTGCTTGGTTGCCTCTTTCAGCAAGCTCAGGGGCTTTAGAATCCCTTTGCTGAGCAGGTGAAACATCACGACAATGAAAATGACCAGGATCCCTAAAAATGCCACGGGAATCACCGTCAGGGTCCGTTCCAGGGCAGCCTGTATGCGCCGGCGCTTGGCCTCGATGAATTTCTGGGAAAAAGAGACGATGGCTTTTCCTTTTTCTCGGAGCTTTGTGAGCTGAACATCGTCGATTCCGGTATCGATCAGGGCTTTTGTTTCGGCCAATATGGCGATGTAGCTCGACAGGTTTTCCTGGAAGGCTCGATAGTCTTCTTCGCTGGCCCCTGCTTCGATATGGCCGGTAATCTCCCTGCTGGCCGCTTCGATGGTCTTGAGGTAAAATTCGATCTCTTTTGCACTCTCGGCATCCCGATAGTAGATGAAATTCTTCTCGTAGCGTCTCAACTCAAGCACATCATTAAAAAAGTCGTCCAGGCGTTCCACCTCGACCAGCTTTTCCTGAAGCAAAAAAATATTCTTGTAATAGACCGCGGTTACGGCCCCGATGATGATCAGACACAGGACAAAAAACACGGACACCTTGGCCCGGATGGTCTTCATGAAAAAAGGCTCCTTTCTTGCAAACCCATGGACTTGAAATCCGAGAGCGACTCCCCGCAGGCTTCGGGGCCGCCGTTTGTGGCGGGTGGTTCGTGGTGAACCACCAACGACAAACGACTAGCCACAGGCCGCCCACCATCAGCGGCATGCACCGCCCTTCCTCAGACGGAGTCGTCGTCTTTCTCGGCCGGCTCTTTTTGATGGCCATTCTGGCCGGAGCCCCGCTGGTTGCGGTTCCACAGGAAGATGTGAATCAGGCCCAGGCCGCCGTGGCCGACGACGTATGCCTGGATCAGGCCGGTGCACGCCTCGTGAATCGATTTGGCGGTCTCGGCCGCCCCCGTCCCGGTCTGCCACAGGAAGAACCAGGCCAGGCCGGAGGACAGGGTCAGGACCAGTGCGCCGAGCCCGAGCCCCTGTACGACGGCGGCCAGCGATCCGGGGCTTGCCTCCGGAAGACGCCGGCCGAGAAGGATTTTCACGTCCGCCTTGAGCTGGGAGAAGTCCCCCCAGAGGTAGGGGAAAAAGTAGCGCAGGCCCCGCCTGGCGATTTCGATGATCACAAAGAAGGCCCCGATCAGGGCCAGCACAAGCCCGGTTCCGAAATGGGCCCAGCTTCCCATGAAAAAGAGAGGGGATGCGCTGACCCGGCCGGCGGCATCGAAGCGGATCAGGTTGCTGCTGAGCATCTGCATCAACACCATCACCAGAACAGCGGAGTGAACGGTGCGCACCAGGGGGGGATGAGACTGCCGAAAGTAGGCCCAGAAAACGTGAATTGCCTGCATCATGCGCACCACTCCCGGGAATTTGCCGTCTGGAAAAAGGCAGCTGCCACAACCCGCCAACACTTCCCCCTGCCGTCGTTGATTTCCAATCGATTGCGCATCACCGGCTCCGACGCCCCGCCGGGGGGGCTCTTCCCAGAAGTTGCTTTGCCTAGTCGGCGGTTACGCCGTACAGATTTTCCGGCGGAGGGGACCCCCGCTTTTCAAGGGAGATGTTGCATTCCGAATAGTGACGCCGGTCTTTCCGGTTGCAGCTCACCAGCGCCTGGATTACGTCCCAGGAGATCCTGCCGTCTTCTCCCATGTCGGTGATCTGCTCCAACGCCGTCCGGGTATCGAAGGCCTCTTTCCGGTAAGGTCTGGCGGAAATCATGGCGTCGAAAATGTCTGCCACCGCCACGATTTCCACCATCCGGTCCTGCAGGTTTTTTCCGGAGGGATAACCGGAGCCGTCCAAGCGTTCATGATGGTCCCGGGCGGCCACCGCCGCCGGATTCGACGTGCTGCCGGTGTACAGGGTCATCAGGACGTATCCTGCCAGGGTGTGATGCTGCAGATGCGCCCGCTCGTCTTTGGTCAGCGGGGTCGCCTTTTTCAGGAGGGATAGGGGGATGCACAGTTTGCCGAAGTCGTGGGTCGGCGCGCCCAGCGCCTGACGCACCGCCTGTTCCGGCTCCGATATCAGTGCGTGGGCCAGCAGCATCGAAAGGGCGAAAACGGTCAACGTGTGCTGATACGTGTAAAAATCGTTCACCCGGAAATAGTCCAGAAATCCGATCAGCGGGCGGGACAGCCGGATGCGGGCCATTTGCTGAAACAGCAGTTTCTGTTGTTCCGGATCGGAAAAGATGAGGTTGTACGGCGGCCTGCTGCAGAATTCTTTCAGATGGTCGGCCACCTGGGAATGGGACAGCATCGAAACATGGGGCGTATCCACCCCTTTTGCAGCCGAGGCGACCTCTTCCAGCAATTCCGCTGTGAGGCGGGTTCCTTTTGCCATAACCTGTTCATTTTCCAAGGAAAAAACCGGATACGATAGGATGAGATCCCTCATGGAGGCTCCTGTGAAGTCTGAAATACGGACCACGAGCACACCTGCCAGCGGTGTGCCGGATATCCCGATTTGCTGAAAAGCGCCCTGTCCGCCCTTCTGTTTTCAGCCGTCGGCGTCCTTTCGCAGCGCCTCGAAAAGCTTGCGGCAGATCGGGCCGGGTTTCCCATTGCCGATGGGGGCGCCGTCGACGGTGACCACCGGCAGGACTTCGGTGGTGGTGCCGGTCAAAAAGGCCTCGTCTGCGGCCATCATCTCATCCCTCGAAAAAAACCGCTCCGCTACCGGGACCCCGATCTCCGGGGCGAGCTTCAGCAGTACCAGACGGGTGATGCCGGCCAGGATCCGTTCGGTAAGCGGGTGGGTGATCAGCCGTCCGTCTGAAACGATGTAGAAATTCGAACTGGTCGCCTCCCGCACCACCCCGTCTTCTGCCACGAACACGGCGTCGAACACACCTGCGTCCAGGGCCTGCTGCTTGGCCAAAACGTTGGGCAGCAGCTGGACCGTTTTGATGTCGCACCGGCCCCAGCGAAAATCGGAGACGGTGATGACCCCGATGCCGTTTTGTCGGTACGCCTCCGGTTTTTCCTTCAGGTGGCGAACGGTCATCACGACCTGGGGCACCGGCTTTTCCGGGAAGGGGTGATCCCGGCGGTCGACTCCCCGGGAGATCTGAAGGTAGATGCCGGCCCGTTCGATTCCCGACGCCCGGTGGGTTTCGACGATGGCCCGGCGGATCTCATCGATGGATACCGGCGGGAAAAAAAGGGCCGCCATGGATCGGGAAAGCCGCTGCAGGTGTTCTTCGAGCCGGAAGAGCCGTCCGTTGTATGTGGCAACATATTCGTAGACAGCATCTCCGAAGTTATAACCCCGGTCCTCTATGGGGACCACGGCATCCTCGATCGGGCCGATGTTACCATTGACGTATGCCAGTTCGGGCATGGGAAACCTCCGTGGATGGTTTCAGACGCAAAAATCGGAATCCGCTCCGGTGCCTGGATCTCGGGTGAGATCCAGCAGGCAGCAGGCAGAATGACAAGGCAAAAACAGATTTCTGCCGACTGCCAGCTGCTTGCGGCCTACTTTTCGATGCTGCGCGTCCCGCGGGTCGATTGCCGCTGCGGCCGTCTGCAACCCGTCCGGCTATTGCTTCTTCCCGGACACCGTCACCCCACCGGGTGAACGACAGCCGAAGCCGGCACCAGCTCCACCCGCTCTTTGAGCTCCGGTAGCATCTCCTCGAAAATCTTTGCCGTCAACTCGTGGGGATGGGCGATACCGATGGCCTCTCCGTGGGACTCCGCCGTTTCGATCAGGTGCCGGATCTGCTTGCGGATGAACGCGGGATCCTGGAGATGGTCGATGAATACATCCCGCTCTGCAAACCGGAGCTGGAACAGCCGCGCCGAGGGCCTGCCGACGGTTTCGGGGGTCGTCCGGCTGTCGATGAAGTATAGCCCCCGCTTTTTGAGAATCGAAAAGATCTGGTAAAGTTGCGTTGAACGCCGGGTCATCTTCGACCCCATGTGGTTGTTGACGCCACGCACGCCGGGAATCGAATCGATGTCGCGGTTGAGTTCGGCGATGAGTTCGTCGGCCGTCATGCTGGTCAGAAGCGCTCCGGGGCCGGGGTTGACCTGCGGGTACTCGTTTGGCTCCATCGGCAGATGGAGCATGACCTCCCATCCCTTTTCGTTGGCCATGCGGGCGATTCGCCTCGACGCCGGGCCCAGGGGAAGGATCGATGCGGTCATCACCGCATCCAGAGAAAGGAATCGCTCTGCCAGTTTTCGGTCATAGCCCAGATCGTCGATAATGATCGAAACCTTGGGCAGCCCGGCAACGGGCGGCTTTCTTTCGGGCACCGGCGGCCGGACCGGCACGTCCTTTTCGGGATAAACCTCAAAGGGCGGGGGTTTGACCGCCGCCTGCCCGGCCGGTTCGGGCGCGGCGGGCGGGGTGACGGGCGCCGGACGCCGGAAGGCCTGGTGGAGCAGAAAGCCTGCAGCGACCACCAGCGCCACCAGCAGCGTCATTCCTGCAAGTACCCGAAACAGCTGCCCGGAAAGGGAAGGCGATTTTTTCGTGCGGCGCCGGGAAGGCTTTTTCCGCGGCGCCGGTTTCTTTTTCGCACTTGCCTTCTTTTTGGTGCCCGGTGTTCTTTTCGCGGCCGGCTTCTTCTGGGTCCTTTTCTGCGGTTGGCGGGCCATCTATCCTTGATAGCCCTTGAAAATGTCGTAGCTGACCAGAATCTCCAGGGCCCGCTTCACCTGGAAGTCATTCATCAGCCGCTCCATTTCCAGTGGACCGTGGCGGGTCTTTGGTATCTCGCTTTCCGGCGTCTTTTCATCTTTTTTCGCCGGTTTCGCTTCGGAGGGCTGAACGTCCTCAGGCTCCAGGTGGTTTTTCAGGTCGACCTCCTTGAGTCTGTGCATCGAAGCATCGGTCTCTTCAGAGGGGACCACCCGCCGTTTGACTTCGATGTCCGGGACGATCCCCTGGGCCTGGATCGAGCGTCCGCTTGGCGTGTAGTAGCGGGCGATCGTGAATTTCAGACCGTATCCGTCTCGAAGGCTTTCCACCGTCTGTACCGATCCCTTCCCGAAGGAAGTGGTCCCCAGTACGAGTGCCCGTTTGTGGTCCTGGAGAGCGCCGGCGACGATTTCCGATGCGCTTGCGCTTCCGCCGTTGATCAGGACCACCATCGGAAACGAAAAGTCGGCGTCATCCGGGCGGGCGGAAAAAATCTTGGTGTTTTTTTCCTGCCGGCCCTTGATGGAGACGATCTCCCCTTCCTTGAGGAAAAGATCGGTGACGCTGACGGCCTGGTTCAACAGGCCGCCGGGGTTGTCCCGCAGGTCTAAAATGAGCCCTTTGAGGGGCGTCTTTGCATTTTGCAACTCGGTCACGGCCTTGTATAGATCCTCGGTGGTATTTTCCTGGAAATTGGTGATCCAGATGTAGCCGTAGCCGGGGCGAAGGGTCACCGCCTTGACGCTTTCGATCGGAATGATGTCGCGGACCAGGTCAAAGTCAATGGGGTCTTTTTCTCCCTCCCGGACGATGGTGATGACAACTTTGGTCCCCTTGGGGCCGCGCATCTTTTTCACCGCTTCCCAGAGGGCCATGTCCTTGGTGAGCGCACCGTCGACCTTGATGATCTGGTCGCCGGCAAGGATGCCGGCCTCGTAAGCCGGCGTCCCCTCGATGGGAGAGATTACAGTAAGCACCTTGTCCCGAACCGTGATGACGATCCCGATTCCGCCGAACTCGCCCCGGGTATCGACCTGGAGTTCTTCGAAGGCCTCGGGAGGAAGAAATTGGGAGTGCGGGTCTAGGCTCTGGACCATCCCTTCGATGGCCTTTTCGATCAGCTTGTCGGGTTCGACCGGATCGACGTAGTTCTTTTCGATCAGTTCGATGACCTCGGAGAAGAGCTTCAGCCCCTTGTAGGTTTCTTCGCTGTAAGCCGCAAGGTCCCGATAGAATCCGGCACCGATCGTCGCTAGGGCGACGGTGATCGCCACTGCCGCCAGAAGCCGTAGGCCTCGCCTGTCGAGTCGCGCCATGTTGCTTCTCCTTTTATCCTGCATTGAGCCAGTCGCGTGGATCGAGGGGCTTTCCGTGGTGCCGAATTTCGAAATAGAGGCTGGGACCGATCATGGAGCCGGTGTCGCCCACCGTGGCGATCACCTCCCCGGTTTGAACGGTCTCTCCCTTCTTCTTGAACAGCTCCTCGGCGTGTGCATATACCGTGTAGTAAAAAAGGCCGTGGTCGACGATGATCATGTTGCCGTAACCCTTGAACCACTCGGCAAACAAAACCCGTCCGGCGCTTACCGCGTGGATCGGCTCTCCCCGCTCTGCCCGGATGTCGATGCCGCTTCGGAAGTTGACCACGTTGAACTCGGGATTGCGGTATTTACCGAAGCGAGTCACTATCTTACCCCTGACCGGCAGCGGAAGCAAGCCCTTGAGTTCGGCAAAATCGCGGATTTGGACTGCCGGGGTTCCAGCCGGTGATCGGTCCTGACTTCTCAAACGCTCCAGGGCTTTTTCCAGCTCCCCGGCGGCATCTTTCAGCGAATCAATGGCGGCAAGGCGCAGGGCCTTGCTCTGGCGGATCTCCTCCAGAAGGTCGGCTTTTAGCCTTTTTTCCCGGTTCATCTCCGCGATCCGGCCCGCCAGTTCCTTTTCCACGGAGATTTTTTCCTGCTTGCGCGCATCCAGGGCGGCAAGCGCGCTGTCGAGATGCCGCCTGCGCTCGGTCCATTTCGACCACAGCACCTGGTCGGATTCGATGATCCGCTCCAGGGCCGCCTTCCGATAGATCATCTCGGCCAGAGAGTCGGCCGAGACCAGCAATTGCGCGGTGCCGAACCACTGCAGCTTGTAGTAGGCAACCAGCCGCTTTGCCCCGTCGGTTTCGATCTGGTCGATTTCTTTCTTCAGCTCATCGATTTCGGTCCGGATCTTTTGGATTTCCAACTCCAGGTCCGCCAGCCCCCGGTGAAGCTCGGCAATTCGTTTGCGGGCCCGATTCAGGTTGCGCCCGATGTCATCAAGGCGCTCCATGACCGCACTTTCCTGCCGGCGTACCCGTGCCAGGGCCTTTTCGTCCCGTTCGATTTTTTCGGCGATCGCTTCGGCTTTTTCCCGGACCTGGGCCTCGTCCATGCCGGAAGAACCCCCCTCGAAGCCGGTCGCGGGCAGGATGCGGACATATTGTTCCCGGTTTCGGATAAAGCCGGAGTATTCTCCGAAGGCGATTTCCAGCCAGTCTCCATGGTTTTTCACCACCCGAATCCGGTCGCCGCGGTTCAGCGTGGCGATCGGTGTTTTCTCTGTGCCGGGTTCGGGTCGGACATTGAGACGGTCGGCCACGATGACGGCCGCGTCGGCTGCCCAGGCCGGTAAAGCAAACAGGAACGGGAGCGCCGCAGCCAGGACCGCTGCCGATAGAAGACCCGTTGCCGCCGAAACGACCGGCATCTTGGAAAGCAGGGTGCCGAATCGAATTCTCATCGCCCGAAAAACTGCCGCAGGGAAAGAAAACATCCAAGCCATCCCACCAGCATGCTGCATCCCAGAATCGCAAAGATCGCCGAAAGGGAGAGAAAGCGAAGGTCGAGCAACACACCGGAAAACCCCTGCTCCAGGTTGGCGGCCACCAGCAGATAACAGGCGAGCAGCGTTGCCAACCCCAGCGCTCCGCCCACCGCTCCCAGGATGAGTCCTTCGAGGTAAAAGGGCGCCTTGATGAACCGATCGGTGGCGCCCACCAGGCGCATGATTTCCACTTCCTGGCGTCGCGAATAGAGCACCAGGCGGACGGTGTTGGCGACGATGAATACCGAGGCCATGAAAAAGAGCGCTCCCAGCGCGTATCCGGCCAGCCGGAAAAGGCCGACCACCGAGCTGATTCTTCCCATCCACTGCTGGCCGTATTCGACCTGCTCGATTTCCGGCAAATCGCCCAGCCCCTGGGCGAGCACCTCCATGGCGGCTTCACTCTGCGATTCGGGCAGCATCCGGATTTCGAAGGCATCCGGAAGGGGGTTTTCCTTCAGGTTCGTCAGCAGCGAGGACTGCCGCTTCATGGTCTCTTTCAGCTTCTCCAGGGCCTGCTGTCGCGAAATGAAGGCCACTTTCCCGACACCGTACATCCCCTCGATCTGTCGTCCGAGCCCTTCGATCCGTTCCGGTGCCACACCGTCCTTCAGGTAGGCCATCATCCGCACGCCCTGCTTCCAGGGATTGATCACCCCGTCGACATTGACGAAAAACAAGGCAAAGGCGCTGACGATCAGCACCGACAAGGCAATGGTGATCACCGTGACCGTATTGACGAACCGGTTTTCGGAAAGGTCGCGGATGGCTCTGCGGTAGAATCGAAGCATCAGGCTTCGTGCCCGGACGGGGTGACTTTTTCCAGCCTGCCCTGTCTTAGATGGGCCACCAGTCCCCCGGTTTGCTGGATGAGGTGCCGATCGTGGGTCGCCAGCAACACCGTCCCGCCCCGGACGTGAAACCCCTTGAGCAGCTCCACGATGATCCGGGCAGAGTCTTCATCCAGGCTGGCTGTGGGTTCGTCGGCCAAAATGATCTTCGGGTCTCCGGCCACAGCCCGGGCCACGGCCACCCGTTGTTGTTCGCCGCCGGACAGGCTCGGTGGAAGGGCATCGGCCTTGTCTTCCATACCGACCGTGCGCAGAACGCTGCGAACCTTTTTTTGGATGAGGCGGTACTTGGCGCCGGCCGCCTCCAGGACCAGGGCGACGTTTTCATACGCCGTCTTGGTGGGGATCAGCTTGTAATCCTGGAAGATGATGCCGAAATGACGCCTGAGAAACGGAATCCGCTTCGGTGGGATGCGGGCCAGATTCATGCCGTCGATTAGAATCTGCCCCTCTGAGACCGGCTCCCCAAGGTACAGAAGCTTCAGCAGCGTGGTTTTGCCCGCCCCGCTGGGACCGGTGACGAAAAGAAAGGCGTTTTTGGGAATATCCAGAGAGACGTCCACCAGGGCGTTTTTCGGCCCGTAGCGCTTGTGTACGTGAAAGAGGCGAATGATCCCGCCTCTTGCGCCAGGTGATGTCATGGCATCTCTTCCAGTCCCATTGCCCGGTAGAGCGAGGCTTTTGAAATCTTAAAATCGTACAACGCATTGTAATAGTTGGTCAGGGTCCGGGAAAGCAGCGTCTGGGCGTCGAGCACGTCGGTGGTGGTGGCCATCTGTTCACTGTACCGCTGCTGGGTGATCCGGAAGTTTTCCTTCGCCTGCTCGACCGCTTTTTCCACGGCCAAAATGTTGCTCTCCGAGTCTTGGGTCGCCAGGAAGGCTTCCTTGACTTCCAATTCGATGCCGTCGCCGACCTGTGCCCGCTGGTACCGGGCCTGGGCCAGTCGGCTGAGCTTTTCTTTGACCGAGTAATCGGTCCGGCCCCATTCCCAGAAATTCCAGGTGGCCACCGCGGAGATGTCCCATCCGTCCGGGTCGTCGATGAATCCATAGGGGTCGCCGGCTCCGATGAGGAAGCCGGACTCCTGGCGAAAATAGGTCCCTTCCAGGGAGACGGTCGGAAAGTAGTCTTTTCGATTGAGACTGACCTCCCGCTCGGCAATCTCTACTTGCAGCTCGCTGATCTGATATTCCCGCCGATGTTCCCGGGCCGATTTGAGGCCGCTTTCAAGGGTCAGCGAAAGGGGGGTGTACCCCCGGATGTCTTCCAATTGAACCGGCGCGCTGACGGGCCTTCTGAGCAGGGTGTTGAAATTGGCCTGGGAGACCTTCAGCCGGTTTTGGGCGACGATCCGGTCCTGCCGGGCGTTGGCTAACTCCACTTCCGCCTTGAGCAGGTCGTTGTAAGGGATCATGCCGACCTGATAGAAGTCTTTTGACTGCTTGTAGTTGGAGGCCAGCTGCGTGACGGCCTGTTCGGTGACCGCCACGATCTTTTCGGCCTTGAGGATCGAAAAGTAGGCGTTGCGGGCGTCAAAGACGATATCCCGGCGTTCCTTCTGCTCCTGGTGACGGGCAAGGCTCTCCCCGAGGGAAGCGATCTTGTAGCGGTTGAGAATCGAAAAGCCGGTGAACAGGGGTTGGGTGATGGTGGCCGAAAACGAATACTCGTCCTTGGGGCGGGTGAGCACCCCAAGGGAGCGTCGCTCCTCGTCGTGGTAGGTATACTGGTAGTTGGCCGAAAACGTCGGGTAAAATTCGGTTTTGCTGGCGTTGAGGGTGCTTCCGGCCGCTTCGGTTTCCGCACGGGCGATCTTCAGCCCCAGGTTCGCATCCAGGGCACGGGCGATTGTCTGCTCCAGGGTGAAGGTCTCTTCCCCCCTCGCTTCCAAGGGCCCGAGAAGCAGGACCGTCGCCAGAAGTACCGCGACCGTGAACAGAAGAAGCGGTTCTGTTCGAGTCGGGATGAACATCGGGCCATTTTTTCGCATGTCGTCCCCTCCAGGGCTTCTTGAAAGCATTTGACCGGTTGGGGATTAGCTGTTATGGAAACGGGCGAGTTCAAGGAGTGCCGTTGCCGGTTTTCCTTGCTCAGGGCCTCCACTGAATCCCCAAAGACCCCAGGCTTCTTCCAGTTCGGTGGAGGCTTTTTTATCCGATAACCGCCCCAAAATCAAGAAGCACCTGAAATGAAACCAGAACTGATCGCCCTACTGTGCCGCAAGTCCTTTCAATACAGCGACGAGCCGGTCTTCAAGCTTGTCTCCGGCAGAATGAGCTCCTTTTACGTCAACTGCAAACCGACGACCCTCAGCCCGAGAGGGATGTACCTGGTGGGGCACCTGGTCTACGAGGCAATTGCCGGTGCCGGTGTTACGGGCGTCGGTGGAATGACCTTCGGCGCCGATCCGATTGCCATCGCGGCCGCATTCACCTCCGAGCTCAAAGGACGACCGATACACGCATTCTCCATCCGGAAGGAAAAAAAGGATCATGGAATCGCGCGCTGGATCGAAGGCGACCTGCCGGTCGGAGCGCCGGTGGCGATTATCGATGACGTCGCCACCACGGGCGGATCGACGATCCAGGCGATCGAGCGCGCGCAGCAAGAGCGGCTCGAAGTCGTCAAGGCGGTGATCCTGGTGGATCGGCAAGAGGGCGGGGTGGAGAACATCCGGAAACATGTAAAGGATGTATCGGTGATCGTCACACGGGATGAGCTGGTGGCGGAATGGAAGAAGCTGAACCCCTGAGAGCGGCAAATACCAACCGGGCGGGAATAAAAAGAACCGAAGAACGTTCAACGCTCGACGTCCAACGCCGAAAAAAACCGCCGGGCCCTTTGTCCCGATTCAAAATTCGACGTTGGACGTTCCCCATTTTTTACGGATAGGCTCAAACCCTCCGTTCCGATCGGCCCTCCGATTCCCAGGCCGTGACCCGGTCGACGCGAATGCCGCTGCCATTGAGCTTTTCGCCCAGGGACCGGGCGACATACACGGCGATATTCTCCGAAGACGGGTTTCCGTCCTGGAAAAAGTCCAGTTCGTTGAGATACTTGTGGTCCAGCCGGGACATGATGTCCGCCACGTGGGCTTTCAGTTCCCCGAAGTCGACCAGAACGCCGGCCTCGTTGAGCCGGTCTCCTGCCACGACCACTTCCACCTTCCAGTTGTGTCCGTGCATGTTTTCGCACTTTTCGGCAACCATCCGGAGCTGATGGGCCGCGGCAAAATGCGTCGTGACTTTCAATTCGAACATTCCAGTTTCCCTCTCTGCGGCCTGCTGCTCACTCACTTTACAGCGTTTCGGCCGGTCTGCGCCGCCGGTCGTCTCACTTGGCCGCCTGATGAGATTCTCCCTTGAGCAGGTTCTTGATTCTAGAGGAGATCTTTTTCGACTCCAGGCGGCCGAACTCGCGCAGCAGGGATTCCTGCTTTTTGGTCAGGCGGGTGGGCGTTTCGATGGTCACCTGAATGATCTGGTCGCCCCTTCGACCGTTTCGAAGAGAAGGGATCCCTTCTCCGAGGAACCGAAAAACGTCTCCGAATTGCGTCCCTTTCGGAATTTCCAGGGATTTTTCTCCGTTCAGCGTCGGGACCGAAACGGTATCGCCCAGGGTTGCCTGAACGAAGCTGATCGGAACCCGGCAAATGATGTCGGTGTTGTCTCGGCGGAAAAATTCGTGCTCCTCCACGTCGATGAAGACATACAGGTCTCCGGCGGGACCGCCGTATGCCCCGGGTTCCCCCTCGCCGGAAAGCCTCAGACGGCTGCCGCGATCGACGCCGGCGGGGATTTTCACCGAGACTTTCTTTTTCACCTTGCGGCTTCCCTGACCGCCGCAGGTCTCACAGGGGGAGGGAATTTGCCTGCCCGAGCCCTGGCACTGGGGGCATGTCGTTCGAACGGTGAAGAATCCCTGGCTGCGGGAGACCTGGCCGGTTCCGTGGCAATAGGCACAGGTTTCCGGCTCGGTGCCCGGCTTGCAGCCCGAGCCCTGGCACGCTTCGCAGGTTTCCAGCTTGGTCAGCTTGATCTCGGTTTCCGTGCCGAAGGCGGCTTCCATGAAATCGAGGGTCAAATCGTAGCGCAGATCCGAGCCCCGGCGGGTCTGGGGCCCCGAGCGCCGGC
>JASFPT010000053.1:0-18694 GCA_050115795.1 Desulfobacterales bacterium
GCGCAGCGCGACAATATCTTCGTAAAACACCTGGAGCGTTCGAATGATCATCAGCCCCCCCATCAGGGGTAAAATGGCAAAAATATAGACCAGGGGAATCTGCAGGATGATCGTCTTCTGGTGGGTCTGCACCTGCAGGGCGGCTATCTGCCAGCCGAGGTACAACACCATCACCGAGAAAACCAGGGTAACCGCGTTGGAAAAAAAGGTCAGCGGCACCTTGAGCTTCTGAAAGAGCTGGACCGAGGCATCGATCTTGATCATCGACCGGTTCTTGACCGCAGAAGAGCAGCCGATCAGGGTGGTGTAAATGATCACCTCCCGGACGAGTTCTTCGGACCAGGTCAGGGAGTAATTAAACCCGTAGCGAAGCACGACGTTGAAAAACAGCGCAATCAGGGCGACGATCACGGAGATAAACAACGTCCAGTCTTCGAAGAAGGTCAGTACCCGATCCACGAATTTAAAAAGCTTCGCGATCATTTGAATGTTCCTTGAGTGAATCGCTGCTCCAGATACGGCAATTCGGGCAAGGGGATGGATGTTGCGGGCGCTCCGGCAATGGCGTCGAGGCTCCCGAATTCGTTTTCCCGGTTTCGAATCATGGTTCTAGAGGGGGGGCCGGAAAAGTCAACAAGAAAAAGGGGGCTTTGAGAAAAGCCCCCTGATCGGTTCCAAGTCAATTGCCTAAGGCCGCTGGTATTCCATGTAGTCCTCGACTTCCTTGAGGAAGTCCGCCGGACGGTAAGTGTCACCCGGATAGAGCTTGTTGATCTCGGCCCGGTATTCCTGATGGACGGCATCGCCCTGCTTGCGGAGCCAGTCCATCTCATCTTTGGGGAGGGTGTAAAATTCGATCCCGTTCTTGGAGGCCTTCATGATTTCCACGGCCTCCTGGATCTTGACCTGCTCCCGGATGTTGGCACAGACGTCGTGGACCGTTTCGACAAAGGTCTTTTGCAGGTCCGCCGGCAGCTTGTTGAACCAGGCCTTGTTGAAAATCCAGATAAACAGGCCCTGGGCATAATCGATGTAGGTGTAATATTTGCAGACCTCGAACTTCTTGGTGATGTTGCAGACCATCGGGGTGTGGTCCAGTCCCTCGATCACCCCCTGCTTCAGGGCGACCGGCACATCGGGCCAGGGCATGACCACGGCGTTCAGACCCCACTGCTTGTAGAGCAGCTGGTTGACCGCCGCCTCGGCGGTGCGGAACTTGATCTTCCGGGCATCATCGAGGCTCTTGACCGGCCGGGTGGTGGCCCAGCCGTAGTTGCCGTAGCCGGTGATGTCGATCCCCATGATCCCCTGATGATCCATGGCGTTCATGTAGTGATCGAAAAGCTTTCCGCTGGCGATGAACTTGTCGAGCTTCTCAAATGAGTTGACCAGGAAGGGGAGATTAATCAAGCCGAACCGGGGACCGAGGTTGGTGGAGGCCACCGAGCTGACCCCCATGCCCTGGATGGCGCCCATCTGAAGCTGGTTGAGCACTTCCACCTCGCCGCCGAGCATGGAAAACGGTTTGTAATCGATGTAGATCTGGCCGTTGGTCCGCTTCCAAAGCTCGTCGCGCATGGCAAAACCAGCGTAAACCCCCTTGAGCACCGGATGGGAGACATTGGACACGATGCACTTGTATTTCGCGCCGGATGGATCGAAGGCGGGCTTCCACGCATCAAGAGAAGGTCCTTTCGCAAGTGCCGGGCCGACGCCGAGAGCGAGGGCGGTAAGCAATAC
The DNA here is from genome assembly GCA_050115795.1 of Desulfobacterales bacterium. Lineage (GTDB taxonomy): Bacteria > Desulfobacterota > Desulfobacteria > Desulfobacterales > CAFBRK01 > JAIPEL01. Next base: position 1,741 of record JASFPT010000053.1, read on the forward strand.
CACCGACATGACGATCAATCTCTTGCACCTCATCACTGCCTCCTTTTTATCCTGGGTCCCCGTTAGTTACTAAACCTCGTTCATTTGCCAAAGATGATTTAACAAAGCTATTTTGCAGCTACACCTCCTTTTGTCAAGTAAAATCGTCCGCGACAGCTCAGGCGACCCGGCCGTTCCGGTACCGCCGAACGCACAGGCAGGCGTTTCCGCCGCCGAACCCAAAGGAGTTGGTCAGGGCGGCCTTCACCGACACGGTTTCGGCCCCGCCGGTCACGTAATCGAGACGGCACTGCGGATCGGGCGCCTCGCGGTTGATGGTGGGGGGAACGATCCCGGTCTGCACCGCCTTGACCGTCGCCAGAAACTCCACCGACCCGGCGCCTGCCAGCAGATGCCCGATCATCGATTTGACGGCGCTGACCTTCAGTTTCTCCGCGTGGGGTCCGAAGACCGTCTCGATGGCGAGACTCTCGATGCGATCGTTTAACGTGGTGGCCGTTCCGTGGGCATTGATGTGGTCGACCGCCTCCGGCGCAAGACCGGCATCGGACAGGGCAGCGCGCATGACGTTGATCATCCCCTCACCCTGGGGATGGGGCGCGGTGAAATGAAAGGCGTCGGCGGTGTTGCCGTAGCCCACCAGTTCAGCGTAGATGCGCGCACCTCGAGCCTCTGCCAGGTCCAGCCGCTCCAGGACGGCGATGCCGGCCCCCTCGCCCATGACAAATCCATCCCGGTCCGCCGAAAAGGGGCGCGAGGCCCCGGGCGGATCGTTGTTTCTCCGGGACATGGAGCGGGCGGCGCAAAAGCCGGCAAACGGCAGGGGGGTGATGCAGGCCTCGGTACTACCGGCCAGCATCAGATCGGCATCCCCGCGCTGGATGGCGCGGAAGGCCTCTCCGATGGCCGTGGAACCGGTGCTGCAGGCCATGGACGGCGCCGAAATCGGTCCCTTGAGGCCGAAGGTGATCGACACCATCGAGGCCGTCATGTTGATCATCAAACGGGAGACGAAAAAGGGGCTGATCGGTTTCGGCCCCTTTTGAAGATACTGAATATGGCCGGCCTCGATGGTATCGACCCCGCCGATTCCGGATCCGACGATGACCCCGGCCCGCGCGGGGTTGAAACGGTGGGTGTCGAGCCCGGCATCGACAAAGGCCATGGCCGAGGCGGCCAGCCCGTAATGGGTCACCCGGTCGGTGCGCTGCACGATTTTGTTGTCGATCCAGCGCTCCGGTTCGAAATCCCGCACTTCGGCGGCGATCTTTGTCGGGAACCGATCGGTGTCAAACCGCGTAACCCGGGAGACCCCGCTGCGGCCGGCGACCAACGCCTCCCAGAACGCATCGATCCCGTGGCCGATGGGGGTCACGCCGCCCAGACCGGTCACCGCCACTCGTTGCGGCCCTTTCTTGGCGCGACTCATCTTCGGCTGCTCCCCGTCCAATAGCCCTCCGGATCGAAACGCCGGAGCATTCGAAGCTCCTCCCGGGTCGGTATCGGTGTTTCGGCAACCGTTTCGGCAACCCGAAGCGGCCACCCCGTCTCCTGGCGAACCTTCTCGATCTCGATTCCGGGATGAACCGAATCGAGCTGCATCTCGCAACTCTCCGGCTGAAAGGAGAAGCACCCCAGGGTGGTGATGACCCGACTCGGCCCTCCGCGAGAAAGCCCCTGGCGCTGACGCCAGCCAGGGCCGTCGCCGTATCCAGGGGAGGTAATGTAGTCGACCCGCTCGACGAACCGCCGCCGCTGGTGGGCCATGATCAGAATATGCCGGGACGCCAGGCTTGCCAGGTCGCAAGCGCCGCCGCTGCCCGGTAGCCGCGTGCGGGGGTTTTCGACCTCGCCGATGCAGGTGGTGTTCAAGTTCCCGAAGCGGTCCACCTGGGCACCGCCGATAAAGCTCAGATCCACACCCCCTTGCTGGAGCAGCGCCATGGCATCCCCGGTATCGGCCAGCCAGCTGGCGCAATACTGGTTCGGCAGGTCCCCCATGGTCATGATGGGCGCCGGTGCGGCGGTTTCCCGGACGATCCCCAGTTCGTAGATACCGACCGCCTCCGGTGCATGGGTCGACTTGGCCAGCAGAAAGCCGAGAAGCGGAAGCCGCATGCCGACAAAGACAACTTCTCCGTCGGCGATCTCCCTGGCGGCGGCGGCCACCATCAACTCCTGGGGTGTGTAGGACTCGGTCACGGTCCAGTAACCTGCCTAGTATCCGAAGTCTGCGGGCGCCGAAAGCAGATGCGTTTTCAGGGCAAGGGCCTGCATCCGCTCGGAACCCAGCCGCTTCAAATAGTCGCTGCGGCCGCCGGGGCCGTCGATCCACTCGGCGCGCCACCGGCCGTAGCCCTCGGCGGTCCGGCTCTGATTGCGGTAGTCGATAAACATCCGGTGATCGCGATTGTAGAAACCGGGCATCGGCGCAGGGTGCGCCCCCCACGGTTCGTGGACGACCGCGCTCACGCGGAACCCGGGGGTGATCACCCGATTCGGGTCCGAGGCGATCACCTCTGGCGAGACGATCTCTTCTGCGGTGAGGATGACCCGCTTGCTGGCCAGACACGCCTCGCGGGACAAGCCCAGATTCCCCCAGGCATGGGCGTTTCCGTAAACATCGGCGCGCTGAACCGGCACCGCGCAGACATCGGGGCAGATGGCGGCAACGGCCGTGAGACGTCCGCCGGTAAACGGACAGGTGGTGACGCGAAGACCGGGGTTGGTGCGATACAGATCGCTTCCCAGCGCCGTTCGCGTCGGCATGAACGAAACGCCCATGGCTCCGGCGCGAAGGGCCATGACCAGGGTCAGGTTCGAATGGTCCTCGACCTGTATCCGGCCGTTTTCCACGGCCCTCCGGAAATTGTAGCCCGAACCGGTGATGACGTTTCCAACCCAGGCCGCCTTGACCTTCTCCACCGCACCGGCGCCGATGAGCTGATCAAAGAGCATGTCGGAAATGGGCCCGATCAGTTCAAGGCCCCGCTTTTTTTGCCGGATGATCTCGTGGCCCACGGCAAATGGGATGCCGTTTTCAAGCCCCGTGCCCAGGGCGACGGAAGCGCCGTCAGAGATGAATCGGCCGACCGCCTCGGCCAGGGGCATCAGCTTTTCTTCGGGCAAATCGGACTCCGAAAAAAGGAAACCGACCGGAGCGGTTCCGCCGTCCGGACACGCGGTCCGATCCTCGGGCGGCGAAAGTCCGGCCCTTGCCTGTCGTTCAGCCAGACTCGACAACCGTCCCTGCACGGGATTTTGCACCAAGGTGCAGCAGTATAAAATCTCCGTGCGGCGTTGTCAAAAGCTTTCCCCCGCTTGACGGGGGTCCGGATTTGCCCTACCCTGCCGATGGCCGGTTTGCGGCCGTGTCCGGATTTGAAGCCGAGTGGTCACTCCAATGAAAAACGGGGACGAAATCTGGCGCCGGTTGGCAGAAAGTGAATCGATCGACCGGAAACTTTTTCAGGACCTCCGGCGCCTTCTGTCGGAAAACGAAGCGATCGACGAAAAATTTTTCCAGCTCGAAGAGCGCCTCCTGTCGATCCTGAACTTTCGCGACCTGTTCACCGCCCTGCTCACCGAGATCGAGGCGATTTTCCGCCTGCCGGCCGTCTGGCTGTCGCTGATCGAAGAATGCGACGTGGTCCGGTTCGTCATTCCGCTGCTGGAATCCGAAGAAGGCCTCGCACCCCGCCTCCGGAGAGTTTCCCGCAGCCAATTCGACGCGCTGCTGGGCGAACGAAGCGGGCCGGTGCTCACCGACCGCCCCACCGGTCGCTTTGAGGCGCTTTTTCCGGAAAGCCTCCGCGGGCAGGTGGCCTCCCTGGCCGTGGTCCCCATCTCTTTGGACGGGGAGATCATCGGAAGCCTGAATCTTGGCGATACCGATCCGGATCGCTACGCCCCGGAAAAGGATACGGGACTGCTTCGCCGGCTCGGGATAAAGCTTTCGCTCTGCCTTTCCAACGTGACCGCCCACGAGAGGCTCTCGTTTCTCGCCTACCACGACGCGCTGACCGGCCTGCTCAACCGGCGGGTGATGGCAAGCGCCCTGGAACGGGAGGTCGACCGGGCTTCGCGCTACCGTCACCCGCTCAGTGTCGTTTTCATCGATGTCGATGACTTCAAGAAGGTCAACGACGCTTGCGGCCATGAGTGCGGAGACGCCCTTCTCCGACATCTTGCCCGGATCCTTGACGGATGCTGCCGCACCTCGGATGTGGTGGCCCGTTTTGCCGGGGACGAATTCGTGCTCGTCCTGCCGGAAACCAACGCCGAATCGGCCCGGAAGCTCATGGAACGCGTCTGCCGATTCGCCGAAAGCCGGCCGCTGGAAACACCCGCTCAACCGGTGCCGGTGCAGATCTCCTTCGGTATCGCCGACATGGCAGAAGGGGCGCCCGAATCCGCCGAATCCCTTCTTCAGCGGGCCGATCAGGCCCTATATCGCGTCAAGCGCGCCAAAAAGCCCCAGACCGACCGGCAGCCGGACCGGGTCATCGACTTTCGGGATGTCCGCACGGCGCCCCAACAAAAAGAAAGGCCCTAGCGCTCGAAGCGTCAGGGCCTTTTCAAACAGAAAGCGGCGTTTGTTCACCGTCGCATTTTTACTTCTTTTTTTCCTTTTTCTGTTTTCCCTTTTCCTTTTCCGGTTCTTCCGCCGGGGCCTTTTCAACGGCTTCTTCAGCAGCCTCGGCTTTTACTTCCTCTTCGGCAGGGGCTGCCTCTTCGGTCTCGGCTTTTACTTCCTCTTCGGCAGGGGCTGCCTCTTCGGTCTCGGCCTTTACTTCCTCTTCGGCCTCGGGCTCAGGCGCCTCCGCTGCCTGTTCTTCCGGGGCGACGGCAGGCTCGGCGGACGTCTCTTCAACGGTATCCGCGTCTGCCGGTGCCGGGGCGGCCGCCTTTTCCACCGTCTTCTCCGGTGCGGCCGTTTTCGGCCGTTTGACCGTTCTCTTTTTCTTGGTCTTTTTGGAGCCCGCTTCGAGGGAAACCAGCTCGACCAGCGACATTGGCGCTGCGTCTCCGCTTCTGACACCGAGTTTCACGATCCGGGTGTACCCGCCGGACAACTTTCCGAAACGCTTTTCCGCGTTTTCAAAAAGCTTGTGCACCACGTCTTTTTCCCGAATGATCGAAAGCGCCTGCCGCCGTGCATGCAGATCCCCGCGCTTGGCCAGGGTGATCAAATGATCCGCCCAACCCCTGAGTTCCTTGGCCTTGGTGTCGGTCGTCTGGATTCGCTCGTGCTTGAAAAGCGAAGTGACCATGTTGCGAAACATGGCCTTGCGATGGCTTGCCGTTCGACCCAATTTAATGCCGGATTTGCGATGTCTCATGGGTGTGTTTATTCTCCTTCCTCATTGTCCTCTTCGGGGGGGATGAAACCGTCCAGTTGCATCCCGAGGGAGAGACCCATTTCCGACAGGACTTCCTTGATCTCATTCAGTGATTTTCGACCGAAGTTCTTGGTTTTCAGCATTTCGGCTTCGGTTTTTTGAACGAGCTGGTAAATTTTATGAATATCCGCATTCTTCAGGCAGTTTGCGCTTCGAACCGAAAGCTCGAGTTCCTCAACACTCCGGTAGAGGTTTTCGTTGAACCTCGGCTTTGCGTCCCGGTCCCCCTTTCGATCCGGCTCCGGTTCAGCCCCCTCATCGAAGTTGATGAAGATCGACATCTGCTCTTTCATGATCTTGGCGGCATAGGCCACCGCATCCTCCGGCAAAACGCTGCCGTCGGTCCACACTTCGATGGTCAGCTTGTCGTAATCGGTCCGCTGCCCCACCCGGGCCTGGCCCACCACATAATTCACCCGCTTGATCGGTGAAAACACCGCATCGATAGGGATCGTGCCCACCGGGGCCTCTTCTTCCTTGTTTTGCTCGGCCAGGGCGTATCCTTTGCCCACCCGCACGGTCATCGACATCTTCACCGCAGCCTCGTCCGACAGGGTGGCGATATGCTGGTCCGGATTGAGGATCTCCACCTTCCCATCGGGGCTGACGATGTCGCCCGCCGTAATGACCCCTTCTCCCTTGGTCTCGACGGTGACCGTTCGCGGCTCACGATCGGTCGACTTCAGGCGCACTTCCTTCAGGTTGAGAATGATCTCCGAGACATCTTCCAAAACACCGGGAATCACGCTCATCTCGTGCATGACGGAATCGAATTTGACCGAGGTAATTGCCGCCCCGTGAAGCGAGGAGAGGATCACCCGCCGCAGGGCGTTTCCGATTGTAATGCCGAACCCTCTTTCCAGGGGCTCGCAGACGAACTTGCCGTAAGTACCCGTGCTGCTTTCCACGGCGACCTTATCGGGCCTGATCATCTCCTGCCAATTCATGTAGATAATATCGTTGGATGACATGGCTTCTGCTCCAGAACGCCTTTGGGAGAAATTCGTTTCGGAAAACCCTGGCCTTTGCTCGACAGCCTGCTACTTTGAGTAGAGCTCGACGATGAGCTGCTCCTGAATCGGCATCGTGATGTCTTCACGAACCGGATTTCCCTTGACGACTCCCTTCATGTTCTCCTTTTCCAATTCGAGCCACTGGGGGATACCTCGCCGCACGACAGCGTCGAGGGAGTCGGAGATGGCCTGAATATTTCGGCTCTTCTCCCTGACCTCGATCACGTCGTCCTGCTTGATGAGAATAGAAGGGATACTGGCCTTCTTCCCGTTGACCAGGAAATGATTGTGGCGTACCAGCTGTCTCCCCTGAGCACGGGAATTGACAAAGCCGAGTCGATAGACGACGTTGTCGAGCCTGCGCTCCAGCATCACCAGAAGGTTGGTTCCGGTGATTCCCTTCTGCCGATCGGCGCGCGCGAAAAACAGCCGGAACTGCTTTTCGGAAAGTCCGTACATCCGCTTGACTTTCTGTTTTTCCCGAAGCTGAACGCCGTAGTCTGATATTTTGCCCCTTCGCCGCTGTCCGTGCTGACCGGGAGCGTAGCTCCGCCGGTCAAAAGCGCACTTGTCCGAATAGCAGCGGTCTCCTTTCAGAAACAACTTCAGGTTTTCACGTCGGCAAATCCGACAAACCGATCCTCGATATCTCGCCAAGGTTTCCTCCTTGTTTTTCTAACCCTACGGCCAAAAAGGCATCCGAATAAAAAAACGGCGTGATCCGACTCGGGCCTTCCGGCCGCTGCGGGAATCCCTTCCGACCCCGGCTACGCTATACCCGGCGCCGTTTCGGCGGTCGGCATCCGTTGTGGGGAATGGGGGTGACGTCCTTGATCATCACGACGTTGAATCCGGCACCCTGCAACGAACGCAAGGCCGACTCGCGGCCGGCACCCGGACCCTTCACGTAGACCTCCACGTTTCTCATGCCGTGCTCCTGGGCCTTTTTGGCGGCGTCCTGCGCTGCGAGTTGCGCCGCAAACGGCGTGCTTTTCCGCGAGCCTTTGAAACCCTGCACACCGGAGCTGGACCAGGCGACAACATTGCCGGACGGATCGGTGATCGTCACGATGGTGTTGTTGAAGGTCGACTGAATGTGAACGATACCGTTGAGTATGTTCTTTTTTTCTTTTTTCTTCGTACGCGTTCGCTTTGCCATGAATCGTATCCTGTTCGCTGATCATCCCGTCATCGGGATGCGGTTCGGCCTCGGGCCGGTTCTACTTCTTCTTCGGGCCGCCCTTTTTCTTGACGGCCGCCCGGCGCGGCCCTTTCCGGGTCCGCGCATTGGTGCTGGTCCGCTGCCCGCGAACCGGCAGACCCTTGCGGTGGCGAAGGCCCCTGTAGCAACCAAGGTCCATGAGACGCTTGATGTTCATGGAGACCGCAGTTCTGAGTTCACCTTCGACCTTGTATTCGCTGTCGATGGCCTTGCGGATGCTGTTGATCTCCGTTTCGGTCAGATCATCCGTCCTGGTGTCCGGGCTGATATTGAGCTTGTCGAGAATCTCCCGGGAAGTGCTCCGGCCGATCCCGTATATGTAGGTGAGCCCGATCTCGATACGTTTGTTTCTCGGCAAATCGACGCCAGCAATTCTAGCCAAAGCTCAACCCTCCCTATCCTTGCCGCTGTTTATGGCGTTTGTTCTGGCAAATGACTCTGAGCACGCCATTACGCCTGACGATCTTGCATTTGCTGCAAATTTTTTTTACCGATGCCCTGACCTTCATCTGGTGTCTCCTTTATGCCGGCCCCGGAGCGCTGTCCGGCGCACATCCGTTTCGCCCGCTGCGAAAGGCGATCATCCTATTTTTGCCGGTAGGTGATCCTTCCCCTTGTCAGATCGTAGGGAGAAAGCTCCACCGTAACCGTGTCGCCGGGCAGAATTTTGATGAAATGCATCCGCATTTTCCCGGAGATATGCGCCAATATCTGATGTCCGTTTTCCAACTCGACCCTGAACATCGCATTGGGCAAGGTCTCAACCACCTTGCCTTGGACTTGAATCGGCTCCTCTTTGGCCATTGAAATCTCCCCGTTTGGCGTCCGCTTCCTGGAGGGGTGCGGGATGCCCGTTTACCCGCTGCTAGAAGCGCCCCTTGACCCGTCCCTGGCTCCGTCGCAGAAATCCCTCGTAATGCCGGGTCAGCATATGGGACTCGATTTGGGCAATCGTATCGATCGCCACGCCGACGACGATGAGCAGCGCCGTCCCGCCGAAATAGAACGGCACGTTGAATTTGGTGATTAGAATCGACGGGAGCACGCATACCGCCGACACATACACCGCACCGCCGAGGGTGATGCGGGTCAGCACCCGGTCAATGTAATCGGCTGTCCGCCGTCCCGGCCGAATCCCCGGGATGTATCCGCCGTGCTTTTTCATGTTGTCGGCCACATCGACGGGATTGAACGTCACCGCCGTGTAAAAATAACAGAAGAAGAAGATGAAGCCGACAAAGATCAGCTCGTAGGCGGCATTCCCCGGCCGCATGGCTTCGGCGACACGCTGCATCCAGGGGATGTTCATGAAGCTGGCCACCGTCGCCGGGAACATGATGATCGAAGAGGCGAAAATCGGCGGTATGACACCGGAGGTGTTGATCTTCAGCGGAAGATGCGTGCTCTGCCCGCCGTACATCCTCCGCCCGACGACCCGCTTGGCGTACTGCACGGGAATTCTTCGCTGCCCCTGCTCGACGAAGATAATGAAGGCCACCACGATGATCATCAACACCAGCAGCAGCAGAATCGGAAAGATCCCCATTTCACCGGTGGACAGCAGCCGGAAGGTGTTGCCGATGGCCGCGGGCATTCGCGCCACGATGCCGGCGAAAATAATCAGCGAAATACCGTTTCCGATCCCCCTTTCGGTGATCTGTTCGCCGAGCCACATGATAAAGGCGGTTCCGGCCGTCAGGGTGAGCACCGTCATCAGCCGGAATCCCCATCCCGGGGCGACCACAACCGCCGCTCCGCCCGGCGCCGACATGCTCTCCAGGCCGACGCTGATACCAAAGCCCTGGATGACGCTCAACAAGACGGTGCCGTACCGCGTATACTGGGTGATTTTTTTCCGCCCCTGCTCGCCCTCTTTGGAGAGGCGCTCCAGGTGCGGCACGACCACCGTCAGCAGCTGCAGAATGATCGATGCGCTGATGTAGGGCATGATGCCCAGGGCGAACACCGACAGCCGTTCCAACGCGCCGCCGGAGAACATGTCAAAGAGTCCGAGCAGTGTGCCCTGGGCACGGGCGAAAAAGGAGGCCAGCGCCACCGCGTCGATCCCCGGCGTGGGCACATGGACACCGACCCGATACACCGCCAGAAGGGCCAGGGTGTAAAGGATCCGCTTCTTGAGCTCCGGAATCTTGATGATGTTCTGAAAGCCGCTGGTGATCATGAGGCGCTCACCTCGAGACTGCCGCCTGCGGCTTCGATCTTCTTTCGGGCGCTTTGACTGGCCCGGTCAACCTTTACGGTGAGGGCGACATCGATCTCCCCCTGCCCCAGAAGCTTCACGCCGTCCCGGGGGCCGCGCACCAGCCCGCTTTTGACCAGTGCGGCTTCGTCCACTGTGGCTCCGGCCTCGAAACGGGTAAGATCGCGAACGTTGACCACCGCGTATTTTTTGGCGAAGATGTTGGTAAAACCCCGCTTGGGAAGGCGCCGCTGGATGGGCATCTGGCCGCCCTCGTAGCCGGGCCGGACGCCGCCGCCGCTGCGGGAATTGCAGCCTTTGGTCCCCCGACCGGCGGTCTTGCCCTGGCCCGAGGCCACACCCCGGCCCAGCCGCTTTCGCCCCTTGCGGGACCCGGCTTTGGGTGACAGTTCATGAAGTTTCATCAGTCGCCTCCTCAGCCGATACCAGGTGGGACACCTTTTCGATCATGCCCCTGACCTGCGGGATATCCTTGAGCACCACGGTCCGGTTCATCCGGGTCAGCCCCATTCCCCGCAGAACTTTCCGGTGTTTTTCCGGGCGTCCGATCATGCTTTTAACGAGCGTTACTTTCAGCTTGCCTGCCATGAGTCTGCCTCACGTTACAATTCTTCAGCGGTCTTGCCGCGCCGCTTGGCCACCTGTTCCCGGCTTTGGAGCATCTCCAGACCGCTCATGGTGGCCTTGACGACGTTATGGGGGTTGTTGGTCCCCATGCACTTGGTCAGGATGTTCTGTATGCCGGCGGCTTCCAGCACGGCTCGCACGGCACCACCGGCGATGACGCCCGTCCCCTGTGACGCGGGCTTGAGCAGCACTCGACCGGCCCCAAACCGACCCATCACCTCGAACGGGATGCTGCCTTCCACCAGCGGCACCTCGATCATGCTCTTTTTGGCCTTTTCCAGCCCCTTCCGGATCGCTTCGGGCACTTCCCCGGCCTTGCCGAGGCCGTAGCCGACGTTGCCCTGGCCGTCGCCGACCACCACGATGGCGCTGAAGCTGAACCGACGTCCGCCCTTGACGACTTTGGCCACGCGGCTGATGTGAACCACCTTGTCGATCAGTTGGTTTTCTTCCATGTCCTGCTTGTACAAGGGCCTGCCTCCTTATCTGATAAATGCCTAAAACTTCAGGCCGGCTTCCCGGGCACCGTCAGAAAGCGCCTTGACCCGTCCGTGGTAGAGAAAGCCGTTTCGATCGAACACCACCTTGTCGATCCCCTTTTCCAGGGCGCGCTCGGCCACAAGCTTCCCGATGTGGGTCGCTGCCGCGATCTTGTTCTCGAAACCGCCCTTTTCCCGAACGGACGGGTCCAGTGTGGAGGCCGCGATCACGGTTTTGCCGCTGGCGTCATCGATCAACTGCGCATAGATGTGGCGGCTGCTGCGAAAAACGCTGAGCCGCGGCCGCTCGGAAGTCCCCAGAATCTTTTTCCGGATTCTTTGCTTCCGCTTCATTCTCGCCTTGACTTTGGGATCCAGTTTTCCCATCGGTTCAACTCCGTTTTCCGGGTGGCACGAACCCCGGTCGTTTCATGCTGCTACTTGGTGCCGGCCTTGCCGGCCTTCCGCTGAATGTACTCTTCCTGGTACTTGACCCCCTTGCCCTTGTAAGGTTCGGGCGGACGAAGTTTCCGGATCCGGGCTGCGGTCTGGCCGAGCAGCTCCTTGTCGATTCCGGCAAGGCGGATCACATTGTTCTTGTCGACTGTCGCAGCAATCCCCTCGGGGAGGTCGAAATGGATCGGATGCGAATAGCCCAGGTTAAAGACGATGCTCTTTCCCTGGGCCTCGGCGCGGTATCCGATGCCGTTGATCTCCAGCACCCGCTCGAACCCCGTGTCCACGCCTGCGACCATGTTGGCCACCAGCGAACGGGTCAGCCCCCGCAGCGCCTGCCCTTTTCGGTTTTCGGTATTGGGGGTTACCAGGATCTGATCGTCTGCGATCTGCAGCTGGACCTCGGGATGAATACTTCGGGTCAATTTGCCCTTCTGCCCCTCTACGGTAAGCTGACCTTCTGTGTATGTCACCTTGACTTTTCCGGGCAGCGGAATCGGTTTTTTGCCTACACGAGACATCGAGTTCTCCTCAACATTTGTTTCGCAAAGCGAAACCTCATAACAGCGCGCCGGCGCTGTTATTACCAGATGTGGCAGAGGACTTCTCCACCAACGCTCTGCTTGCGGGCTTCCTTGTCGGTCAGGATTCCTTTCGACGTGGAGATGATCGCAATCCCGGTGCCGCTGTAAACCGGAGCAATATCATCTTTCCCTACGTAGACCCGCCGGCTCGGTTTGCTGATCCGCTCCAGTTGGCAGATCACCGGCTTTTGCTCCTTGTCGTATTTGAGGTAAATCCGCAGAATTCCCTGCTTGCCGTCCTTGATGAACTTGTAGTTGCGGATGTAGCCCTCGTTTTTCAGAACGCGCGCCATCTCGGTCTTCAGCCGGGAGCCGGGGATGTCGACGCTGTTGAACTTGGCCTTGCCGGCGTTGCGGATGCGCGTCAGCATGTCTGCAATCGGGTCGCTAAACGACATGTTCTTCTCCAGAATCGATCGGTTGTTGAGAAAAAACCCTCAAAAGGGCTTCCTCCCGGGTCCTACCAGCTCGACTTGATTACGCCGGGCAGCAGGCCCTCGGACGCCATGTTGCGGAAACAGATTCGGCAGATACCGAATTTTCGGATAAAGGCCCGCGGACGGCCGCATATCGGGCACCGGTTGTATTCCCGGACCTTGAACTTCAACTTTTGGGTGGCTCTGATCCTCAATGCTTTTCTGGCCAAACCATCCTCCTCCTGTCGGGAGATGTGAAACGACTCGAACTAGTTTTTAAACGGCATCCCGAGCAGCCGAAGCAGCTCTTTGCCCTCTTCATCGGTCTTGGCGGTGGTGACGATGGTCACGTTCAGCCCCTTGATCTTATCGATGCGATCGTAGTCGATCTCCGGGAAAATGATCTGCTCTTTGATTCCCAGGGAATAGTTGCCCTGGCCGTCCATCGCCTTGGCCGTAATGCCGCGGAAGTCCCTGACCCGGGGCAGAGCGATGTTGACCAGCTTGTTGACGAAATCGTACATCCGATCGCGCCGCAGGGTTACCCGGCAGCCGATCGGCATGCCGGCTCGCAGCTTGAAAGCGGCGATCGACTTCTTCGCCCGGGTGATCACCGGCTGCTGGCCGGAGATCAGCTTCAGTTCTTCCACCGCAGAGTCGAGAATCTTGATGTTCTGGATCGCCTCGCCCAACCCCATGTTCAACACGACCTTCTCCAGTTTCGGCACCTCCATACGGTTCCGATACTGGAAGGTTTCGACCAGCTGGGGGACGACCTGTTCCCTGTAGAATTCTTTGAACTTAGACATCCGTTTCCTCCGGCAACCGCGCAGTTGCCTTATGCATCGATGATCTCGTCACACTTGCCGCAGACGCGAACCTTTTTGCCGTCGTCGAGCCGCTTCATTTTCACCCGGACAGGTGTCACGCATTTGTTGCACATCAACCGAACATTGGAGACATGAACCGGCGATTCGCTCTCGACGATTCCTCCCTGTCGGTTCTGGGCGTTGGGGCGCTGATGGCGCTTGACAAAATTGACATTTTCAATCAGCACGCGGTTCTTCTTCCGGTCGACCTTGAGGATCTTGCCGACTTTGCCCCGATCCCGTCCACCGATCACCTTGACCTTGTCATCCTTTTTCAGATGAATCGTATGCTTGTCCATTACAGGACCTCCGGCGCGAGTGAAATGATCTTCATAAACCGCTTGGCCCGAAGTTCCCGGGCCACCGGTCCAAAGATGCGGGTTCCGATCGGCTCCCGGTGCTGGTTGATCAGCACCGCCGAATTGTCGTCGAAACGGATAAAGGACCCGTCCGGCCGGGAAATCTCTTTCTTGGTGCGAACCACCACCGCCTTGAGCACGTCGCCCTTCTTCACCTTGGCGTTGGGGATCGCCTCCTTGACCGACACCACGATGATGTCCCCGATGCTGGCGTACCGCCTGCGGGACCCCCCCAGGACCTTGATGCAGTAAAGGACTTTGGCGCCGGAATTATCCGCCACCGTCAATCTCGTCTCTGCCTGAATCATTGATCTCGTTCCTTATCCGGTTAGACCGCTTTTTCGATGATCCGGCTCACACGCCACTTTTTGGTGCGGCTCAGGGGTCTCGACTCGGAGATCAGCACTCGGTCGCCGATCTTGCAGGCGTTGGCCTCGTCATGGGCGGCAAACCGCGCTCGCCGACGAACGTATTTCTTGTAGAGGCCGTGTTTGACCAGGCGCTCGACCTGCACCACGACAGTCTTGTCCATTTTGTTACTGACGACCATACCGGTCACTTGCCTATTGGTCCCTCTTGTCTTTGTGGCGGCCATGATTTGTTATGCTTCCTTCTGTTTCAGTTCTGTTTGCCGGAGAATCGTCTGCACCCGTGCGATGTCCTTCTTGGCCTGCTTGAGCCGGGCCGAATTCTCCAGCTGCCCGACTTCGAGCTGAAACCGCAGATTGAACAGCTCCTCTTTGAGATCCTTGAGCTTCTGCTGCATTTCGTCGGGGCTCATATCCCGGATTTCGCTCGGCTTCATCTCAGATCGCTCCTCTCCACGAATCGGGTCTTGACCGAAAGCTTGTGGGCGGCCAGTCGAAGGGCCTCCTTGGCCAGATCCCGCGGCACCCCGTCCATCTCATAGAGAATCCGTCCTGGACGGATAACGGCCACCCATCCCTCAGGGGCGCCTTTGCCTTTTCCCATCCGGACCTCGGCCGGTTTCTTGGTAAACGGCTTGTCCGGGAAAATCCGGATCCACATTTTCCCACCGCGCTTCACGTGCCGGGTCATGGCGATACGGGCGGCCTCGATCTGCTTGGAACTGATGGCACCGCACTCCACGGCCTGAAGACCGAACTGGCCGAAGTTCAGGTTGCAACCCCGGCGGGCCACCCCCCGCATTTTCCCCTTCTGCTGTTTTCGAAACTTGACCTTCTTGGGGCTCAGCATGTGATGCTCTCCTTGTCACGACGGCCGGCCTCCGTCATCCGCGGGGGCCGACCGGAATCTCTCCCGATAGCGCCGATCAGGCAGCGCCCTGCTCGATTGGTTCGGCCTGCAGAATTTCGCCGTGGAAAATCAAGACCTTGACGCCGATGATGCCATAGGTCGTCTTGGCCTGGGTAAAGCCGTAGTCGATGTCGGCCCGCAGGGTATGCAACGGCACCCGACCCTCCCGGTACCACTCGCGCCGGGCCATCTCCGCACCGCCGAGCCGGCCGGCGCACATGATTTTCACGCCCTTGGCGCCGAACCGCATGGCAGAGGAAACCCCGCGCTTCATGGCACGACGAAAGGCGACCCGTCGCTCGATCTGCAGTGCGACGTTTTCCGCCACCAGCTGGGCGTCGATCTCGGGCTTGCGCACTTCCTGGATATCGATAAAGACCTCGTGGTCGACCTGTCTTTCGAGCTCTTTCTTGAGCTGGGCGATCTCAGATCCTTTTTTGCCGATGACGATGCCGGGTCTTGCCGTATAGATCCGCAGCCGGACGCGTTTGGAGGAGCGCTCAATTTCGATTTTGGAAATCCCGGCGTGGGAGAGCTTCTTTTTGATGTACCGGCGCAGCCTGTGATCTTCCAGAATGTAGCTGGCGTAGAGCTTCTTGTCGGCAAACCACCGTGAATCCCACGTCTTGATGATTCCCAATCTCAAACCGATCGGATGAACTTTCTGGCCCAAGTGCTACCTCCCTTTACACCGATTTTTCCGCAAGGATTACAGTGATGTGCGAAGTCCTCTTCAAGATCCGGGTGGCCCGGCCCCGAGCCCTCGGACGAAATCGCTTCAACACGGGTCCCGGATCGGCCACGACGTTGGCCACCACCAATGCGTCCACGTCGACCTCCGGGCGCTGGTCCGCGTTGGCCACGGCGCTGCGCATGATCTTTTCCACCATCGAAGCGGCTTTCTGCGGCATGAACTTCAAGATATCCAGGGCCGCCTCCACGGGTTTTCCCTTGACGGCTTCGGTCAGCATGCGGACCTTCCGCGGGGATATCCGCATGTATTTGGCTACGGCTCTTACCTCCATGGCTTCCGTTCCTCTGCTCGGGTCAGCTCTGTGCGTCTTTCCGGCACGACCGGGGTTTGCGCTGATTTTTTATTGATCGCCTGTTTCGCAAAAGCGAAACATTCATCAAATCGCCGAGGCGATTTGATTACTTCTTCAGTTTCGACTTCTTGTCTCCGGCATGCCCGTAAAAGGTCCGGGTCGGGGAGAATTCGCCCAGTTTGTGACCCACCATGTTCTCGGAGATGAACACGGGAATGAACTTCCTGCCGTTGTGAACCGCCAGCGTCAGCCCGACCATTTCCGGAACGATGGTCGAGCGGCGCGACCAGGTTTTGATCACACGGTTGCTTCTCGATTCCTGGGCGACCTGGACCCGTCTCATGAGTTTGTCGTCCACAAACGGACCTTTTTTCAACGACCGAGGCATATTCTCTCCTGTTGCAGATGCATGTACACATGTACCGTGTCAGCTACGCTGCACCGGCTATTTCTTGCTGCGCCGCTTGACGATGTAGCGGTCGCTGGGCTTGTGCTTCCGGGTCCGGTACCCCTTGGTCGGCTTGCCCCAGGGCGTGCAGGGATGGCGCCCGCCGGAGGACCGGCCCTCTCCGCCGCCCATGGGGTGATCGACGGGGTTCATGGCAACGCCGCGGACTTTCGGCCGGCGTCCGAGCCAGCGCTTTCGACCGGCCTTGCCCAGGGAAACGTTTTCATGCTCCACGTTGCCGAGCTGGCCGATGGTGGCCTTGCAGTTGAGCAGGACCATCCGGACCTCGCCGGAGGGAAGCTTGACCAGCGCGTATTTGTTTTCCTTGGCCATGAGCTGGGCATAGGCGCCGGCGCTGCGAACGATCTGGCCGCCCTGGCCCACCCGAAGCTCGATGTTGTGAATGTGCGTGCCCAGCGGGATTTTATGAAGCGGCAGCGCGTTTCCGGGCTTGATGTCCGCATCCGGGCCGGAGAGAACGGTATCGCCCACGGCCAGATGCTGGGGCGCCAGAATGTATCGCTTCTCCCCGTC
>JASFPT010000054.1:0-18573 GCA_050115795.1 Desulfobacterales bacterium
CGCCCTTTACAAGCTCAGCAAGCGGGGCGTGATCGAGGCCCAATCCAGAGGCACATACGTAAAAAAATAGCCCCGGAAAAGGATCGTCAAAACGGTCCTTCTTCGACCCGCCGGTCTCTATCGAAGAGTCTTTCCGGCCCGGAATTTCCGGCCGAAAGGACTCTTTGTTTTTTCTCTCCGAAGAAAACCAAAATCAGGATTGCGGATCCCGACGCTTACAACCCAGACTCCCGGACCTGAAACACCATAGATACCGTCGACGTCCGATCGATTGAAAGCGTTCGCCCTTGTCTCCGATTCGGGCCCCGCGTTGGCATCCCCAACGGCTTGCACCGAACGGCCCGTCCGCCTCGCGTCAACCGGTTCAAGCCCGGGCGCCCATTTTTTTTCATCCGGTTGTCAACCGTCGGTCCCGTCTTATATTGCTCCCATCGACATCTGTAAACCTCTCTGCGAAGGAGGGCTTCATGCCACTTCATGTGAACCGGAAAGCGCTTCGATTTATTTCCCTGCTGATCGCTGCGGTCTGGTTGGTGGGATGTGTCCCCATGGATGCCAGGACCGGCAACGGATCCATATCGGGTCGAGAAGCCGCCTTGCCTGTTTTCCCTCATGAGAAAAGCGACCTGGCCCCTGACCCCGCCCTTACCTTCGGGCGCCTCGAAAATGGATTTCGCTACATTTTAAGGGAAAACCATGAGCCCAAAAATCGGGTAAGTATGCACCTGGACGTGCAGGCCGGCTCGCTTCATGAAACCGATGAGCAGCGGGGATTGGCGCACTTTCTGGAACACATGCTCTTCAACGGCAGCGAACATTTTCCGCCTGGAGAACTGGTGAAATATTTCCAGCGCATCGGGATGAGTTTCGGTCCGGACGCCAACGCCCACACCGGGTTCGATGAAACCGTATACGACATTCTGCTCCCGGAAGGCAGCAAAGAGGCGGTTGCCGAAGGCCTTCTGGTGATGCGGGACTATGCAGCCGGCGCCCTGCTTCTCGAAAAGGAAATCGAGGAGGAGCGCGGTGTGATTCTGGCGGAAAAGCAGGCCCGGGACTCGGCTTCCTACCGGATGTTCGAGTCGACATTCCGGTTCGAAATGAACGGGACCCTTGCGGCACGCCGGCTTCCCATCGGCACCGAAGCCGTGATCCGGGCGGCGGACCGAAAACGGTTGAAAGATTTTTACGACACCTGGTACCGCCCGGAGAACATGATCCTGGTGATGGTCGGCGACTTCGATGCCAAAAGCGCCGAGGCGATGATTCGCAAGCAGTTCGCCAAAATCGAGGCCCGGGCACCCGAGCGCGCCGCTCCGGTGATGGGCGCACTGGATCACCGGGGCGTCAGCCCCTTTTATCATTTCGAGCAGGAGGCGGGCGACACCACGGTCAGCATCGAGGCGATATCCTCGGTGCCCAAGCAAGACGACTCAGCCGCTCTTGAAAAAGAGGAACTGGTATCGGAGGTCGCCAATCGAATCGTTCAAAACCGTCTGGACCGGATGCTTCAGAAGACGGAAACGCCATTTACCTCGGCCTCCATCAGCGCGGGTCGTTTCCTGAAATCGTTCGCCTACGCGGAAATCAGTGCCAAGGGACCGCCCCAGAACTGGGAAAATCGGTTGGCTGTCCTGGAGCAGACGCTCAGGCAGGCGCTCGAATACGGTTTCAACCCGGATGAATTGGACCGGGTTCGCAAGGAGATGCTTGCCGAGTTGGAAACCGCGGTGCGCAAGGCGCCGACGCGAGACAGTCAGGATCTGGCCCGGGACATCATCCGGAACGTGAACGACGACAGGGTGTTTCAAGACCCTTCTCAGCGCATGGACCTGCTGGCGCCGTTTCTCTCCAAGTTGACGCCGGAGCAGGTTCATGAGGGCTTGAAAAAAATCTGGCGCCCGGACCATCGCCTGGTGCTGGTCACGGGAAACGCCCGGATCGCGAAGGATCCCGACGCCGCAAAAGAAAAGATTCGCGCCGCTTTTGCCGAGAGTCGCGCCACGGCCGTTTCTGCACCGGAGAAGACCCGAGCCGCCGTTTTCCCGTTTTTCCCCATCCCCGAGGAAGCAGGCGCCATTCAAAGCCAGCAGCGGGTAAAGGATCTGGGCATCGTTCAGGTCGATCTTTCCAATGGCCTGCGGCTCAATGTCAAACGAACCGACTTCAAGGCAGACGAAGTGAGCATCCGTCTGGCATTCGGATCCGGCTCTTCAGCAGAACCCGAGCGCTTGCCCGGGCTCGGGGACGTCGGCCAGGGCGTTGTCAACGAAAGCGGAATGGGACCGCTCACGCGCGATGCCCTCGACCAGGCGATTGCCGGCAGAAATACGCAGATCGAGTTCCAGGTCAAGGAGGATCAATTCTGCTTCTCTGGAACCACCGTCCCCGATGAGCTGGAGCTGGCGTTTCAGCTGCTCTACGGATATCTGACCGCACCGGCGTTCCGCCAGGAGGCGTTGGATCTGACGGTCCGCCGTCTTACGCAGCGATACGCAAAATTGTCGCAGTCGATCGAGGGGGGGATGAGAATCGAAGGGGATCGGTTTCTGGCCGGGGGCGACTCCCGGTTCGGAATGGCCGACCCGGCGTCCTTGCAGCGCATTTCCCTGGAAGATGTTCGCAACTGGCTCGCGCCTTCAATCCTGGGTGCACCACTGGAGTTGTCGGTGGTCGGGGATGTGCCGCCCGAGCGCGTGATCCGCCTTGCCGCGCGGTACCTGGGCACCCTCCAGCCAAGGGCGCATGTGGATCGAACCGAGCGGAGAACCCCTTCATTTCCGGCCGGAAAATCCCGAACCATCGAGATGCCGACGGCAATCGACAAGGGTCTTGTGGTCCTTTCCTGGCCCACGGAAGACTTCTGGGACATCCACCGGACCCGGCGCCTCGCCGTCCTGGGCAGCGTATTTTCCGAAAAGCTGCGGGTGCGCATCCGCGAAAAGCTCGGGGTGGCCTATTCACCTTACGCATACAACGATCCGAGCCGGGCCTACCCGGGGTACGGCCGTTTCATGGCTGTCGTGCCGACCGATCCGGGTGCGGTCAACACCGTACTGGCGGAGATGCGCGACATTGCCGGAGCGCTGGCTGAAACGCCGTTGACCGAGGATGAAATGAAACGGGTGACGGAACCGATTCTGACGGGCCTCAAAGATCTTCGGAGGACCAATGGGTACTGGATCGACAGCGTGCTGAACGGGTCGTTGCGCCATCCCGAACAGCTCCAATGGGCCCGCAGCATCGTGGCAGACTACGGCAGCATCGGGGCTTCGGACATCCAGAAAATGGCGCGAAGCTATCTGGAAAACGACCGGGCGGCTTCGGTGGTGGTGGTGCCCGCCGGCTCGTAAGGTCGTTGATTGGTTGATTGGTAGATTGGTCAAATGGGTAGAACGAGGGTGACTATTTCATCCCCCCCCACTTGACCAATCAACCCCGATTCTCCGGCAGGCCAAACGGGCTGCGTTTCCCCGACGGCAATCCCTATTTGGGAGATGCCAGAAGTTCTCCCGGTTCCCGGATGAAATCCCCCATCTTCCATTCAGACAGCACATAGATCCAACCGCTGTATTCGTCGGCCTCGGGTTCGCCCTTGCCGGGGGAAGTGGTCTTTGACAGTCTGGCGTAGGTGAAGGTCTCCTTGTCCCGGGAAAAGGTTCCCCCGAGTTCGAGCCCATAGCTGCGGCCGTCGAAGGTGGTGTAGACGAACCGGTCCGCTTTATCAAAGGAGACGTCTTTGCCGGCCTGTGCGGCCGGAAGGACGTCTTCGGCCTGAAGCGGTGAAAGAGCCGCCGCCACGCGACCGGCTTTGCTCCGGACCAGGGACGTCTTCCCCTTCACTCCGCTGATTACAAAGTCCTGCCCTTTGGCCGGTCGCCTCAGTTCGTACGCCGGGCGCTGGTCTCCGCTTCGGTAGAAGGCCACTGATTCGACGGTTTCCGAATCCAAATTGATGACCTGCCGGTGGAGCCAATTGTCGGGTGCCGCCGACAGGAACTTGAAGGTTTTGTCGACGAGATAGACCGTGGGCTGGCCTTCGCGCATCAGATAGTGTCCGCCGAAGCCCTGGTCGCTTTCCCGCGCCTTTCCGATCCGCAAATCGAGAAGCGGTCGATCGTCTTTGTCGGTGAAAACCAGCTTCGTTGCCGTGCTCGTGTCGCCGACGCCGGCCTGGGCGGGAGGATACAGCGCAAGGCGGTCCAGCACCTGGTCGTCGGCCGCAAAGCTGCGTCCGACCTTCAGGTCCCGGCACTTTTCCACCAGTTCGGATATCTTGGCAAAATCGGCAGGGTATCCGGCCTTTTCCTCCACCCCCCATCCCCGCGGCGTTTTTACGATGGTCGTCGTCTCGTTTCTGGTGATGATGCGAATTTTTGTCACGTCTTGAAACGGGATGTCGGCAAACAGTTTCTGGCCCAGGACGGTCTTTTGGGCGCCTTCTTGTCCCGGACGAAGCATGACCGCCGCCAGGGCGGCCAGCACCACCACCAAAAGGATCAGTACCAGAACGGTTTTCGATTTCATGTCGCGTCAGTCCGTGTGGAATTTTTTTCTTCGGTACAGGGCGTACAGAACCCCCCCGAGGCTCACAAGCAGCGGCACCAAAAAGATATTGACGAATTTCACCCGGGCGCCGAGGGCTTCGATGTCGGCCCGAAGATTTCGCCGAACCTGTTTGAGTTCGTCGCTGATCCGTCGCCTTTCCTCCTGGAATTTCTTCACCTCGGCTTCCTGTTCAGGGCTCAGGATCAGGTTCTGCGAGGCATCCTTCTGCTTTTCCATGGCATTGAGCTTGACATTGAGTTCATCGACCTTTTTTTCCAACTCCTGCTCGCGGGCCAACCACTTTTCCTGAGCCTGGGCTTCGAGCTTCTGGACCCGGTCGAAGGGCCGCTCGTAGGAGCCTCGGCTGCGAATTTCAATCAGTTCGTCTGCACCGCAGAGCAGTTCGCTGGAATTGAGCAATAAATTCAGGTTGTCATTGAAGATGCTCGCCATCTGGAAGCCGAGAAAATTCTGGCGCTGGACGTAATAGCCGTCGTAGAGAAAATCCGCATCGGCGATGACGATCACGGTGGCCTCTTTTTGGGCCTTGGCCAGGTGTTGACCAGCGGCAGAATCAGGGCCGCTCTGACTCCCCCCGTCTTCGGCTTTGCCCTTCGGGGGACCGTCCGGGAACGCCCCCGGGAAAAGACCCCGCAGCCGGACCGCGATATCGTGCCGCTTGCCGTCCGGCGTAAAATCCTTCCGAATTTCCGCCACGCCGAAGCGGGCCTTGAAACTGTCGACGAGGCCTGATTGCCGGCTGGAGCGAAGCAGGGGTTCGTAGGTCAGCTTGCTCTTGCTCTCTGGAAGCTTCTCGATGGCACCGGCCACCGGCAGCAGCATGCTTTCCAGGTCCGAGGTGATCAGGGCCTTCTTGTCGAAGGCCTCCGAACGCAGGGAAAGCCACATCGGGTTGTTTTCGATCTGGTTGTCCTGCCCCCGGAGCCGAGTGGCGTAAGACAAATCGACCAAGGCCTTTGTTTTGTCCATACGGATCCCCCACGCGGTAAAGAGACGCTCCAGGCTCGATCCCTTGGCCATGCCCGGATTCATGTCCATCACCGAATCCGGGTCGACGAGGATCAACAGGTTGCCTCCCCCGAGCAGGTACTGATCGATTTCATACTGCAGTTGCTCGCTCAAATTCCGGGGATGAATGATCAGGACCAGATCCGTGTCCTTGGCGATTTTCCCGCCCGGCGCCATGGGGTTGATTTCCTCGACCTGGTAGGTTTTTTTCAGCTCCTGCACGAAAAGCCAGGGCGGCGCCCCGCCCGAAGGATCGAAGCTCGTCCGGGCGCCTCCGAATACCGGCAGCCCGCTGATGATGGTGATCTTCTGCTTGCCGGCGGACTGCACCATCGAGATGAGCCGGGTGATGTCGTATTCGAGATGTTTCTCCCCGGATGGATCGAGCATCGGGATCGCCTGCTCCCGGTCTGCGGATTCGGCCACAAGTCCCAGGTACACCCGCTCACCGGAGGGCAGGTCGACACCCTTGATTCCGTATTTCTGGGCCCATTCTTCCTCTTCGCTGTCGATGTGGGTATCGATCACCTCCAGCGAAACTTTCCCGTTGCTTGTGTATTCGTACTCGGAAAGAAATTCGAGGAGCCGGTCGGTGTAGTTTTTGATCGTAACGGGGACTTTGACGTCGTCGCGGGTGATAAACAGCCGGAGCTTTACGTCGTGTTCGAGGCCGGACAGTATCTTCTCGGTCCCCTTCGATAGCGAATAGAGCCGGTCTTTGGTGACATCCCATCGAAGATTGATCCGGGATAGAATCAGATTTACCAGGACCAGGGCCACCAGTACCAGAACCAGGCCGCTGACAGAGAAAACCGATTTGCCGATGCTGCCTTTGCCTGCTGCCATGAAGATTCCTCTCTGCGTGGTTCAATCCACGATTGCGCGGTTCACGCGGTTCGCCGATTCTGCAGGATCACACCGTTTGCCGAAAGCATAAAGACCGTAATCGAAAGAAAATAGGCGATGTCCCTGAGATCGATCACGCCCCGCTTGATCGAGGCAAAATGGGGTAGAAAGCCGAGCCGGGAGATGAACGCCACCAGCCAGGATGGCGCCCAGCCCGAAAAGACTTCGGTCACCGGCGGATATCCGGCCAGGATGAAAAAGAGGCAAATGACCACGGATATGATGAAGCTGATCACTTGACTCCGGGTCATGGCCGACGTCATCGAGCCGACGCTCAGAAAGGCGCCGGCCATCAGAAAACTGCCCACATAGCCGCACAGCACCGAGCCCATGTCCGGATTGCCGAGATAAAGGACCGTGGCCACCGTCGGGAAGGTCAGCAGAAGGCAGATTCCCAGGAACATCCACGCGGCCAGGAACTTGGCCAGGATCGCTTCCCCGGCGGTCACCGGAAGGGTCAGGATCAACTCCATGGTTCCCAGACGCTTTTCGTCGGCCCACAGGCGCATGGCGGCGGCGGGCACCAGGAAAAGAAAGACCCAGGGGTGCCATTCGAAAAACCCCCGCAGGTCCGCCTGCCCGGCTTCGAAAAAGCGACTGATGTAAAAGGTGAAGAAACCGAGCAGCATCAGAAAGATCACGATAAAGACATAGGCCACCGGCGAGGTGAAATACCCGGCCAGCTCCCGCTTGAAAATGGCCCATACGGTGTTGGAGGATTCTCGAATTCTCATGATTTTCCCGTCTTTCCAGTTAGATGCTGTCCGCCGACGCAGATGCCTCTGCGCCGGTGGTAATGCTCCGGAACACCTCGTCGAGCCGGCCCTGTTCAACATAGAAGGAGGCAACCGACGCCCCGTTTTGCACCGCGGTGGACAGAACCGCTTCGGCGATGGGCTGTCCGGGGTGTTTCGGAAAAATGCGCAGCCGCCGTGCTCCGGTTTCCCCGACGACTTGAAGATCCCCGACTTCGGCCATCCCGCCGAGGACCTCCACGAGCTTTTCGGGCCAGTCACCTTCAAAGGCGACCGACACCGCACCGTGGTAGGATGATCGGGCCCGCAGTCCGTCCGGCGTGTCGTCCGCCACCACCTTGCCCCTGTCGATGATGATGACCCGGGTGCAGACCGCGTCGACCTCGTCGAGGATATGGGTCGACAAAATGATTCCTTTCTGGGCGCTCATCTCCCGGATCATCTGCCGCACCTCGTGTTTCTGGTTGGGGTCCAATCCATCGGTGGGTTCGTCAAGGATCAGGTATTCCGGGTCGTGAAGGATGCTCTGGGCAAAGCAGACCCGTTGTTTGTAGCCCTTGGACAATGTGCCGATCGGCTGGCTTCGGACTTCCGCCAAGAAACAGCGTTCAATGATGGCGGCTACGGTATTGCGCTTCTCATGGCCGGCAAAGCCCCGGATTTCGGAGATGAAGTCCAGAAAGCCGGAGACGGTCATCTCCCGGTAGACCGGGGCATTTTCCGGCAGATATCCCATCTTTTTCTGGGCTGCCAGGGGATTCTCCACGATATCGCAGCCCCCGACGACAGCCGTCCCCGAAGAGGGCGAAAGGTATCCGGTGAGCATCCGCATGGTCGTGGACTTTCCCGCCCCGTTGGGCCCCATGAAGCCGAGGATTTCCCCCTTGTTTACGGTGAAGGAGACGGCATCCACCGCCTTTCGCGTGCCGAAAAGCTTGGTAAGCTGTTTGACCTCGATCATATGCCCCTCGCGCGGTTCGCCGCAGGCGCCCGCAGGCGCGCGGCAGTCTCTTCAGTCCGCCCCGGATTCTCGAAACGGAACCGGGGCCGTTGCGGAACCTTGTCCAATCTCATATCAGGCTTTGGATTGTCAACCCGCATTTCGATCGCTATAGTGTGTGGACTGAAAAAGCGGTAAAAGCGACAAGGCCGATGTCAAGTCGGCGCCGGTTGCCACCCGGCGTCGGTTCTGCTATGTAGCGGCGCTTTGAACCACCGTCGCCGGAACGCTCGGCCAGTTCCGTTCCAGGGCATCGTCGCCCGGAAAGCACCGGGCCGTCGCCCCTGAACCGGGAGCCGATGCTTCGGCGCTTCGCCGGTGGTGACATTGCCTGGGAAAAAATATCGATGAAGGGTCCTGCTGTCTGATGAGCAAGAATGAGGTATCTGCAGATACGGTCCAGAGCATTTGGAAGTTTTTTGCCTCCCTCCGGTTGACCATCGTATTGCTGCTTTCGTTGGCGGTGACGTCGATTATCGGAACCCTGATCCCCCAGAACGAGAGCCCTGCGGATTATTTCCGGGCCTACGGGGAGTTTGTCTACCGGCTGTTCGACGTCCTGGATCTGTTCGACATGTACCACTCCTGGTGGTTCCAGGTTCTGATGGTCCTGCTCACCGTCAACGTGCTGGTCTGTTCCGTGGACCGGCTCTCCGTTACCTGGCGCATCATCTTTGCCAAAGATCCCCGTTATTCTGTCGACCGGTTCAGGCGCCGCCAGAACCGGATCGAATTTTCCGCCGACGTTCTTCCCGGACAAATTCGCCAGACGGTATTCAAGGAGGCCGGCCGGGGCTTCGGCCGCGCCCAGGTCCAAGAGGAAGGAAAGAAGGGTTTCGTCTTTTTCGCCGAACGCTGGCGGTGGAGCCGCCTGGGCGTGTATATCGTTCACGGAAGCGTCATCCTGCTGCTGATCGGCGGTCTGATCGGGTCCATGTTCGGCCTGGAGGGGTTTGTCAACATTCCCGAAGGAGAGACCGTCAACACGATCCGTCTGCGAAACAGCAACCAAACGGCGGTGCTGCCGTTTTCCGTCCGCTGCGACGATTTTTCCGTTACCTTCTACGCGTCCGGAGAACCCAAGGAATTCCGCAGCAGTTTGACCATCATCGAAGACGGCAAACCCGTGCTGCAAAAAAACGTTATCGTCAACGATCCCCTGCGCTACCGCGGCATCAATTTTTTTCAGTCCAGTTACGGGGAGATGAAAGAACCGATGCAGCCCCGCCGGGCGCAGCCGCCCACCGGAGCGGTGCTCATCTTTACCAGCCGCGAGAGCGGCATGGCCTACGAGCAGAAGCTCGCGATCGGCGATTCAGTCCAGATTCCCGAGGGCGGGGGCACCTTCCGGCTCGAATCCTATGAACCGGAGGCCGATTTCATGGGCCAGCCCATCGGCGAGGCGTTCAAGGGGACGCTGACGCCGCCCGAAGGCGAGCCGGTCGAGGTGCTGCTGCCGCTTCGGTTCTCCAACTTCGACAAGATGCGAAAAGGGGCGACCATCATTTCGGTTGCGGCCGTGGAACCGGAGGCGGCCAAGGTCTCCCCGCCCGAGAAGCGCTATTATACCGGTCTTCAGGTGACCA
The DNA here is from genome assembly GCA_050115795.1 of Desulfobacterales bacterium. Classification (GTDB taxonomy): domain Bacteria; phylum Desulfobacterota; class Desulfobacteria; order Desulfobacterales; family CAFBRK01; genus JAIPEL01. The sequence goes on from JASFPT010000054.1 coordinate 9,825, forward strand.
AAGATCCGGGGGTGTGGATCGTATACGTCGGATTCATCCTGATGATCGTCGGATGTTTCGTGACGTTTTTCATGTCCCATCAGCAGATCTGCGTCGAAGTCGTTGCCGAAGGCGAAGGGAGCCGCCTGTTCCTTGCCGGTGCCGCCAGCCGGAACCGGCACTCCCTGGAGCTCCGGCTCGAGCGAATCGCCGGGCGGCTGAAGGAATCGCTCGACCCACTGGAACGCTAACCCATGAAGCATTGAGGGAACCAAGAGATGACAAGCTCTTTCCTGCTTTCGATCGTGACATTCGTATACGGCCTGTCCGCGTTTTTGTACCTGACGGCCTGGATCTTCAAAAAAGAGCTGCCCGGGAAACTGGCCACCTGGACAACGGCGGCGGCGATGATCGGAAACGCCGCCGGTATCCTGTTGCGGTGGATCGAATCGTACCAACTCGGCATCGGACATGCACCGCTGGCCAACCTGTACGAGTCTCTGGTCTTTTTCGCCTTCACCATGAGTCTCATCTACCTGGTGATTGAAAGAAGCCAGAAAAGCCGGGTGATCGGGGCCTTTGTGCTGCCGATCGCGTTTCTGGCCATGGCCTATGCATCGCTTTCGCCCAGCATCAGCGACCGGATCCAGCCGCTCATCCCGGCACTGAAAAGCAATTGGCTCATCGCCCACGTGATGGCCTGTTTCGTTGGATACGGCGCATTTGCAGTGGCCTTCGGCGTCAGCCTGATGTACCTGATGCGAAAGGGCAGGGACGAGTCCTCCGGCGGTATCTCGATCTGGGACTTCGTCAAGCCGCTGGCCCTCTTTGCTTCGGTAACCCTGCTCGGCAGGATTCTCCAGCTGCACAACTGGCCCGTTTCCGCCCTCATGGGGGCCGGCGCCTGTTTTGTGGTCTATGCCACCGCTTACCTGTATCGGCGCCTCGACCCCGAGCTCAGGGAACGTCTGCTCGAGCGCCTTCCCGAGCCGAAGGTCCTCGATCGGCTCACCCACCAGCTGATTATGTTCGGTTTCTTGTTCCTGTCGACGGGGATCATCACCGGTGCGGTGTGGGCCAATTCCGCCTGGGGGCGCTATTGGGGCTGGGATCCAAAGGAGACCTGGTCTCTGATCACGTGGTTCATTTATGCCGCCCTGCTGCATGCCCGCATGATGCGCGGCTGGCACGGCCGCAGAATCGCCTACATGTCGATCATCGGGTTTATGGCCGTGCTTTTTACCTATTTCGGCGTAAACCTGCTGCCGGGCCTCCACAGCTACGGCGCCATGGGGCAGTAGCGGTTTCCCCCACGGATTGCGATGTTGGAATCCTCAAAAACGTCCAATAAGTGCATTACATCCGATAGGTTACCCTTTTCTCCCACCCCGCCGCAGGCGCTGCGCCGGCGGCGGGATTCCTCTTGACAAACCGGCTCTCTCCGGGTACATCATCGCATGAATTTTTGGGCCTATTCGCCGGAATTTGCGCCGATTCAGGGCTTCTTCGACGGTGAGTGGGCCGCCTGCCTAGTCGATAATGGGGTTCCAACAATCAGTCGTCGGAAGTCAGGGATTTTCCGGTACCCATGAATGTGCAGCCGCAACCGATGGGGGGCGGCCGCCAGACCAACGCAACGGAGTTTCCATGAGCACTGCAGACGAGCACGAAAAGGACATTCCCTCCGAGGATCCCGGCGGAGAAAGCCCATCGCCCTCGGCACCGGAGCAGAAAGGGAAGGCCACGGCATACGTGATCTTCTTTTTCTTTATCGGACTCATTGCCAGCCTCATCGTGGGATGGATCATCTTCCCGCAACTGCTCTACTCCCAGAAAAAACAACCGATCGATTTCAACCACGCCCTGCACACCGAGTTGACGGGGGATTGCAGCAGCTGCCACTATTTCCGGACCGACGGCACGTTCTCCGGTGTGCCGACCCTGTGGTCCTGCATGGACTGTCACGAGGAGGTTCAGGGCGAAGACCCGGAGGAAGAAAAGTTCGTCACCGAGTATGTCTGGAAATACAAAGAGGTGCCGTGGCTCGTCTATTCACGGCAGCCCGACTGTGTGTTTTTCTCCCACGCCGCCCATGTGCTCAAGTCCCAGATGGATTGCGTCACCTGCCATGGCCCCGTCGGTGAAAGCGAGCACACCCGGGTCTACGAGGAGAACCGGATCACCGGCTACAGCCGGGACATCTGGGGCCGGAACATCTCCGGCATCAAGCGAAACTCCTGGGACCGGATGAAGATGGACGACTGTGCGGAATGCCACGAGGAAGCCCGCGACACCGCTTCCCGTGAAGAAGTCACCGATCCGCTGGGCCGGCTCATCGACAACGTCCTGCGGGTCGGCTTTCCGGGGACCGTTTCCAGTACCAAGGGAGACAGCGCGCAGACGCAGCGCGGGGCCTGTTTCAAGTGCCACAAATAGACGCCTTCGGCCCGGGTAAACCGTATCTGCAATCCGCCTTGTTGAGCAACTGAGGGGAAAAATCTATGAAAGTTGGCAGAAGGAGCTTCTTGTCGTTCATCATCGGAGGTGCCGCAGGCACGGCGCTTTCGCCGCTGCCATGGAAATTGACCGACGACCTGTCGATATGGACCCAGGCATGGCCCTGGACGCCGGTGCCCCCCGATGGAGAAATTAGCTATGCCGCATCGACCTGCGCCCTTTGCCCCGGCGGGTGCGGAATCCAGGTCAAAAAGGTGGACCGCCGGGCCATCAAGATCGAGGGAACCGACGGGCATCCCATCAACGCGGGGGGAATCTGTATCCGCGGGCTGTCGGGTCTGCAGCTGCTTTACGGCCCGACCCGGGTCAAAGGCCCCATGAAACGAGACGGCGGTCGCGGGAGCGGACGTTGGGTGTCGATCTCCTGGGACGAGGCCCTCGAAACGGTAGCCGCTCGATTGATCGAGCTCCGGGAACAGGGCCGGCCCGAATCGCTGGCGGTCTTCTCCGGCAACCGCAGGGGAACGATTCCGGCCATGCTGAGCCGTCTTCTCACCGCCTACGGCTCCCCCAACTTTGTCACCGCCACCTCGGTCAGAGATTCCTACGAACTCGCCCTTCACCGGATGCAGGGGGTCCAGGCAAGCGCCGGTCTGGACCTGGAACAGACCGATTTTCTCCTGAGCTTCGGCAGCGGCGTTCTGGACGGATGGGGCTCACCGGTGAGGATGTTCCGGACCAACAGCAGCCTGAAGGACGGGCGCGGGCGGCTGGTACAGGTGGAGCCTCGGCTGTCGAACACCGCCGCAAAGGCCGATCAGTGGGTTGCCATCAACCCCGGCACCGAAGCTGCGCTCGCCTTGGGGCTTGCCCATGTGATCATTCTGGAAAAGCGCTACCGCGCCCAGTTCGTCAGCGAATACGGCGGCGGTTTCGATGCCTTCCGGCAGATGGTCATGAACGACTACGCGCCGGACAAGGTCGCCCAGATTACCGGTGTCGATGCCAAGACCATTGTGGAGCTCGCCCGGGAATTCTCGCGCTCCTCCATGCCCCTGGCCATTTGCGGCCGGGGAGAAGGGGACACCCCCGGGAGCATGAACGAGTTTTTTGCCGTCCACGCCTTGAACGCACTGATCGGTGCCGTCAACAGCGGCGGCGGCATCTGGGCGGTTCCGGAACCGGTCGAATTCGCCTGGCCCGATCCGGAAATGGACAACACCGCGGCAACCGGAATGCAGGCCGCAAGACTCGACGGCGCCGGCAGCGAACCTTACGATGCCACCGCCTCGCTGCCGAACCGCTTTTTCGAATCGGTCAAGGCAGGATTGGGCTACCCGGTGGAGGCGCTCTTCATCGTCGAGGCCAATCCCTGCTTCTCGCAGCCCGACCCGGAGACGGTCAAGGGCGCTCTGGGCAAGATTCCCTTTGTCGTCAGCTTCTCTTCCTTCATGGACGAGACCGCACAGAACGCGGATCTGATCCTGCCCAACCACGTCTATCTGGAGCGATACGAGGACCTTCCGAACCCGGACGGATTCAACCGACCCTTCGTCGGTCTGGTGCAGCCCGTGGTCGACCCCCAGTTCAACACCCGAAACGTGGGGGACGTGATCATTGAGCTGACGCAGAAACTGGCCGATCCGGTAGCGGGCGCATTTCCCTGGGAAAGCTACGAGGACTGCCTGAAGCAGACCTACGAAGAGCAGTGGGATGCAATGACCACCGACGGTTACTGGATGGCGGAAGACTTCGCACCGGCCGGATGGCCGGAGGCTTTCGAGACGGCCTCGGGCAAGTTCGAATTTTTCCCGGAAGGCCTGAACGGCGGTTATGCGCCCGTGCAGGTCGAGGGCGGCGAAGGGGCCTTTCCGCTGATCCTGGTGTCCTATGACTCGATGCGGATCTCGGCAGACTACGTCGGCAATCCGCCCTTCATGACGAAAACGGTCTCCGACACGGTCCTCAAAGGAAATGATCTCCTGGTGGAGGTCAATCCCCGAACTGCGCAACAGCTCGGACTTTCTGAGGGCAGCCGGGCGGCCTTGACCACGGCAAAGGGAAGCGCCGAGGTCCGGATCCATTTGTATGAAGGGCTCATGCCCGGATTGGTGGCCATGGCCAGAGGGCTCGGTCACACCGCTTACGACAAATACCTTGCCGGCAAAGGGACCAATTTCAACCGGCTCATCGGCCCGGTGCAGGACCCGGTATCCGGGCTAAACGCGGCATGGGGAATCCGAGCCAAACTGACCAGAGCGTAACCCGGGCGGAGGCCTCACCGGCTGCAGCGGCAAGCCTGCTGCCCGTCCGGCCCCCGAGGCGGAAAGCTGATCGCTCACACCACATCACGAGGTTCTGATGAAACAGGAAAGACACAAAAAGTTCGGAATGGTGATCGATCTGGACAAATGCACCGGATGCGGGGCCTGCATGGTGGCCTGCATGTCGGAAAACAACATTCCCTTCAAGCCGGATGAAACCGACAAGCGGACCAGCATCACCTGGATGCGGGTCTACGAGCTCAATAACGGAAAGCCGTATCCGGAAACCGATGTCTGCTTTCTGCCCCGGCCCTGCCAGCAGTGCGAGGGAGAACACGGCCACTCGCCGTGTGTCTCGGTCTGCCCGGCCACGGCCACCGACTACGGCATGGATACGGGCATCGTCAGCCAGATCTACACCCGCTGCTTCGGCTGCCGGTACTGCATGGCGGCATGCCCCTACCACGTGAGATACTTCAACTGGTGGGATCCGGTCTGGCCCGACGGTATGGAAAAGTATCTGAACCCGAAGGTTTCGGTTCGGATGCGCGGGGTCGTGGAAAAGTGCAGCTTCTGCTACCACCGCTATCAGGCGGCCACGGACCGGGCCATCTACGAATACGCCGAGGGGGAAAGAGACAGCCTGGAGCTGGAAGAAGGCGAGTACCAGACCGCCTGCACCCAGGCCTGCCCGGCCGGCGCCATCATTTTCGGGGACCTGAACAATCCGGCCCACCGGGTGCACCAGATCGCGCAACCGGATGAAAAACACGGTGGACGACCGAAGAACCCCAACGCCTTCCGACTCCTGGAACGGCTCGGGACCAATCCGAAAGTCTACTACCTGTCGAGCCGGGAATGGGTCAGGAACCAGGGAGACAACGCCCTGGCCGGAGAAGGCAAGCTCAAAAGGCACTAAACGCAGCGATTCCGAAACGGTAAACTGCAGACTTTGAGGAGCACCGAACTTATGGACACTGCATTGATACCCGAGGGCGTAAAGCGGGATCCCTTGTGGAAATTCCTCCTGAAGCTCGGCCCGGTCGTTGTCGTGCTGGCCTGGGGCGTCTACGCCATGCTGCTGTGCTGGATCAAGGGCCTGAACCAGACCAACATGAACGATTACTATGGATTCGCGCTCTGGATCTGGGCCGACCTGGGCGTCATCGCCCTCGGCGGCGGCGCGTTTTTCACCGGACTGCTGCGCTACATCATCGGCAAGGACGAGCTGAAGAACATCATCAACTTTGCGGTGCTGGTGGGCTTCATCTGCTACAGCAGCGCCCTGTTGATCCTGGCCATCGACATCGGCCAACCGCTGCGGGGATGGTTCATTTTCTGGCACGCCAACGTGCATTCGATGCTCACCGAGGTGGCTTTCTGCCTGACCTGCTATTTCGGCGTGCTGACCATCGAATATCTTCCCCTGATTCTGGAAAACCGGCAGTTGGACAGGGTCCCCTTCATCCACAACCTGAGCCACAACATGCACGAGATCATGGCCGTCTTTGCCGCCACCGGCGCCTTTCTGTCCTTTTTCCACCAAGGCTCCCTGGGGGGCGTGGCCGGCGTCCTTTTCGGGCGTCCCTTTTCTTTCCGGGAAGGGATCTTCATCTGGCCCTGGACCTTCTTTCTGTTCACCTGGTCTGCGGCGGCATACGGCCCCTGCTTTACGCTGATGCTGCTAAAGATCGTCGAAAAGATCACGGGAAAGAAACTGGTCAAAGACAACGTGGTCCAGCTTCTGGCGAAGATCGCCGGATGGATGATGCTCACCTACATCATCGCAAAGATCTTCGACACCTGGTACTGGGCGGCGGTGACCGCGCCTTCCAAGGGCTTCAGCCTCATGGAGTTCTACTCCAACAACGGCTTTTACGGCATCTGGATCCTGATCCTGGAGATCGTCATCGGCGGGGCTGTCCCGGCGCTGATCCTGATATCCGCCAAGCTTCGGAGCAACCCCAAGACCCTGACGCTTGCGGTGGTGCTGGGCGTGGTCGGTGTCTTGGTCAACCGCTGGGTGATGGTGCTCCAGGTCATGGCGGTGCCGGTGCTTCCCTTCGACCAGTGGGCGCTTTACTATCCGAGCTGGCAGGAGGTGGCCACCACGATCCTGCCGGTCGCCTACGGCATCATCCTGATCGCGCTGTCCCACCGGTATCTGCCGGTGTGGCCGCAGGAAAGAGAACTCAACCCGATCGAGCCGTCGGCGCCCCAAGCCGCAGCGGAACCGGAAGAAGCGCCTGCCGAGGAGGCGGCGGCCGGAGAACCCGAGGCGGCGCCGGCGCGGGCCTAGCCCGTCCAAAGGAGGAGATCAATGTTTCCGTTCAATTTCGAGTGGATCTGGGACATGTCGCACGTGGTGTTCATGGGCGGGCTCTGGTTCGCGCTGAATATCCTCGGCATCGGCATGACCTACTGCGTCATCAAGGCGATCATCGACACCTCCAAGGGCAAGGGCGCCCACCACAACGAACACTGATTGCCGCTTTGCAAGAAAAACGGCGCGCGTCCTTCCCCCGGAGGAAGGACGCGCGCCTTTTTTTTTGATTGGTTGATTAGCGGCGCAAGCGGGGAGACGACCATGGACCAGATCCTAGTGGAGGGAGGCAATCGGCTGAGCGGCGAGGTGTTGGTCAGCGGCGCCAAGAATGCGGCGCTGCCGATACTGGCCTCATCCCTGCTCACCGACGGTCAGAACACGTATGCCAACGTCCCGGCGCTCCGGGACATCGAAAGCATCCTGGTGCTGCTGTCGCACTTGGGGGCCCGAATCGAGTCGAACTACCCCACCATCCGGATCGATGCGGTCGGCCTCAACAACCACGACGCACCCTACGATCTGGTCCGGAAAATGCGCGCTTCCATTCTGGTGCTCGGCCCTCTGGTGGCGCGGATGAAAAAGGCGAAGGTCTCGCTGCCGGGCGGTTGCGCCATCGGGGCCCGGCCGATCAACCTCCACCTCAAGGGGCTGTCGCTGCTGGGTGCCGAAATCGATCTTTCCCACGGGTACGTGGAGGCCCGCGCCGATCGGCTGAAGGGATGCGAGATCTTCTTTGACATCACCACGGTGACCGGAACGGAGAACCTGTTGATGGCCGCCGTGCTCGCCGAGGGAACCACCGTGCTGAGAAATGCGGCCCGCGAGCCGGAGGTGGTCGCACTGGCCCAGGTGCTCCGGCAGATGGGGGCAAAAATTGAAGGGGAGGGCACTTCGGTGATCACGGTCGAAGGGGTTCGGTCCCTGTCGCCGGTCTCCGTGTCGATCATCCCGGACCGGATCGAGGCCGGCACGTTTATGATCGCTTCGGCCTTGACCGGAGGAGACATCACCATCTGCTCCTGCGAGCCGGAGCACCTGGGGGCCCTCATTCACAAGCTCCGGCAGACCGGGGCCGGTGTGGAAGTGGGCCAAGACCGATTGCGGGTCACCGGCGCCGAAAGGATTCAAAGCGTCGACGCCAAGACCCTGCCGTACCCGGGGTTTGCCACCGACATGCAGGCCCAGTTCATGGTGCTGATGAGCGTGGCCAAGGGCCAGAGCGTGATCTCCGAAACCATTTTCGAAAACCGTTTCATCCATGTCAGCGAACTGCGCCGCCTGGGTGCGGACATCACCGTATCCGGGAACTCGGCCGTGGTCCGGGGGGTTCCCTACCTGTCGGGAGCGCCGGTCATGGCCACCGATCTTCGCGCCAGCGCATCCCTGATCCTGGCCGGTCTCGTGGCCCGGGGGGAGACCCAGATCAACCGGGTTTACCACCTGGACAGGGGTTACGAATCGATCGAAAAGAAGTTCGCCGGACTGGGGGCCGCGATTCGCCGGGAAAAGGGCTGAACCGGCCGCCCCCGTTTTCCGCCACCCGTGTCGGCCCGCAAGCCCGATGCCCAATGGCTCCGTCCGACCGCGCCCACTCCTGCACGCCGGAACCCCGCATCCAAAAGGCGGGGGAAAGGGATGCGCCGTCACACGGCCGCAGGATCTGGACCCGTCCCCTGATTCCGATCACATGGGCCGCCATGGCCGGAATCGCCGCAGGCGGGGT